>NZ_JABUYE010000040.1:0-3269 GCF_014897485.1 Brevibacterium sp. FME37
ATGAGTGATCGGCGTATTAGTACCAGTCAACTCCACACCTCACAGTGCTTCCATACCCGGCCTATCAAACCCATAATCTATAGGACACCTCACCCCACAAAGTGGGTTGGAAATCTCATCTCGAAGCAGGCTTCCCGCTTAGATGCTTTCAGCGGTTATCCTTCCCGAACGTAGCCAACCAGCCATGCACCTGGCGGTACAACTGGCACACCAGAGGTTCGTCCGTCCCGGTCCTCTCGTACTAAGGACAGGCCTCCACAAATTTCCTACGCACGCAGCGGATAGGGACCGAACTGTCTCACGACGTTCTAAACCCAGCTCGCGTACCGCTTTAATGGGCGAACAGCCCAACCCTTGGGACCGACTACAGCCCCAGGATGCGACGAGCCGACATCGAGGTGCCAAACCATGCCGTCGATATGGACTCTTGGGCAAGATCAGCCTGTTATCCCCGAGGTACCTTTTATCCGTTGAGCGACCACGCTTCCACAAGCCATGGCCGGGTCACTAGTCCCAGCTTTCGCTCCTGCTCGACACGTCCGTCTCACAGTCAAGCTCCCTTGTGCACTTACACTCGACACCTGATTGCCAACCAGGCTGAGGGAACCTTTGGGCGCCTCCGTTACTCTTTAGGAGGCAACCGCCCCAGTTAAACTACCCATCAGGCACTGTCCCTGAACCCGATCAGGGTCCGAAGTTAAGAAATCCAGTATAGTCAGAGTGGTATTTCACTTGACGACTCCACCCCAACTAGCGTTGAGGCCTCACAGTCTCCCACCTATCCTACACAAACCACACCGAATCCCAATACCAAACTATAGTGAAGGTCTCGGGGTCTTTCCGTCCTGCTGCGCGTAACGAGCATCTTTACTCGTAATGCAATTTCGCCGAGTTCGTGGTTGAGACAGCAGAGAAGTCGTTACGCCATTCGTGCAGGTCGGAACTTACCCGACAAGGAATTTCGCTACCTTAGGATGGTTATAGTTACCACCGCCGTTTACTGGGGCTTAAATTCTCCGCTTCACTGTCCTAAAACAGTTAACGAGTCCTCTTAACCTTCCAGCACCGGGCAGGCGTCAGTCCGTATACATCGACTTACATCTTCGCACGGACCTGTGTTTTTAATAAACAGTCGCTTCTCTCTGGCCTCTGCGACCACCACCAGCACATCACCAAGCACGTTGGCTTCACCAGGATGGTCCCCCTTCTCCCGAAGTTACGGGGGCATTTTGCCGAGTTCCTTAACCACGATTCTCTCGATCACCTTAGTATTCTCTACCTGACCACCTGTGTCGGTTATAGGGTACGGGCAACACACAACCTCACGCCGATGCTTTTCTCGGCAGCATAGGATCACCAGATCACCCCACCAAAATGGGGCGCCCATCAGCTCTCACACACTATGTGGGGACGGATTTACCTACCCCCACGTGCTACGACCTTAGACCACGACTACCATCGCGTGGCCTGGCTACCTTCCTGCGTCACACCTCGCGCTTACCGACTCCACACTCAGGTCCCACACCACACACCAACCAGACATCCGAAGACATCACGGGCATATGACATGGTTAGTATCACGTGTTTTAGTATTGACGGTTATGCGTCGGTACCAGAATATCAACTGGTTGTCCATCGACTACGCCTGTCGGCCTCGCCTTAGGTCCCGACTTACCCAGGGCGGATTAGCCTAGCCCTGGAACCCTTGGTCATCCGGTGGACGGGTTTCTCACCCGTCTTTCGCTACTCATGCCTGCATTCTCACTCGTACCGGCTCCACCACTCGTTCACACGGCGACTTCACTGCCAGCACGACGCTCCCCTACCCAACACCCCACCATTACGGCTCATCGGGATGCTGCCACAACTTCGGCGGTGTACTTAGCCCCGCTACATTATCGGCGCTCAATCACTTGACCAGTGAGCTATTACGCACTCTTTCAAGGATGGCTGCTTCTAAGCCAACCTCCTGGTTGTCTTCGCAACTGAACATCCTTTCCCACTTAGCACACGCTTAGGGGCCTTAGTTGATGGTCTGGGCTGTTTCCCTCTCGACAATGAAGCTTATCCCCCACTGTCTCACTGCCACGCTGAACCTTACCGGCATTCGGAGTTTAGTTGACGTCAGTAACCCGGTGGGGCCCATCAGCCATCCAGTAGCTCTACCTCCGGCAAGAACCACGCAACGCTGCACCTAAATGCATTTCGGGGAGAACCAGCTATCACAGAGTTTGATTGGCCTTTCACCCCTAACCACAGGTCATCCCCTCCATTTTCAACTGAAGTGGGTGCGGGCCTCCACGCGCTCTTACACACGCTTCACCCTGCCCATGGCTAGATCACTCCGCTTCGGGTCTAGGACACGCGACTGAAACGCCCTATTCGGACTCGCTTTCGCTACGACTACCCCTCTCGGGTTAACCTCGCCACGCACCGCTAACTCGCAGGCTCATTCTTCAAAAGGCACGCCATCACCCCAACAAGGAGGCTCTGACGGATTGTAAGCACATGGTTTCAGGTACTATTTCACTCCCCTCCCGGGGTACTTTTCACCATTCCCTCACGGTACTATCCGCTATCGGTCATCAGGAAGTATTTAGCCTTACCAGGTGGTCCTGGCAGATTCACACGACATTCCACGAGTATCGTGCTACTCGGGTGTATGCACAACGTCGGGGCCACATGTTTCGCCTACGGGACTCTCACCCACTCCGGTACTGTTTCCCACCAGCTTCGACTACACGCAACACACTCAACGTCCTAGTCATGCTGGACCGAACACGCATACCCCACAACACCGCATACGCAACACCAGCACGTTTGACACGCACACGGTTTAGGCTCATCCAGTTTCGCTCGCCACTACTCCCGGAATCATGTTTTATTTTCTCTTCCTACGGGTACTGAGATGTTTCACTTCCCCGCGTTCCCCCCACACACCCTATATATTCAGATGCGGGTCACCACACTCTCATGCGGCGGGGTTTCCCCATTCGGACACCCTCGGATCACAGCCCGTTTATCGGCTCCCCGAGGCTTATCGCAGATTTCCACGTCCTTCATCGGCTCCTGATGCCAAGGCATCCACCATGCGCTCTTACACACTCATACCACCACATCAAAGACGGTCATATGCGTGTGTGCGAAAATTTCACACTAAAGATTTCACAAGAAAAATCACATTACATAACAACCCGACACAAATCGGGCTGTTGATGCTCGCGTCCACTATACGATTCTCAAACCACTACCAAACACCACCCACACCC
>NZ_JABUYE010000041.1:0-3136 GCF_014897485.1 Brevibacterium sp. FME37
GTCTACGCAGGCTGCGTGACGTAGCACACGTGTCCACGACTTGCGGGGAACCTCAGAACCACACTGCGACTGGAGGTATTTGGCAGCTCGCTGACGATCGCTGCGGTTAATGTGCAGAAGCTCAGGATCGGTACCATCAACGAGGACGACTCTGGAGAGCTGGCGACCCCGCAGCTCTCGGTGAAGATAGTCTGCGATTTTAACTAGACCGAAGGAATGACCGACCACCACGATCGGGCCATTGGATTCAATATGGTCAAGAAGAGCTTCGATGATGTCGCCTGAAAGGAGCTTTGTCGTACTCAACCCGTACCCTCCCCGATGGTAGGAAAGTACGTGGAAATCGTTTGAAAGCTCTTCAGATACCCAGGTCCACGCCTCCAACGCACTGCCGAGGCCAGCTTCGAAGATGATCACCGGAGCCGTGTTTGAATCAATATCGTGGCGTTTCGGAGCGCTCCATTTGAACTCGACACTTCCATCATCGACCGGAAGTTGAGAAGTACCTTTGAGCCCTCGTCTGCGTTCGATATCTCTCTGCCTCAAAGTGGCTCATCGTAATTGAGAGTGTAGAACCGGTCTGAAGCCACCGGACTCGAGCAGACACCTGGCGATGTAGTGGGTGATGTTACGGAACCCCAGAGCAGACCCGCGGAGGTGTTCAAGCCTGCCGTTGATCGCTTCAGTCGGACCATTGGACGTTCCCGGTCGGCTGAAGAACGCGAGCACATCAGCAGCTCGACGCTTCAGAGTCCTTCCCAACCGTTTGAGCTCAACCAGCCCTGTCGGCAGTTTCGTCGTCAGTGCGTCGATGACCGTTCTCAAGAGCTTCTTGCCCTCGTTCCGGTCGGCGATTCGGTAGGCGTTCACAATGTCTTGGTAAACAGCCCAGGTGACTTCGACTTCGGTGAAACTCGAATCGGCGAACAGGCCCGCGATCCTCTCCTGCTGCTTGGTCGTGAGCAGATCAGCGCCTGTGTGCAGAGTCCTCCTCGCTCGATACAAGGGGTCTTTCGCTCGTCCACGATGGCCAGTTGTCTCCTGCTGAATACGACGACGAACATCATCGAGAGCATCACCGGCGAGCTTGACGACGTGGAAGGGGTCCATGACTTCGACAGCGTCGGGCAGTTCCTCAACTGAGGCTGTTTTGAAGCCGGAGAATCCGTCCATCGCGACGACGTCGATGCCATCACGCCAGTCCTTCGGACGGGCTTTCAACCATTGCTTGAACACCTGCTTCGAACGGCCAGCCACCATGTCGAGCAGACGTGCTGGGCCTGTGGCCTGGCTGATCGGGGTGAGGTCGATGATGACGGTGACGTACTTGTCGCCACGCCGGGTGTGCCGCCATACGTGCTCGTCGACGCCGATCACGGTGACCCCGCCGAAACGGGTCGGGTCGTTGATCAACAGCCGGCGACCTTCAGCGAGGATTGCGGAGTTCGCGGTGTGCCAAGACACGGCAAGTTTGCTTGCGATCACGGACACGGTGTCGTGGTCGATGACGAGAGCACGCAGCGCCCAGTCGAGGCCGGTTCGAGAGATCTTCGCTCGTGGTGGTGCCGCAGCTGTAGTGTCTTGACGCCATACGCGGCCGCACTCGACGCATTTGTAACGGCGGAGGCGAATATGAAGCGTGGTCGGCCGGTGGCCGAAGGGTTCGTGGGCCAGCTGGCGGACGACGGTGTCGCGAATGATCCCGTGGCCACCGCACCGACGGCACCAGTCATCAGCAGTGTTGGGCCGGCATTCCAGGATGGCCCTGTGCCCGGTGATGTGCTGGCCGATGCAGGCGAGGTCGAGGGTGTCGAGTCGGCAGAATGTCGTGAGGTCAGGGGTCGAGAAAGTAGGCTTGGCCATGTCGAGGTCTTTCGGATGGACTGTGTGAGAACTTCCATCATCGGAAGACCTCGACGTCTATCCGGGCAGCGACGCGCCGTGTTCTGGAATCACCGATCTACACTCTCAATTACGAAGAGCCCTCAAAGTCGCCGCGTGCACTCCACTCATGTAGGTCACGACGGCAGCAGATCCTAGCGCCGAATACTCGAGTTTCGACAACCTCTTCTCCCCCCGTTCTGAGCTGCGAATCACGTACTTAACGGCTGCATGGGAACCGGTGAAACCCCACACGAATCGCGGAAGCTCCATGATGGCAGCAACTCCCAGGTGGAAAATCTTGACGACACTGAGGCCGCGGACTCCCCATCGTGCGGGTAAAACGTAAATGAGCGGAAAAGTAAGTTCCCAGATCGGGGTGACCCAGGTGGCACCTTTCATCAACCAAGCAGAGGGGACTGATGCAGGGTTTGGTGACATCTAATCTGGCTTGTACACAAGCAAGCCTGGAAGGATAGACACCATGCCACAGCCCTACCCACAAGAATTCCGCGATGACGTCGTCCGCGTCGTGATGGGCCGCGACAAGAACACAACAATTGCCCAGATCGCCAAGGACTTCGGCGTCCACGAAGCCACCATCACCAAATGGGTCCGCCAAGCCGAGATTGATGCCGGCAACAAACCCGGCAACACCACCGACGAATCAACCGAACTGCGAGAACTGCGTCGGCGGACCCGCCTGCTGGAGCAGGAGAACGAGGTCCTACGCCGTGCCGCCGCGTATCTATCGCAGGCGAATCTGCCGTCAAAAGGCTCTACCCGCTCGTGAGAGAGCTCGCCGCCGACGGAATCCCCGTTGCGGTGTCGTGCCGGGTTTTGAAGCTCTCCCGCCAGCCCTACTACCGGTGGCTGGAAGCACCGATTCCCGAAGCCGACGTCACCGAGGCGTATCGGGCCAACGCCCTCTTCGACGCCCATCAGGACGACCCCGAGTTCGGGTATCGGTACCTGGCAGACGAAGCTGATGCCGCTGGCCAACCCATGGCGGTGCGCACCGCGTGGCGGTTGTGCTCGACCAATGCCTGGTTCTCGGCCTTCGGCAAGGGCCGGGCTAAGAACGGGAAGAAACCCGGCCCGCCCGTCCACGACGATCTGTGCGCGGTTGTCGACGCCGATGGGAAGACCAGACACGAGTTCCGAGCCGATGCCCCGAATCAGCTCTGGCTGACCGACATCGTGCGCCACGAGGCGCTGTTGAACCGAGTGGAGGTGAGAGACCACCACCGCCTGG
>NZ_JABUYE010000042.1:0-2421 GCF_014897485.1 Brevibacterium sp. FME37
GCGCCGACTCGTCCCATCGACCCGATGATGCCATGACGGGCCAAAGCCCGAGTGAATTTCTTCGACCGGAATTGGCTGCCGCGGTCGCTGTGCGTCACGCATCCGGCCACATCACCGCGCCTGGCCACAGCCATCTCGAGGGCATCAACAGCCAACCGGGCCTTCATCCTCGAACTGATCGAATATCCGACGACGCGCGAGGAGTAGGCGTCCTTGACCGCGCAGAGGTACAGCTTGCCCTCATTCGTATGGTGCTCCGAGTAGGGTCGGACCGGGGCGCTCTGCCAGCCTCACGACTGGTAAGTTTCCCCGGCCCGCCCTCCGAACCGGACGTGCCCATTCCTGAGCATCCAGCTCTCCATGCCAATCAAGCCGCAGCACTGTCCCATGGCGTGGGAATACGAGTTCCCCGGAACCGATAGCGAGTCACTGGAACCCGACAGGCCCGGAAGAACTCGACTCCTTCCGTCCGTATCTCCCATCCAGGGAGGAAACGACGCACCACAGTATGCTTATTCAGCTTGGGGTGACGCTTATTCAACCAATTGACGATCCGCCAGAACGCGTAATGGTCAACGTAACTGAATGTCGCTTTCGACACCCCATGCTGGAAATACGCACACCACCCTCTCAACACCGGGTTCACCCGGCGGAGAAGATCGGCCAGCGTCCGATGTTGCGCTCTGCGAGTCAGACCGCGAATACGCTCCTTGATCGAAGCCAGAGACTTCTTCGACGGATACGTATACACCTGAGCCTGACCGCTGGTTCCCCTCTTCATCCGACGCTGGATGCGCCAGCCCAAGAAGTCGAACCCCTCATCAATGTGAGTCACTTTCGTTTTCTCCACCGATAGGCGCAAACCCATCGGCGCGAGCACTTCAGCCACCTCGTGCCACAGTGCCTCCACGTGCTCGACCGAACCGTGGACAAGGACAACGAAGTCATCCGCGTACCGGATCAGCTTCATCACCGGGATGCCCCTACGGCGCAGTTTCGCTCGCGTCCAGCTCGGACCCAGCGACTCCCACTTCTTTTGGAAGTGATCATCAAGCCCAGACAAGGCGATATTGGCCAGAAGTGGTGAAAGTATCCCTCCTTGCGGGGTGCCGGTGTGAGTGTTCCTATTGACACCATCCTCGCTGAGGATGCCTGCCTTGAGGAACCTTCTGACCAGAGCCAGGACCCTTTTGTCCGTGATTCGTCCACGCAAACGCTGAATCAGACCAGTGTGATCGATCTCGTCGAAACACGCAGTGATATCAGCCTCGAAGACCCACTCATAATTCAAAGGCCTCGACGTGAACTTATGAATCTCAGCAATCGCGTCCTGCGCACGCCGACGCGGCCGAAACCCATACGAGGACGGATAGAAGTCCGCCTCGAAGATCGGTTCCAGCACCAACTTCAGCGACGCCTGCACCACTCTGTCGGCCAGCGTTGGAATCCCCAACGAACGAGTCTTCCCATTCGACTTCGGGATCCTGCGCTCACGCACCGGCAAGGGTCGGAACTCACCAGTCTTCACCTGGCGGCGAATCATAGTGAGCACCTCAACGGCCTGACCATGAAGCAGGGACCGGGGTGCGACCCCATCGACTCCAGCAGTCCGACCGCCCTTGTTACCCCGCACTCGATCCCACCCTGCTACGAGGAAGGCCGGATCGTGGACAAGGTTGAACACATCATCGAAGACACGCCCCGGATCGGTGCGCGCCCATTGGTGCAATTTCGTCTGGATCGTAAGTACTCGATGCCATGCCGAAGTAATATCGACTGGCCCCGACACACCCGTATTCACCGGTGTCCCTCCTTTTCATCCCTACTTTCATTGCGGAATCGGCACTGAGTCCCTTCGCCATGTGGTCGGCTTTCCCGACCTCGGACTACTACGGACTCTCCGCCCCCACACCACTGGTATCAGTCGGCGACGGACCTTCCCTGCCGACCACGCATGGAATCCGTGGTCAGCAGGGACCAGCGGCGGGGTTCCCACGTTCACTATTCAACCGATTGACGGGATCGGTACCCAGCTTTACTCCTGCATCCTCGCCATAGCTACGCCGCAGGCTTTCACTATGGCCTCCCGGACCGGCGACATTCTCCGATCCGGAAGTTCCCTCGACTGGCACACCAGCCTCGGTCTGCGATGCAACCCGACCCCGATCCACCAGATTTCGAGTCGGTGGTCTGACTTGAGGAGCGTTCGGACACTGGTTCCTATGCGTGTACCTCTCCGTCGTGTTAGCCGAGCCCGACCCATCTGGCAGTACTGGAATCGTCTCGGCGTTGTCAGGGCTGCTTCCCGCCCTCGCTCCCATCCCGGAGTTCAGGCTGCCCTCAACTTCACCTGGCTGCTGCGACAGCCAGGCGGTGGTGGTCTCTCACCTCCACTCGGTTCAACAGCGCCTCGTGGCGCAC
>NZ_JABUYE010000043.1:0-1848 GCF_014897485.1 Brevibacterium sp. FME37
CGACCGCCGCCGGTGGGCCACGAGAGACCAGTTAAGAATCGCGATCGTGACCTGGATCGAACGGACATATCACCGACGTCGCCGACAAGCCCGGTTGGGTCGATTGACACCAGTAGAGTACGAAGCAATCATAGAGCCAGCTGCCCTCGCAGCGTGACACTTGAATTGTCACCTCTCCTTGCATCAGTCCCGAGAAGAAAAATTGACTAGCGACGACATGCGAAGTTGGCTTGCAACTCCGCCCGGCTATGCGGGCACCACTGCCTTTGGACGTCGACCGACGAGAGGCGAACCGAATGCCAGAATTACCCCCGCGCCCGCCATCGCTGCGCCGACTGCCACGTTCCTTTTCGCGTCGGCACGACATCGAACGATTCCATCCGACAACGGATATCCGTTCGCTTCGGTGATTCGCATAGCGTTGAGACCCGAAGGGCAGGCCCACAGTGCCTCACTGTCCCTATAAGCTCCGGAGCCCAACTGGACCCAGAATCCCCCGGCGATCAGGCTCACAGAGGCGACACCGAGGAGAGTGAGCGGCAACCATGCGTGTTGCCTTTTCACGATGATGGTCAGGAACCAGACCGCGATGGCGGCACCAACGACGAACCAGCCGAGTAGCACCCACTCCACCCACTGCACATCTTCCATGTGATACAGCTCTACCGATTCGTCAGTGGCTATGATCATCATGTGCACCGAGTCACTATTGCTCACCGCGAATCTCCCCTATACCCCTGCCATTATGGTCTGATCTCAATATGCCACACCGGCCTCAACGATCCGTGGCACACACTTACAACACTGCGACGAACGAGCGGCGGAGGCAGTCGACAATTCACACAACGACGGCGCCGCCCTTGCCGATAAGAATAACTATCATCCGCAGACGAAACCCGTGATTCGGAACATCGGACATGCCGCCAGCACACCTGAGAGAGGAGAACGAATTTTGATTCCTGAATCCAAAGGCGCGAAGATCGCATACATCGCAGTAGCGTCCGTGTCCATACTCCTTGTCGGCTTCTGCATTTTCGTATGGTTGTGGGCAGGCACGATCGAGGATGGTTGGATAAGCGCCTATGTGGCAGCGGTCGTGGTTTCGGTGGTCTGTGTTCCGATTGCCCTTGTACCGCTTGGTTGGTCCTTGGGGCTCTCATTCGTTCGGGAAGCTGAAAAGAGAAAGTCCCTGCGTAATCCGGCGAAGCCGCACGCAGAGTTGTGTTCTATGAACTCGCCAATCGAGATTCGATTCTTTCCCGACTGGGGGCGGAAGGAACCGCTGTGGAGCCATGACACCGACGACATTGCAGTGGGGACTTCAGACCTCCCAATTTCAGCGGACCTGGCCGACGATCTCCATGCTTACATGGACTTCTGGAGCTCTCACTTCAACCCCGTCGTCGATTACCCAGATTCGGGGTGGGACTCCGAAGAGAATCACCAATGGTTTATCGATGAAGGCAACCGCCTTATCCGCGAATTGTCGAGCGAACTCGAAGGCAGGGCAACCATCTCTGACGAGCGGGACCCAGATGACCGCTAGAGAGCTGACTCAGCGAAAACAGTTTCCAATTCTGTCCATCAGGTATGCGAGCTCAACAAAATTGTTAAACGGTAGGGTGCATTCGCTGACAGATCTGTCCAACCCAGCGCCGCTTTGACCCTGACCTAGTACTACTAAGACCTACTACTCGGTGTGCGGATAAAGCGAATGCCGAACTTCACCACCGCGGCGCAGACAAACCCAACTACTCCCAGGACCGCCGCAATGACACCAACCCACACCAATGCTGAGGTTAGCCTGGTTTTGTGGACACCCGAGCTAGCGGGATTCGTGATCCTGGT
>NZ_JABUYE010000044.1:0-1689 GCF_014897485.1 Brevibacterium sp. FME37
AGCCTCGATTTTTCATGGGTAGCTGGTTGCCCATGATTCCGGCTCCGTTGCCGCGTACTGACACTGATTCTGCCATTCGAGCATGACACGATCACCGTGTGTCGCCACGGCCTGGCGGGGATCCAACCCCAGCGCTTTCCTCAACTCGAACGAACACGGACTCCACGGCTCTATCCTGGGGCTGGCCGCGGCAGACTCCGCAACCGGTCGAGGCCAGCAACGATGGTCCCGGCCCAGCGGGCAGTCTCCTTCATATGCACCACGGCCCGGCGTGCTGTTCTCGCGATCGTCGCCGGGACTGCGTAGACGTGCATGCGCAGCTTCTTCGGCTCCCACTTGCGGATGTCGTTGGTCGGAAACGCCAGCAACGACTTCCACGCTTCAAGCTCTCCAGCCAATGCGACAACAGCTAACCAGATCTGGTTCTGATCGAATCCCTTCAACGGGAAGTTGCGTAACCCCGAGTCCTTGGCGATGCGGATCCGATCCTCACACCTGGCTCTGGATCGGTGACGGACTTCCAGATCCGCCAACTGCCCGCCCTTCGTGTTCGTCGCGAACGCGGTGACCCGGTACCCGTCGACATCATCAAAGCGCAACTGGGCACCCGGATGAGGACGCTCACGCCGGACAATGATCCGCATTCCTTCCGGCCAGCCGGCCAGGTCGAGCACCCCGGTCAACTCGGCCACATCAGCACCGTCGCGGGGTTCACCGTTGGTGTCATAGGCTGGCTCCCACGCGCCGAGTTCCGACAGTTGCCGATACAAGTCGGGAGTGTTGCCTGGCAGCATCCAGCCCACCGAATAAGACAGACGCCGCTTCGTGAGGAACTCGAGGAAGTCATGGGTGCCACCGGCGGTGTCGGTGCGGATGAGGGCACTCTTACCCGGACGAGGGTTGGCCCCGGGCAACTGATCGAGGATGAGTTTGACCAACTTGATGTGATCGGCAGCGGTGTTCGATCCCGCGTTTCCAGGACGCAGCAACTGGGCCACAGGCTCACCAGTCCCACAGTCCCCGTGGTCGATGAAGGCGAGCAGGGGATGAAATCCGAACCCCTTCTTATAGGTGGGTTTCGCGTTCTCCTTCTCACTGTGTGAGGCGACGAGACTGGCATCGATGTCGATGATCAACGGGTTCTGCGCATCGGCGTTGTGGTTCGGCGCGTGTTGACCGGCGAGTTCCCACACCCGGGTCCGGGCTGTGGCCCGCGCTTGGTTGATCGCTGTCAGGCCCCGGTCGACGTCGGCGGCTAGGGTTTGGATGATCCTGGTGATCGTTGGATTCGATGCCACCGGCCCGTACAGGTCAGGTTCGTCGCGGACCGCTGTGGTATCGGACAGGGCGTCGCCACCGAGTCCGAGCGTGATCGCGAGATCGAGAAGGATCTTGGCTGGGTCATGGACGGTGAAGGGCTTCTTCCACGGTGCCAGCGCCGTCTTCAACTGGTGGTCGAGGCTGCTGGTGTGCACGGTTTCGGTGAGCAGGAGGCCACCGGCGTGGCCGAGGGCGTTGCTGGGTGCGGTATCGATGTGCAGGCGGGGATAGGTGCGGGTAGACTTCACTCTGAGAGTGCTCCTTTTCTAGAGAATATTGATGTCGTCGCAAACATCATTATCCCTGGTCAGGAGCACTTTTCTTCTCTCTGTCCGGGTCCTGGACGCCCCTAATCATGAAACCCCGAGG
>NZ_JABUYE010000045.1:0-1659 GCF_014897485.1 Brevibacterium sp. FME37
CCTGGATCCACCGATGAGGCTGGGCCGATAGCGGCGTGCCGATAGAGAGAATGCCCCTGTGATCAGGGAAAATGGAACTTGCGACAGCAACATTTCCGACCAGATCAAGGAGCATCTCGTAGGTGAAAGTCTCTCACACTCCAGCAGCAATATCCGCGACCTTCGACGACCCGAACCTCGTGTCGGCATCCGGCCTGCTCCCGATCCTCAACCTCGCCGACACAGCCGGTCTCCACACTCTGGCCGACAAACACCTCACCGTGCCCACAGACAAAGGCGCCAATGCAGGAGCGAAGGTGACCTCGCTGGTAGCGGGAATGATCGCCGGTGCCGATTCCATCGACGACATGGCCCTGCTGCGCCACGGCGGCATGAACACGCTCTTCACCGGCCGATACGCGCCCTCGACCCTGGGTTCCTTCCTGCGGACATTCACCTTCGGCCATGTTCGCCAACTCGATGCCATCGCCTCCCGCGCCCTGACCAGCCTGAGTACCCACGCCCCGCTGATTGCCCATGACCCCGACGACTACGTCTACGTTGATGTTGACGACACGATCGTTGAAGTCCACGGACATCAGAAGCAAGGCTCCGGGTACGGGTACTCCGGAGTCCGTGGCCTCAACGCCATCCTGTCCACCGTGTCCACACCCACCTCGGCCCCGATTATCACCGCTCAACGATTGCGCGAAGGCGCGGTCGGATCCCCACGCGGGGCAGCACGCCTCATCAGCGACGCCCTGGCCACAACCCGACGCTTACACGGCCTGGACCGGGCACGGGTCCTGTTTCGAGCCGACTCGGCCTACTACGGACACGCTGCGATCACGGCGGCGATCACCGGTGGGGCTGATGTGTCGGTGACCGCGCGCATGGATGCGCATGTGAAGAAGACGATCGCGGCCATCGATGAGGACGCGTGGCAGACGATTGAGTACACGAACGCGATCTATGACGAAGACAACCAGCGGTGGATCTCATCAGCTGAGGTTGCTGAGATCGACTTCACGGCGTTCGTGTCGAGAAAGAAAAGCGAGCAAGTCACAGGGCGTTTGGTGGTGCGTCGGATTCCCGAGCTCAATCCGAAAGACGTCGATGCCCCGACCTTGTTCGACACGTACCGGTTCCACCCGTTTTTCACCACCAGCGATCTCGATATGGTCACCGCGGACAAGATTCATCGCGGTCATGCGGTGATCGAGCAGGTGAATTCGGATGTGAAGAACAGTGCTTTGGCGCATCTGCCGTCGGGCAAGATCAATGCCAACGCTGCCTGGCTGGTGTTGGCCGTCATCGCGTTCAACCTCACCCGGGCAGCAGCCACGGTCGCCGGAGAAAGGCTAACCAAGGCCACGACGGCAACTATTCGGACCAAGTTGATCAGTGTTCCGGCCCGAGTTGCGACCTCAGCCCGGCGGGTGAGGCTTCACCTGCCGCAAGACTGGCCGTGGGAGACGGAATGGACACGCCTGTTCGCTGCAGCGAATGCTCCACCTGGTCAAGCTGTGGCCTGACCGACCAGCCAGCAACGGCGCGATACGAGGATTTGTAGTGGAACTCTCCGGGTAGCGAGGCCCGGCGATCCCTCCTGCCCGGAACCTGCCCAAACACCGAAATCCAGACCAGCGTGCAGCTTCAGCCTAGATCGGTGGATCGAGG
>NZ_JABUYE010000046.1:0-1560 GCF_014897485.1 Brevibacterium sp. FME37
TTTTTTTATGGAGAGTTTGATCCTGGCTCAGGACGAACGCTGGCTGCGTGCTTAACACATGCAAGTCGAACGCTGAAGCCTGGTGCTTGCACTGGGTGGATGAGTGGCGAACGGGTGAGTAACACGTGAGTAACCTGCCCCTGACTTCGGGATAAGCCCGGGAAACTGGGTCTAATACCGGATATGAGCATTCTTCGCATGAGGGATGCTGGAAAGTTTTTTCGGTTGGGGATGGGCTCGCGGCCTATCAGTTTGTTGGTGAGGTAATGGCTCACCAAGACGACGACGGGTAGCCGGCCTGAGAGGGCGACCGGCCACACTGGGACTGAGACACGGCCCAGACTCCTACGGGAGGCAGCAGTGGGGAATATTGCACAATGGGGGAAACCCTGATGCAGCGACGCAGCGTGCGGGATGACGGCCTTCGGGTTGTAAACCGCTTTCAGCAGGGAAGAAGCCCCTTGGGGTGACGGTACCTGCAGAAGAAGTACCGGCTAACTACGTGCCAGCAGCCGCGGTAATACGTAGGGTACAAGCGTTGTCCGGAATTATTGGGCGTAAAGAGCTCGTAGGTGGTTGGTCACGTCTGCTGTGGAAACGCAACGCTTAACGTTGCGCGTGCAGTGGGTACGGGCTGACTAGAGTGCAGTAGGGGAGTCTGGAATTCCTGGTGTAGCGGTGAAATGCGCAGATATCAGGAGGAACACCGGTGGCGAAGGCGGGACTCTGGGCTGTAACTGACACTGAGGAGCGAAAGCATGGGGAGCGAACAGGATTAGATACCCTGGTAGTCCATGCCGTAAACGTTGGGCACTAGGTGTGGGGGACATTCCACGTTCTCCGCGCCGTAGCTAACGCATTAAGTGCCCCGCCTGGGGAGTACGGTCGCAAGGCTAAAACTCAAAGGAATTGACGGGGGCCCGCACAAGCGGCGGAGCATGCGGATTAATTCGATGCAACGCGAAGAACCTTACCAAGGCTTGACATACACCAGACCGGGCTGGAAACAGTCCTTCCCCTTTGGGGTTGGTGTACAGGTGGTGCATGGTTGTCGTCAGCTCGTGTCGTGAGATGTTGGGTTAAGTCCCGCAACGAGCGCAACCCTCGTTCTATGTTGCCAGCACGTGATGGTGGGAACTCATAGGAGACTGCCGGGGTCAACTCGGAGGAAGGTGGGGATGACGTCAAATCATCATGCCCTTTATGTCTTGGGCTTCACGCATGCTACAATGGCTGGTACAGAGAGATGCGAGACCGTGAGGTTTTAGCGAATCCCTTAAAGCCAGTCTCAGTTCGGATCGTAGTCTGCAATTCGACTACGTGAAGTCGGAGTCGCTAGTAATCGCAGATCAGCAACGCTGCGGTGAATACGTTCCCGGGCCTTGTACACACCGCCCGTCAAGTCACGAAAGTCGGTAACACCCGAAGCCGGTGGCCCAACCCTTGTGGAGGGGGCCGTCTAAGGTGGGACTGGCAATTGGGACTAAGTCGTAACAAGGTAGCCGTACCGGAAGGTGCGGCTGGATCACCTCCTTTCTAAGGAGCACACATAAGAACCCC
>NZ_JABUYE010000047.1:0-1445 GCF_014897485.1 Brevibacterium sp. FME37
CTATAGATGTCAAGCGGCTTGAAGAAGGAAGTCCCGGTACTGCGCTGCGAACTCGTCATCACGAGCTTCAGCGCGTTCGATACGTGAAACCTTTACCTGACCGACGCTGAAATGCTCGGCCACCACTCTCAGGCTCATCTTCTTTGACTCCCGCAGAGGGCGCAGGTCATTGATAGCCGGAACGATGGGTGGATTGATGATGAGCGTGTATACCTCGGCGGCGACATACCGTTTGAGACACCTCATGATCTCTCTCTTCGATTTCGCTTCCGCGGTGCGTCTGGCCACGTATTCCTTCGTTCGTGGATCGCTGGACATTCTCGACTTCACGATGTCGAACAAGGCACTATTGGCCTGCCGGTCTCCTCCTTTGTTGAGTCTGTGCCGGGTGATCTTGCCCGACGATGCCTGGAGTGGGCTGGTCCCGCACAGGGCAGCGAACGCAGCTTTCGACGTGATCCTCTCTGGGTTCTCACCAGCTGTGACCAGCAGCTTCGCTGCGGAGATTGGCCCCACGCTCTTCGTGGCCGCCAGAGCAGGGGCCACCTGTGTGGTCAGGTCAGCAAGCTGGTGATTGGCCGCATCGATCTCTTCGGTGAGAAATTCGACTCTTTTGGCCAGGCGACGCAAAGCGATCCCGAGGTGATCGTCAGCTGCCGGACGTGTTTTGGCCAGTGTTGTATGGAGGTCAGGGTCCTTGAGATCCGCGTATTTCTCCCTCACCTGGGTGGGAGCCGTGGTGAGGAAGTTGATGGTCTGCGTGATCGCCGCGGTACGTGCTTTGACGGCTGTGGTGCGGGTTTTGAGGATCAATCGGATCCCGTCGACGGCACCGCCGAGGAGTTTCGGGATCGGAAGGTCATCGAGGTCAGCGGCGACGGTCTTGGCAGCGGCGTAGGCATCTATAGGGTCGGATTTCCCGCCCCGGCGGGTCTGTCGGTTGGGGCGGATGACTTCCTTGGCGAGAACGCCCTGTGATCGGAGGTAAGCGCAGACCCCGGCTCCGTAAGATGCGGTGCCTTCGATGCCGACGGCGAGGATCGTGCCGAAGGAGAGAATGAAGTTCAGTAAGGCCGTGTATCCGGTGCTGGTGGTGGGGAATTCTTTGTCGCCGAGTTTCTTCCCGATTTCATTTGTGATGCCGACATGGTTCGTGTTTTGGTGGGTATCGATCCCGGCGTACACATTCGTTGGTGTTCCTGTCATGATGGTGGTGCCCTTTCCATTGGACTGGTGGGGTGAGGGCCAGTCGGTCGGGCAGACAGGACGTTGACGGGACTCTGTAAGTGTGGAGTCACGCTCCTATGAGGTCATGTCCCCACCGGCTGGTTCTCTTTCGGTGGTGACGGGAACCCTGGTGGACAGATCACGAGAAGGACACCGCGGAACGGGTCAGTCAGGCTTTGGGTCACACCGGGATTCCCGACCTTTCCAGTATCAACGTC
>NZ_JABUYE010000048.1:0-1438 GCF_014897485.1 Brevibacterium sp. FME37
CTGGCTCTTCGCAAACGAGAGTGTAGGCCGATGAATTTCAAACAAGGCGAGTCGCTACCCGGATAGACGTCGAGGTCTCCCGATGATGGAAGTTCTCACACAAGCCATCCGAAAGACCTCGACGTGGACAACCCTATATTCTCGACGCCTGACCTCACGACATTCGCTCGACTCGACACCCTTGACCTGACCTGCATCGGCCAACACATCACCGCCCACAAAGCGGTGCTGAAATGCCGACCGAACACCACCGATGAATGGTGCCGACGATGTAGCGGCCACGGCGAAGTCCGCGACACTGTTCTGCGTCGACTGGCACACGAACCCTTCGGGCACAGGCCCACGACACTGCATATTCGCCTGCGTCGCTACAAGTGCATCGAATGCGGCCACGTGTGGCGCCAGGACACCACCACCGCGGCGCCAGCCCGGGCCAAGATCTCGCGAGCTGGACTCGATTGGGCACTGCGTGCTCTCGTTGTTGATCACGACACCATGTCCGTGATCGCGAAGAAGCTCGCGGTGTCCTGGCATACCGCGAACTCCGCGGTCCTGGCCGAAGGACAACGAGTACTCATCAGCAATCCGACTCGCTTCGACAACGTCACAGTCATCGGCGTCGACGAACACGTGTGGCGACACACCAGACGCGGGGACAAATACGTCACGGTCGTCATCGATCTCACCCCGATCAGCCAGGGAACAGGCCCAGCACGCCTACTCGACATAGTGCCCGGCCGGTCGAAACAAGTCTTCAAACAATGGCTGGCCGCCCGCCCCAAGTCCTGGCGCGATGCCATCGAAGTCGTCGCGATGGACGGATTCTCCGGGTTCAAAACAGCCGCCGCCGAGGAACTACCCGATGCTGTGGAAGTCATGGACCCATTCCACGTCGTCAAGCTCGCCGGTGATGCCCTTGACGAGGCCCGACGCCGCATCCAGCAAGAGACGACAGGCCATCGCGGTCGGGCGAAGGATCCGTTATATCGGGCGCGCAGGACGCTGCATACGGGCACCAGTCTGCTCACGACCAAGCAGCAAGCCAGGGTCGTGAAGCTCTTCGCTGACGACAATCTCACTGAAGTCGAAGTCACCTGGAGCGTCTACCAGGACATCGTGGCTGCATACAGAGCCGAGGACCGCAACGAGGGTAAAAGGCTTCTTCAGGAAGTCATCGATACCCTGGCGTCGGGTCTACCAGCAGGATTGGTCGAGCTGAAGCGGTTAGGACGAACGTTGAAACGACGAGCAGCCGACGTGTTGGCGTTCTTCACCAGGCCCGGAACGTCGAACGGGCCCACCGAGGCCATCAACGGAAGGCTCGAGCATCTGCGGGGATCGGCACTCGGTTTCCGCAATCTCACTCATTACATCGCCAGGTGCTTACTCGAATCCGGTGGTTTCAGGCCGCTTCTACACTCTTATTTACGATGAGCCG
>NZ_JABUYE010000004.1:0-354880 GCF_014897485.1 Brevibacterium sp. FME37
TACCCGAAGGTGCTAATTACGCGCGGCGCCGCGCGTAATTAGCACCTTCGGGTATCTGCAGTGAGGTTGTTGACGCTGCGGAGCGCTCAGTCCTTGTCGTCGGAGATGAAGTCGAGCATGCCCGCCTGGTTGATCGGCAGCGCCATCAGATGGTCAAGTTCTTCGGGGCTGGGATCGAGGCCTAGCATGCGCAGCGAATACTGAGTGAAGTCTCGTTCGATGACATCGGGTGTCAGGTCGCCGGTGGGTCGGTACCAGAGCGAGAGCGAATTGCAGATCGAGTGGATCGCACGAGTCACGAGCTGAGCACTGTTGACGTGGAATGTTCCTGCGTCGATGCCTGATTGGACGATGTCGCCCATGATGACTCGCGCCTCGTGCTGGAGTTCCTTGACGCGGGCGGCGTTGTCACCGGTCAGTCGCTCAGTGTCGCGCAGCAGCACTGTGGACACCGATACGTTTTCCATGCGGTAGCGGGACAGGTAGCGCACGGCCACGGTTAGCTGCTCGGTTGGGTCGTCACCCACCTCGGCGATGACGGCTCGGCTGTGCTCGCTGTACCAAGTGTAGGCCGTGTGCACGAGCTCGTACAGTGCTTCCTGTTTGGACGGGAAGTAGTAGTAAAGTGCGGACAGGCTCAGCCCGGCCGCCTGCGCAATATCGCGGATGGATGCGCCGTCGAATCCCTTTGCCGCGAAGGTGTCCCGAGCCGAGCGGAGGATATTGTTGCGGCCGTTGGTTGATCTCACGGTGCCTGTGCTTCCTGTCGGTCGGATATCGAACAATCTTTCACTTGCCAACCGAGAATACATGACGTTGCCCTGTCAATGGCCGTTTCCGGCCAGAATTCGGGGATCCCTGGTTTGTCGAAGGACGTGTTTCCACTGATCGCCAGACGTCCGCCTATCCCGGGCCGTCGTCTGGTCCGCCCCGGACGGTCATGTGAAAGTAACGGCGATCACTCCACGAATCGGGAATGATTGACGGTTCAATCATGTTGAGCAGGTGTGAGTCGCACGGCGGGAGACTGCCAGTGCCGATCACCTGAAACCAGCATCACTGACATTGCACCCTATGAACTAGCTGAGGACGAACATGCTCAACATCGCCATCATTCCTGGAACCTCGCGCCCGCAGGCACTCAACCCGCAGATCGTCTCCTGGGCCAAGGACCAGTTGGCCGGCCGCGAGGACGTGCGCGCCGAGGTCGTCGACTTCGGTGACTTCAACCTGCCGCTGCTCGATGAGGTCATTCCGGCCGGCGCGAACATGTACGAGAACGACCACACCAAGGCCTGGGGTGCCAAGCTCGCCGAGTTCGACGCATTCATCTTCGTCACCCCTGAGTACAACCACTCGATCTCCGGATCGCTGAAGAACGCCCTGGACTTCGTGGCCAGCGAGTTCAACCACAAGGTCGCCGGAATCGTGAACTACGGCGCCGACAAGGGTGTGCGTGCCGCCGAGCACCTGCGCCACATCCTCGCCAACTACAAGCTCGCCGTGGTCCGCGACCAGGCCTCTTTCAGCCTCTTCACCGATTTCTCCGACGGCACCTTCACCCCGACCGAGGTCTCCGCGGCCCCGTTCGCATCGATGGTGTCCGACCTTGTGAGCTGGGGCGAAGCCTTGAAATCCGTGCGTGAGGATGCGGCTTCCGAGGATCAGGCTGCCTGACCGTCATCAGCGCACACTGCGGATGAGGCAGCGCCTCCTCAGCAGCTGACACGTCCGAAGCCCGCCGCACCCGATGGTCGGCGGGCTTCGTCGTGCCCACAGCCCTGCGTTAAAGTCGAAGCAACTCAAACTTTCACTTCAGTGATGCGAAGGATACTCATGGATCTCAACAACACAGTCGCACTCGTCACCGGTGGAGCCTCCGGGCTCGGTCGCGCCACCACGGAACGGCTCTTGGCCGCCGGCGCCCAGGTCGTCATGGTCGATCTCAACGCCGAGGTGGGTCAGCAGGTGGCCACAGAACTCGGCGAGCGCGCCCATTTCGTCTCCGCCGATGTCACCAACGAAGAGCAAGTTCAGGCGGCCGTCGACACGGCGACGGGCCTCGGCCAGCTGCGCGTGGTCGTCAACTGCGCGGGCGTCGCGACCCCCGGCAAGCTCGTCTCACGTAAGGGACCGCTGGCCTTGGATGCGTTTTCGAAGGTGCTCAACATCAATGTCGTCGGCACCGTCAACGTGTGCCGCCTGGCCGCGGCCGCAATGCAGGCCCAGGAGAGCGCCGGTGAAGAACGCGGTGTCATCGTCAACACCGCCTCGGTCGCGGCCTTTGACGGTCAGATCGGACAGATCGCCTACTCCGCGTCGAAGGGCGCCATCGCCTCGGTGACCCTGCCGATGGCACGCGAACTCGCATCCTCACAGATCCGCGTGGTGACGATCGCGCCAGGCATCTTCGAGACCCCGATGATGGCCGGTCTGCCCGAAGAGGCCCAGGAGTCCCTGGCGAAGTCGATTCCCCACCCCTCTCGACTGGGCAAGCCAGCCGAGTACGCGCAGCTCGTCGAGTCGATCGTCGCCAATCCGATGCTCAACGGCGAGACCATTCGCCTCGACGGCGCCATCCGCATGGCCCCGAAATGATCTGAGTCCGTCCCTCGAGGCTCAGCGCCGTTCGTTGACGAGCAGGGCCAATTGCACGCGGGTGCTGACGTCGAGTTTGTAGAAGATGCGCGCCAGGTGGGTCTTCACCGTGGCCGTGGAGACGAACAGCGCCCGCGCCACCTGTGCATTCGTCATCCCCTGAGCGACCGCCTCGGCGATCTCCCGTTCTCGTGTGGTCAGGGGCTCCAGGGGATCAGGTCCGATCGGGGTGCTGTTCCAATTCGAAGCACCAGCCACCCCTGTCGCCGAGGTGGTGTCACGTCCCAGCAGGGACTCGACCGCACTTGGTGACAAGGTTCGTGTGCCGTTCGCGGCTGCCCGAACCGCGTGGATGAGATCTTCTGGCGGAGTGTCCTTGAGGATGTAGCCGGCCGCTCCCGAGCGCAGTGCCTGAAGCACGAATTCGTCGGTGCCGAAGGCCGTGAGGATGAGAACCTCCGGATGAAGAGTCTGAGCCATGAGGGCACGGGTGGCCTCGAGTCCGTCCATGACCGGCATGCGGATGTCCATGAGGATGAGGTCTGGACTCAGCTCTCGGGCGAGCTCGATGGCCTCGGCACCGTTGGCCGCCTCGGCGATGATATCGATGTCATCGGCCGCGCCGAGGAGCAGGCGCAGACCTGAGCGCATGAGGGACTCGTCGTCGGCGATGATCGTTCTGATGCTCATGCGCTGATCTCTTCCGTGTTCTGGACGGGGATGCGAGCTCGCAGTTCGAAGTCAGGATAGTGGCTGACCTCGAGGTCACCGCCCATCGCCTCCACTCTCTCCTTGATGCCCAGAATCCCCAGGCCGGAGCCGGCGATGTACTGCTTGCGGTGGGGTTCGCCGTGTGCCGGGGCGCCGAGGAGGCTGTCCGGGTAGTGATTGTGCGCGGTCATCGTGATATATCGAACGGCGTCATCGCCCTCGTCGCCGATGGTGATGGTGAGCATCTCACCGAGCGCGTGTTTGAGGGCATTGGTCATGGTCTCTTGGACGAAGCGGTAGATCGTCATTCGTTCGAGGCTGCCCAGGGCGTGCAGTGATTCGGAGGTGAGCGGTTCGGAGTAGATCAGGGTCACCGACTCCGGGCGGTCGGCGACGAGGCGGTTGAGATCGGGGTCGATCACTGTGCCTTGGTCGTCTCCGCGCAGCATCGTCAGAACCTCTCGCAGCTCGATTCCCGAGCGGCGGGCGCTGCTGGCGATGAGTCGGGCGCTTTCGTGGACGGACTCGGGGTCGAGGTCTCGCCTGACGGAGAGTGCACCGGAGTACATGGCGATCACGCTGAGGTGGTGCGAGAGGGAGTCGTGCATGTCGCGGGCGATGCCGCGCCGCACCTCAGCGACGGCACGGTCCTGGCGCGAGCGTTCGCGCAGAAGCGTCTGCGCGGCGGTGTCGATGAGCCCTTGTTCGCGGGATCCGCGGATGACGCCGATGACGACGATCATTGCGTAGACGGTTCCGTTGACGAGGAACAGTGGAAGTTCGAAGGCTCCGACCGCCGTCGGGGTGAGCGTGTACGTCAGGCCCTGGGAGATGATCGCGGCAGCGAGGCAGGTGAAGTCGAGTGACCAGCTGCGTCGAGACGTGAGGGTGATGAGGATGAGCAGTCCGGCGAATGCACCGAGGACGCCGATCGTACCGGTGACGATGCCGAGGAATCCGACCGACACCGGAACCCAGCCGCCGGGCCGACGCTGCAGGGATTCTACGGAGCCGTCCGAGGCGAGGAATTCTACGCCGCCGCGACCAGTGTTCGTGAGGAAATCGCGCAGCTTTTCGGCCGCAATCACCTTGGGGCGCAGTGATCTGCGGGGGATCGTCCGTCCGTCGAAGGCAAGGACGATGGGCAGGCAGGCCAAAGAGATGAGGCCGAAGAGGATATGGATGAACAGTTCGGCACTGAGCGCTCCGGTGCGGGCACCCGCCTCCTCGAAATCCGGCCATTCGGTACTGACGATGACGATGAGCGCGAACACGCCGATGGCCGTCGAGATGCCCGTCCAGAGGAGGGTATGGGTCAGGGCGCGCCGGTCGGGTCGAAGTCTCACTCTTCGAGGCTACCGCTCACGCTCGCTTGACGCTGTCGCCCGAAAGGATGAGATCAACCGCCCGGATGGCCAACGGCCCTCGCCGACTCCCATCCGCCCCGAGGCTTCAGTCCGCGGGCAAGGTCGCGAGTACCTCGAAACCGCTGTCGATAGTCGGGCCCACGTGCAGTGTTCCGCCGAGGGCCTCGACCCTCTCGCGCATGCCTTTGAGGCCGAATCCACCGCTGAGGTGGCCCGCAGCGGGGTTGTCCCGATCGGGTTCGGGCCGGTCTGATCGGTGCCGGTCCGGCGCCCCATTGACCACGGCCACCCACAGCTGCGAGTCATCGGTGCGAACGGATACCCTCACTGGTGCACCGGGAGCATGGCGCAGAGCATTCGACAGGGCCTCCTGGACGAGGCGGAAGGCGGTCAGCCCGGTGGTCGGGTGCAGGGGGAGCGGAGCTGCGGGGAAGTCGAGTTCCACCTCGGCGCCCGAACCGCGCGTGGCCTCGACGAGGTCGGGAATGTCATCGATCATCGGCTGCGGAGCCAGATCGGCATCACGGCCACCGCGCAGAATCGCCAGCAGACCGCGCATCTCATTGAGCGCCTGTCGAGCGGAGCCGGCGATCGAGTCGAACTCCTCAACGCTTCGGGTATCGAGTTCGGGCAGTCGGTAGCGAGCCGTGGTTGCCTGGACGCTGATGACGGACATGCTGTGAGCGACGACGTCATGGAGCTCCTGTGCGATCCTGTTGCGTTCCTCGAGCTCTTGACGCTTGGCCAGCTCCTCGGCACTGAGCTGTCGCTCAGTGGCCAGCTGAGTGCGACCGCGAATCCACAGATTGCCGATCACCGCGACGATCGAGATCCCTGCAGTGAGCGAGACCGTCGTGATGACGTTCGCCAGCGCCCCCGACAGCCCACCCGCATGGGGCATGGTCAGGCTCAGCACGCCCAGCGCCGTCGACAGCGACCACAGGATGACGAGGTGGTACCAGCTGTGGCGCAGGCCGATGATGAGGTGGAGGAAGAGCAGTGAGAGGATCGACGTCGCCGTCCACGGCCACACCAGCCCGGTCGTATCCGCGGTGAGCACGATTCCAGCCGTTGCAGAGGCCAGCCCGACGATGATCGCGGTGACCGGTCTGCGCACGGCGAGCACCAGGGCGCCGCTCTGGCCGAGGGCGACGAGCATCGCAATGACGGTCGACGATTCATACAGCGCTGCAGTCACTGGCCATCCGACGGCCACGAGCACCACGCCGACGAAGATGCTGAGCAGCCAGAACCAGCCCTCGCCGGCGGCCCGTGTCAGGAACGAGTTGGCTGCCGGCAACCCCAGAGCTCTCGATCCCGAGGAAGTCGCCGTGGCGGTCCCGTCGGGAGCGTGGCTCGTGGAGTCACCGGTTCGTGCTTTTCCCACCGAGGTCACCTCATCGTGGCCGGGCGCCAGCCCTGCCGTGATCGCTGCGATCTCCAACCGGGCCATGGCATGCAGGACGAAGGGGAAGGTGACGAGGAGGATGAGTCCCGCGATGAACTGGAAGGTCGCCTCAGCGCCGAATCCCAGAGCCACCACGGAGGTGTCGTTCCACCATGCTGCGATGAAGCTGATGAGATCGGTGTTGTCGTTGGGAAGGAAGCGTCCCCAGATGAAGTAGGTCATCCCGCCCAGGGCACCGAAGAACCAGGGGATCACCACGGAGAAGGTGAAGAGCCGGATGGGCAGGGCGAAGACGGCTTCGAACAGCAGGTCGAGCCAGCGCCGTCCTTCGGCCATGACACCGAACCACCCGCTGATTCCGTGTCCACGGGGACGACGGACCACCTCGGCGATGGGGGCTCCCCACTGCCGGGCGCGGGCCCGGGAGAGGTTCGCGAACCCGGTCGCGACGTAGAGAGTCACAGGCAGGAGCAGGGCGCCTATCCAGATGACGATGGTGGAGATTGAGACCGAGAACATCGTGATGAGTACGACGAACCCGATGAGGGAGACGAAGAATCCGGGGAGGACGAGGATGGCGTCCCGGCCCAGGTTGTGCCACATCCGCGACCACCATGACCGGGTCTGCGGCGGCGTATCTGGGGGACGGGGCACGTTCTCAGAATACGTGCTCGGCCACGAAGGCGCATCAGTGTATGAGGATTCGAGGGTTTGGTTCATGATCGGATTCCTTGGCTGTTGTGAGCCGGTGTTCGCGACTCTGGTGAGAGGTGTGCGGGACCGTCTGCTGAGATGCGCCCTGTGGGGACCGATTTCGATTCGAGGACGCGGGGATGGAACTGCGAGAGCATCCAGACTCCGGCGATCCCACCACCGGCGGCGAGCAGCAGCAGGCCGATGGCCATGGGGGTGAGGCCCGCGTACTCGCCGAAGAAGGCTGCGCCGATGACCACCGCCACGATCGGGTCGATGACGGTCAGCCCCGCGAGCACCGTCTCTGGAGGACCAGAGGCGTAGGCGGTCTGGACCAGCCAGAATCCCACCGCCGAGGCGAGGGCCACGGCTGCCAGCAACATCCACCACTGCGAGTCCGATGTTCCGAAATCGGGCAGGCCCTCGGTCACGACGGTCCTGGCGAGGACGTGGGTCGCAGCGGCGACGGTGCCGAAGATGATGCCGGTCATGATGACTCGTGGAATGTGCCCGGCACGACTGAGCGCGAAGAGTGCGCCGAAGAGGCTGAGAGCGACGAGGAGCGCCAGCAGCCAGGTCAGCGATTCCTCGGTGGCGACGAGTTCGTGGGAGAACTGCGCCGAGGTGGTCACGAAGGCGAAAATCGAGAACATCGTCACCCCGATGCTGATGAGCAGTGGGGCGCCGAGCTGCAGGCCGAAGTACCGGCGGCTGATGAGCGCGGCGAAGACGAGGGAGATCGCGCCGATGGGTTGGACGATGGCAACAGGGCCGAGTCCCAGAGCGATGACGTTGAGGACGGTCACCATGCCCATCAGCCCCAGGCCGGTGACCCAGGTTGCCCGACGTTTGGGCCCGGGTGTCATGGTGGCGACGGCGTACTGCTGGAAGTGCGTGCCGAGTGCCAAGCAGAAGGCTGCGAGCGTGGCGAGTATTATCGCGGTGATGATCATGGTGTGCACGCTAAGGACCCGGTGTCATGGGGCGCATCATACGAAGGAGTGATTGTGCTGACGGAGGAGTGCTACTTGAGGATGAAATCGGCGCAGGCAGGGAGCCGTTGGCTTGATTTCACTGGTTTTTGAGGGGCTCTGGCAGTGCGGGTCGGGTAGCGTAAGAGCATGCCAGAAGCAGGAGCGTCAGGTCCGAGTCCGACACCGCGCCCAACGCCGAGTCCCGCGCCGGGATCGATTGCGCGCGACGGTGTGCCGCCGCCCTCGTCCGAGACGACGCGGGTCGCCATCGTTGATGACCAGGCCATGGTTCGCCAGGGGTTCGGAGCCCTTCTCGATGCGCAGCCGGACATGAGTGTCGTCGGCAGTGCTGAGGACGGTTCGCAGGTCGTCGACCTCGTGCGCAGAACCTCGCCCGACGTCATCCTCATGGACATCCGTATGCCGAAGCTCAACGGTCTCGATGCCACCCGCGCGGTGTTCTCGATGCCGGGGGACCACCCGAAGGTCATCATGCTCACCACCTTCGATGCCGATGAGTACGTGTTCTCGGCACTGCGCGCGGGAGCGAGCGGGTTTCTGCTCAAGGACGCCACAGCAGAAGACATGATCACCGCTGTGCGCGTGGTCGCCGACGGCCAGTCGCTCTTGGCGCCGTCCGTGACCCGCCGCCTCATCTCCGAGTACGTGAGCGGGCCCAGAGTCACCAAGGACACAGCCGTGCTCGGGCAGCTGACCGACCGTGAGATCGACGTCATGACGCTGGTGGCCAAGGGGCATGCCAACGCCGAGGTGGCTGCGCACCTGTTCCTGGCCGAGCAGACCGTGAAGACCCACGTGTCCCGGATCCTGTCGAAGCTGGGACTGCGCGATCGCACTCAGATCGTCGTCGCCGCCTACGAATCGGGTCTGGTCATCGCCGGCAGCTGAGCGCAGCAGCGTCGGACCTCGGACGGCAGGGCCGCCGCGAGGAGAGCGGGTGCCTAGTTCCGGGTGAAGGGGGCGCCGAGCTCTTTGACGATCGTCTCCGCTGAGCATGTCTGGGCGCTGCGATAGCCGGTGCCGGCCCACAGGTGCAGGCCGTGCGGGTCATCATCCTTCTTCGCCTGGGCGCGGAATGACTTCGTCAGGTGATGAAGAGCCGGGTAAGCATCGACCGCGATCGGATCGAACTTCCGTACAAAGTCATTGACCAGCGCACGAGCTGGTCGGCCGGTGAATGCCCTGGTCAGCTGTGTCTCGTCGAAGTCCGCGGACTGCAGGGCCGCCCGATGAGTCGGCGCAGTGCCTGCCTCATCGCTCAGCAGCAGAAGAGTGCCCACGACCACGGCGCTCGCCCCAGCCTGCAGCAGCTCGTCGACAGACTCCTGGCTGTCGACTCCACCTCCGGCAGCCAGCGGCAGATTCACCTCGGCGAGGACATCTTTCACGAGATCGACGGTGGCCCGATCCTCGATGGACCGTGTCGGATCGGCGGTGCCCGAGTGCCCGCCGGCGCGGGGGCCCTGAACGATGAGGGCGTCAACGCCGCGGTCGGCAGCGGTGCGCGCCTCGGCGGCGGTCGTCACGGTGGCCACGACCTGAGTGCCGACGGAATGGAGACGATCGACCACCTCGGCGGTGGGGATGTTGAACGTCATCGACACCAGGGGCACGGGGTTGTCGACGAGGTAGTCGACCTTGTCGGTGTAATGATCGTCGTCATCAACGGGCTCGGGATCGATGGCGACGCCGCGATCGGCGGCAATGGGCTCGAGTGCCGAGACGAAGGCGTCGAAGGCACCGCGATCGATGGGCACAGAGTTCGGGGCGAAGAGATTGACGCCGAAGTTCTCGGTCGTCTCCCGCATGCGCTCGACCAGAGGGGCCAACGCTTCGGCGCTGAGATAACCGCCGGCCACGAAGGGGAATCCGCCGGCACGGGCGACCGCGGCTGCGAGCTCGGGCGTCGTCGTTCCGCCCGCCATCGGGGCTCCGATGATGGGCAGGTCGGTGGTCTCGAAGGCGATCGTCGTCATCGTTGCGCACTCCTCAATAGGACGTTCGGGACGAGTCGGGTCCCTGAGCTGGTGATGCTCTCGTTGCCATTCTTACACTCACGTTGGGCCGAGGCTCTCGGGGCGGGGTCGATGAGGGTACGGAGTCGGAGCGTCCAGACTCACCCGAAAGTAGTGCTCGGGCGGGCTCAGGTCGGAACTCAGAGGTGATGTGTGGGCGGCGTTCGCGCCCATAGCTTCGGATGTATCGAACGACGAGCTCCGCACTCCGTGCAGTCAGCGGAGCTCAATCCGACAAGGAGCCGACATGTCACTGACCCTCAGCAGGCCGCCCGAGGCCGGGGCGAACCACCTGCCCATCCCGTCCAGCGGCACCACTGGTCGACCGCACCGGGACCGGGCGATCGATCTGATCCGCTTCGGCTGCCTCGTCGTCGTGGTGATCCTGCATTCGATGATGAGCGCAGCCGTGCTCGGAGCAGACGGTGACGTTATGCCCACGGTGGCGCTGCTGCATACCGCAGGCTTCACAGCCGCATCGTGGTTCTTCCAGATCATGCCGCTGTTCTTCTTCATCGGCGGATACGCCGCTATCAACGGATGGCGACGCACCCAAGCTACCGGAGGCACCTGGGCCGACTATATTCGTGCCCGTCTGCGCCGCCTCGTCATTCCGGTCGCCACCCTCATCGGCCTCGCCGGCGCAGGACTGTCGATCGCCTCTGAACTGGGAGTTCCCGCAGACCTGCTCGCCGAGGCGAGCACTCGCATCGGGCAGCCTCTGTGGTTCCTCGCCGTCTACGTCGGGCTGACCTCCCTGGTTCCCGTGGCGGTGCACTTTCACGCAAGGGCGCCGAAGCGGACGATCGCTGCGCTCGCCGGTGCTGTGATCGCGGTGGATAGTTTGGTCGCACTCACGGGAGTGACTGGACTGGGGTATCTCAACTTCCTCTTCGTATGGCCCCTGATTCAGCAGTTCGGCTTCTTCTACGCCGATGCCATTCATCGTCCCGTGCGGGCCTGGTCGGCCTGGACCGTGATGGTGCTGTCCCTGGTGAGCCTCGGATTGCTCGTCGAACTCGGGGTCTACAGCCCGAATATGCTCATCAACCTCAACCCACCGACCGGGGCCTTGGTGCTGCTGGGAGTGGCGCAGATGAGCGTCCTGCGGCTGAGCCATGCGCATCTCAACGAGATCGTGTCCGGTGGTTCGGATCGGACTACGGCCGGACACGAGTACCGTGCTCGCATCTGGGAGCGTGTCATCTCCTGGGGCAACTCCTACGGCATCCAGGTCTACCTGTGGCACATGCCGATCGTCATCACCCTCATCGGAGCTCTGGGCTACGCAGCTCAGCTGCTGTCTGGGGTGCAGGTGGGGGATGGACTCTCGGCGGCCGGGATCGTACTCCCTGAGATCGAATCGAATTGGTGGTGGCTGACTAGGCTGCCATGGCTGATCACGGTGATGGGGCTGGCTGCGGTTTTGGCCATGGCCATGTCGAAGGTCCCGTTTCCCAGCGAGGCGAGGTTGGCCAGATTCGGGAGTGCAGCGGCGAGGGTTGTGAGGGAGAGTTTCTCGACTTCCGAGGCTCGAGTCGAGTCCTCAGCTCTCGAAGTGAGCGAGGTTCCTGGTGCCGGTGAGCGCCTGTCGAGTCCAGTTCCTCGGGCACTCACCGCAGTCACTTTGGCAATGGGTGGCATCGCGATTGCGCTTCTCATCGGTATCGCTCCGCTGATCTGGACGCTCGTCTCTATCGCGGCGCTCCTGACTTCGCTAGTGCTGGCCGCCACCATGAAAGCGCAGATGCCAGCGGAGAGTGAATTGCCGACCGTGACGGATCGTGGCAGGGCGACGGCCAGCCTCGGCTGAGGCTGGCCAGCGCCGCCGCGTGTGCCCCTGCACGCGTCCTCAATGGCGAGGGAGACCGCACCTACGTGCGGCACAAACAATTCGCCGACTTCGCTCATCATGGTGACGAAGGCACCTCCGGGGCGCAGCTCCAGCGCGTCGATGCGGAGGGTGAGCGGTGTAGGAATCCACCACTTCGCCAGCTTGTCGGGATCCGTTGTGCCGGGTGCGAGACCGACAGCGGCTCTGCCGATTCTCCGACGCTTGCCGGTCCGTTGCCCGGGCGATGGACTACGAAGCGACGTGCGGGATCGGCAAGCCCAGTGAACATCGCATCGAGCTCATCCGAATACTGAGCCATGGAGTTCAGCATCCCAGGTGTGGTGTGACAGGCGTGATGACCTGAGCAGTTTATGTGCTCGAATGCATTCATGACGAATAGTGACGCCGGAAGACCGTCATATGACGACCAGTGACACCCGAGGTCATGACCGAAGCCGGCGCCCCGATGCTCCGCTCACACTGGTGATACTTCGGCAGCGAAGTCGAAGTGCCATCAGTGAAGGAAGGACCCGCCATGAGCATCACCCACATCGGAATCTCGACCCGTTCGGTGCATTCGGGTGCCAACCCTGAATCGCATACCGGTTCGGTTGTCGCCCCGATCTTCCAGACCTCGACCTTCATGATGGATACTCCGGGCCAGACCCGCGCCGGCTTCGACTACGCGCGAACCGGCACCCCGAATCGCAGCGACCTCGAACAGGTGCTGTGCGAACTCGAGAGCGCGAGTTTCGCAGCGGCAGTGAACTCCGGCACCTCGGCCGAGGTCGCGGTCTTCTCCGCATTGCTGGGTCCCGGCGACGAGATCATCATCCCCCGCGACATCTATGGCGGCACCTACCGGCTGCTGAAGAACGAGTACGAGCGCTGGGGCATCAGCATTCGCACCGTCGACCTCACCGACGCCGAGGCGCTGGCCGCCGCGATCTCGGAGAAGACCGCGATCGTGTGGGTCGAGACCCCAAGCAACCCAGGCCTCGACATCGTCGACATCGCGGAGACAGCCAAGCTGGCTCACGCCGCCAACGCGATCCTCGCCGTCGACTCCACCTTCGCCACCCCGATCCTCCAGCGGCCGATCGAGCTCGGCGCCGACGTCATCATCCACTCGACGACGAAGTTCATCAACGGCCACTCCGATGTCATCGGTGGAGCCGTCCTCGCCGGTGACGGCTCCACCTGTGCCCGTGCCGCCGAGGTGGTTCCTCGTCTCGAATCCCACCTCGCATCCGTGGGGTTGGGCATCGCCCCGTTCGACGCGTGGCTGACCCGGCGCGGCATCAAGACCCTGCCGGTGCGGATGGCCAAGCACTGCGAGAACGCACAGGCTGTGGCCGAATGGTTGGAAGCCCGCCCCGAGATCGCCGAGGTGCACTACCCAGGGCTGCCGTCACATCCCGGTCATGAGGTGGCGAAGAAGCAGATGAGCGGCTTCGGGGGAGTGGTCTCCTTCAGCACCGACACCGAGGCGCGTGCTCTGTCGCTGGTGCAGAGCACTGAACTTATCACCCTGGCCGAATCGCTCGGGGGAGTCGAGTCCCTCATCGACCATCCGGCGACCATGACTCATCTGGCGGTTGCAGACTGCGAACTCAGCGTCTCGCCGACGTTCATCCGGCTGTCCCTGGGTATCGAGGATATCGCCGATATCCTCGCCGACCTCGAGTCAGCGCTCGCCGCGACGGCAGAGATTCCGGATGGTGTGAGATCTGGCGTGGAGGCTTCGGCATCGGCCCACTCACCGTCAGCTCTTGAACACCCTGTTGCAGTGGTATGAGTTGAGGCTTGCAGTTCCGCTCACCGGACCAGTGGTCGCGCGTGGATGTGCAGGCGCGGATCATGGTGGGTCGTGCTGGGGCGGCGTTGGTGCCCGAGAGTGCGCTGCGTGTGTGCGTGCTCACGTGGTGTGGGGGAAAACCCGATGCTGGGTAGGTGGTCAACGTGCTGTCGGCGGCGCGCGGACTCCCGTAGCGTAATTGCTATGAGTGAGAACACCCCCACGAACCCGAATGAATCGGAGCCGCAGGGCGCCGATTCTTTGGAGTCCCAGACGCCAGAAGAAGCGCCGGAAGTGACACGAGAATCCGAGACGTCTTTCGGAGCCGAGGCAATTGTCAACGCGCCCCCGACCGCTGAGATCTCCGACGCGCCTGCGGCGACGGAGGCGGGACAGTTCCGGACAGCTCCCATGGACATGAACCTGCCCTTCAGCGCCGGTGCTGACGGGCAGTCGTCGGCGGGTAACTATCCGACACAGCAGAACACGCGGGCATACCCACAGACCCGCGTGATGAACACCAACCCACCGCAGGCACCCTCCTCGCAAGGGTCCTCGCAGCAATCACCCTCGCAGCACTCTTCTCAGGCGTATCCTCCCCAGCCGCCACATTTCTCAGGACCAGGCAATCTTCCGCATCCCGGCTACCAGCCGCGCACGTACGCCAGCCAGTACGGCCAGCACACTAACCATTACAATCAGCACCCCAACCAACATCCTGCGCCCGCAGCCGTGCCTGGACCCAACGGGCAGATGCCGATGCTCCCAATGCAGCCGATGCAACCACCTCGGCGAAAGAAGCCGAGGTCGGAGTATGTCACCTCCGCGCCCGTGACCGGCGCGATGCCGCTGACCCGCGACGCGGTCACCGAGATCCCGGCCGACGGGCCGATCGAATGGCCGAACAGGCGAGTCGGAATAGTCGGCGTCGCGAACCTCGTGCTCTCTGCCGTGATGGCGGTGGTCTGGGCCTGGATCCCACTCGGTCTGCTATTCACCGGTTTCGGCGGTATCTTCGCGCTCGGTCTCGGCGTACTCGCTCTCGTCGCCTGGGTCCTCGTCCAGCAGGGTGCGAACGTGTTCGAACGCTACCGGGCTGAACTCATCTACGGTGATCGCATCCCGGTTCCGAAGATCGCGCGCAGCACCCGCGAATCAGGTTTCGGCCGCTTCTTCCACAACCGCTGGCTCCACGTGAAGTCCGGCTCGTTCTGGCGCTCGACCGCCCACCACTATGTGAAGATGCTGCTCGGTGCGATCGTCGTATTCGGCACCATCGCAGGCATCTGCGGGGCAATCATCGGCATCTTCAGTGCCATCAATCCTGAGGGCATCACCGACTTCTTCTTCCGTGGGACCACTGGCGGACTGGGACGCATCGGCGTTGCCATCGGCTCCCTCATCGTCCTCGCCAGCTCCGTGGCTATCCTCTGGTTCGCCCCGTACCTCGACAGGGCACTCGACCGCAGCCTCCTCCCACCCGCACGGACTGCTGCTCTGCAGGCCGAGGTCACCGATCTCGACCGGGCCCGCATGGCCGGGATCGAGGCCGCCGGTGCAGAGCGTCTGCGCATCGAACGTGACCTCCACGATGGAGCACAGCCCCGGCTGGTCGCCCTGAGCATGACTTTGGGCATGGCGAAATCGAAGATCGACACCGACCCCGAACGGGCCAAGGAGCTGGTCTCCGAAGCCCACGCCGAGGCGAAGGGTATCGTCAATGAGCTGCGTCAGTTGGCGCGGGGGATCCACCCCGCAGTGCTCACCGACCGCGGTCTCGACGCGGCTGTCTCCGCTCTGGCCGGACGCTCGACGATCCCCGTCGAGGTTGATGTCCGCCTGGCCGGACGCATCGACCGAGAGGCCGAAGCTGTGGCGTACTTCGTCGTCGCCGAATGCCTGACCAACATCACCAAGCATTCGGGTGCGACACATGCCCGTGTCTTCATCGCCCCGATCGAGACCGGAGTCCAGATCGTCGTCACCGACAACGGTCAGGGTGGTGCGCGCATCGACCGTTCAGGCCGTCACACCGGGATCGCCGGATTGGTCGATCGTGTCGAAGCCGCTCGTGGGACACTGAACCTGACCAGCCCCGCAGGTGGGCCAACTACTGTCGTTGTGGAGGTGCCATGCGCATCGTAATTGCCGAAGACTCTGCCATCTTGCGAGCCGGACTCGAGAGGCTTCTGGTCGATGCCGGGCACGAAGTGATCGCCGCCGTCCCCGATGCCAACGAGCTCCTCGCGACAGTTCACAACACTCCGCCGGATCTTGCCATCATCGACGTGCGCATGCCGCCGACATTCACCGACGAGGGCATCCGCGCCGCAGTCCTCATCCGCAAACAGAACCCTGACGTCAAGGTGCTCGTCTTCAGCCAGTATGTGGAGGAGCAGTACGCATCCGAACTCATCGCAGAGAACACCGGCGGCTTCGGATATCTGCTCAAGGACCGCGTCGCCGATGTCGAGGATTTCCTCGCAGCCGTCGACGAGGTCGCCTCCGGCGGCACCGTCCTCGACCCGGAGGTCGTCTCGCAGATCCTCGTGCGCACCCGCAAGAAGGACGGGCTGTCCACGCTGAGCCCGCGCGAGCTCGAAGTCCTCCAGCTCATGGCCGAAGGCAAATCGAATGCGGCGATCGCCCGCACCCTCTACCTCAGCGCGGGAGCGGTTGAAAAGCACATCAGTTCGGTCTTCACCAAGTTCGGTCTCACGGCCGACACCTCGGACAATCGACGGATCCTCGCCGTCCTCACATTCCTCGGAGCCTAGAATGCCTGCCACAGTCCACGTCAGCGAATCCACCCGCACGAGCCTGCGCGTGATCATCACGATCGCCGCTCTCGTCGTCCTCCTCGTGCCCATCGCCTTCAGCGTCGCGCATGGAGCCTCACGACTGAACTACACGAAGCTCGAAGTCACGGAGCCGCTGTCGACCTCCATCACGGATCTGAAGTTCGACCTCGACACCAGTGCTTCGGTGGTCGTCAAGACCAGCGACACGGATCAGCCCTCCGTCAGGCTCAACGCCACCGGGCCCCGTGATGAGATACCGAAGCTTCAGGTGAGAAAGTCCGGCCCCGCCTCGACCATCTCTGTGGACGATCACAAACAGCTCGAGAACTCCCAGATCGAGGTCATCCTCCCCGCCGAGACTTCGAAGAAGATGAAGCTTGACTTCAAGGGCGGCTTCGGCGCCATCAACATTGCGGGTGACTACCAGGAGATCGTCGCAAAGACAGACGGAGGGTCTGTTGAGGTAAGCGGTTCGGCAGAGTCCGTGCAGACTTCGACGGACTACGGGATGACGGAACTGAGCGGAACTTTCGGCACCGTCGAATCCAAGACCGGGGTGGGCACCATCAACGGCACGAACCTCAATGTTCGTGAACACGTCGACGCCGTGACCTCGACGGGGACGATCGACCTCGACTTCTCCAATGACACGGTTCCGATGTCTGGCATCGTGGCCAAGGCCGATGAGGGCACGATCGACCTCCGGCTGCCGCGTCTGGACCTGGCACAGGAGAAGATGGACGCCAAGGACCTCTTCTATCGCATCAACGCGAACTCGAATCAGGGCGGCGTCGATCTGGCCAAGGATCTCAAGAAGTACGATGCCTCGAAGAATTCCAAAGATGACGAGGACAAGACGATCATCCCGGTCGCGGTGAGTGCCGACACCGGCACGATCACCATCGAGCAGAACTAGCTCAAGCAGAGCCAGGCAGGACACAACCGGGGCCGCTGGAACTAGACTGGCACATAACGGTGCCCGTCGGTGCAACCGCCGGCGGGCACTGACCTTCGGTCTGTGGTCCGCTGGTCCTGCGACTCGAAGGCCGCCGATCTACCGACATCAGGGGATGAGACATGCAGATCACCGTTTATGGAGCCACAGGAACCTTCGGCAGCAGGCTCGTGGCACACCTGCGCGAACGTGATCACTCGGTGATCGCTGCCCACCGCGGCATCGGAGTCGACACCTACGCCGGCGAGGGAGTCACCGAGGCGGCCGAAGGCAGCGATGTCCTTGTCGACTGCGTCAATTACATGAGCAACAATCGGCACAAGGCCCTCGACTTCTTCTCCCGCAGCTCACGTTCGATCGCCCTGGCCGCTGCGGAGAATCCCGGTGCCGCGATGGTGTGTCTGTCCATTGCGTTTCGTCCCGAGGTCGCGAAGTCCAAACTGCTCGGCTACTACCAGGCCAAAGAACTGCAGGAGCGGGTCTATGGCAGGCTGGTCCCCGCCGATCAGCTGCTGATGTTCCGATCGACCCAATGGTTCGAACTTGTCGAGACGATGACGTTCAATGCAGGTCCGCTGGCGTTCGTTCCGAAGATGCGAGTCCAAGCTCTGGCCGCGGACGAAGCCGCACGAATGATGGCCGAGGCCATTGATGCTTCAGAGCGGGGCACCCTCGAAGTCGCCGGACCTGAGATCAGTGACTTTCCGACCATCGCCGGCAAGATCGCTGCGAGGAAGTCGACTGCAGATGCGACGGTGAGCGTCGGTGCACGCTCGCCCCGGCCCACGAAGATCGTTCCTATTCCGATCCCAGGTCCGATGTCTGCAGAAGGACTCATCCCCGATTCGCCGAGGCTGTCGGCCGTCACCATCGATGACTGGTTGCGAGAGAGCTCAGCACCACAGAACGACTGAGAGCTCAGCTTTCGAGGCCGAGGATCCTGGCACCGTTGTGCCACAGCACCGAACGCATCCAATCATCGCCGAGGCCCAGCCCGGCCAGCCCTGAGACCTGATCCGCATAGGGGTAGGGAATGTTCGGGAAGTCCGAGCCGAGGATGATCTTGTCCTGCAGATCAGCCAAGCGTTCACGGTAGCTCGGGTCCACCTCGGCGGGGGAAGAGAAGAACCCGGAGGCATACATCGTCGTATCCAGATGGACTCCGCTGTAGTCCTCGGCGAGCGTGGCGAAGGCGTCGTATTCGGGCATGCCCATGTGGGCGATGACGAACTGCAGGGACGGATAGCGTTCGAGCACATTCGCCACGGCCCGCGGCCCGGTGTAGGTCCCGGGCAACGGCTCGGAGCCGGCGTGGATGACGACGGGCACCTGCGCCTCGGCGAGTGCCGCCCATGCGCGGTCGAGTACGCGGTCATCGGGGGAGAAGCCGCCCACCTGGATGTGGACCTTGAACAGTCGGGCACCGGCCGCCAATGCCTCTGGGACGTAGTCGGCAGATTCCGGCTCGGCGTAGAGCGTTGCGCAGTGGATGACATCATCATGGGCGGCAGCGAAGTCACGGTTCCAGTCGTTGAGCCAAGCGGCCATGCCGGGTTTGTGCGGGTAGGTCAGGGCCGGGATAGCGCGAACACCCAGGTCACGTACGATCCGCAGGCGAGTCTCGGTGTCATAGCGGTAGTGGATGGGCCACGGGTAGCCGTAGCTGGACTCGGCGGCATCGAAGTACGCCCATACCTTGTCGAGGACATTCTGCGGCAGAAAGTGGATGTGGATGTCGGCAAGGCCGGGAATGCCAAGGGCCTCGAGGTAGGCCGGGATGTCGGCATCAGCGCATGGTGGTTCGATCGCGTCGCTGTGATCGACGGCATCATTGCGGTCGTGAGGTGTGAAGTCGTCCATACGCCCCACCCTAGACGGTGGGAGCTGAGCAGAATCAGGGGCATCCAGCGCCCACCCATGCCGCACGTTTAGACTGCCCCCATGAAGTTCACCGATCCCTACGAGATCGACGTCCCACCTGGCACTCGGCACGTGGGCGAAGGCCCATTCTGGAGGCCCGGTGAGACTGTGACCTGGTCATTTCGACGCTTCGACTTCGACCGGGACCATGCCGAGGTGCGCCGACCGATGCGTGTCATCGAGGACTCCGACGCCGGTGCTGTGCTGTGGATGGCAGGGGGCACGGAGACCGTCGACACGAGGATCGTAGGCTGGGAGGATTCCAATCCTCATGATGTGCCCCTGAAGGCTCGTTTCCGTCCCCTCGCCGAGGCGCCTCGACGTATCAGTGCTCCCGGCAGCTGGCGCGGACTCGGAGTGCTCAAAATCGTTCCGCCCCATGTTCCCTTCTCCGTGTGGGTCCTCCTCAAACCGGGAACGGAGGGAGCGGACTCTGGGGCGGCGGGATCGATCTCGGCACACTGGTACGTCAACCTCGAATCAACACATCGCCTCACGGATGACAGCTTGTTCACCAGCGATCACATCCTCGACATCACGTTCCCCGTCGACAGCATGCCGTTGCACAGTCCGGCCGGCCTCAACCCGAACGGGGCGGTGTTCAAAGACGTCGACGAGCTCGCCGCAGCGGCTGACTACGGTGCCTGGCCACGGGAGTGGTCGGACATCATTCGGAGCAATGGTGCGGAGCTGCTTGACCACCTCGGCGAGTTCACCTGGGCATTCGATCCGAAGTGGGAGACGATGGCACGGAAGCTTGTGTCCACGACGAGCTCGGATTCTTCGCGAAATCAGGAACATCAGCGGGTCCGAGGTGGTTGCTACAGCAAGGACTGGATCTAGGCGCGGCCTTGTCGGTCCGCAGACCAGAAGCGACCGTGCGCAGACAGTGCACGGCGTCGATGAAAGGAATCATGTCCATGACGACTAACCACCGGATTCTCCTGAACTCCCGCCCAGTAGGTTCGCCCACGGCCGAGAACTACCAGCTCGACGAAGTGGAGCTGGCGACGCCGCAGGATGGTGAAGTTCTGCTTCGGACCCTGTACCTCTCGCTCGACCCTTATATGCGCGGTCGGATGTCGGATGCGAAGTCCTATGCGAAGCCGGTCGAGGTCGGCGATGTCATGGTCGGCGCCACGGTCTCCGAGGTCGTCGAGTCGAATTCGTCTGACTTCTCCACTGGTGACACCGTCCTCGGCTACGGCGGATGGCAGGAGTACTCCGTCGAGAAGGCCGCACACTTGCGCCGTCTCGACCCTGAGGTCGCTCCGGTCAGCACCGCTCTCGGTGTGTTGGGCATGCCTGGCTTCACCGCATACGCAGGTCTCCTGGAGATCGGCCGCCCGCAGCCCGGTGAGACCGTGGCCGTCGCTGCCGCCACCGGTCCCGTCGGCTCGGTGGTAGGTCAGATCGCGAAGATCAAGGGTGCGAAGGCCGTCGGCATCGCTGGTGGACCCGACAAGGTCGCCCACCTGAACGAGCTCGGTTTCGATGTGGCGCTTGACCACCGGACGGGCAACCTCAAGAACGAACTCAAAGAATCGGTGCCACAGGGCATCGACGTCTACTTCGAGAACGTCGGCGGAGACGTGTTCAAGGCAGTCCTGCCACGTCTGAACACCTACGCACGAGTGCCCGTCTGCGGGCTCGTCGCCAACTACAACCTGACAGAGCTGCCCGAAGGACCGGACCGTTCGGGTGCGCTCATGGGCAACATCCTCACGAAGTCACTCAACGTCCGCGGCTTCATCCAGACAGAGTTCGTCGAGAAGCACCATGATGCTTTCCTGGCCGAGATGAGCGGCTGGGTCAAGGAAGGACAGGTCCGTTACCGCGAGGACATCCGTCCGGGTCTGGACAAGGCTCCCGAGTACTTCAACGATCTGCTCAACGGTCGCAACTTCGGCAAGATGGTCGTGGCAGTCGGTGCCGAGAGCTGAGACAGCCTGCGGCGGTTAGCCTTCGGCGCTGACACAGGCGCAGGTTGAAGCTGCAGATTTCCCTAGCAGCCTGCGGAACACACCAACGGCCTGCAGATATCACAAACAGTCGGTAAGTTATGGTCGAATTTCTCAAGTTTTTCGACCGGAACTTACCGACTGTTTGGTGTCACGGTGATGAGGGGCGCGGTCGGTCGACGAAGGCGGTCTGAAGTTGCTGCTCCCTGTGAACTCCGGGAGGCAGCACTTACGCGAACGCCGCGAACACCTCGGCGGGGTCAAGTCCCAGGCTCAGAGCCAAGGTCAGAACGATGCGGGCCTTGCGGGCGTCGAGAATCCCCGCGGGAATGAGGCCGGAGGTGAGCAGTCCGATCTCACCGCCGGGGTAGCCGTAGGTATTCGTCAAGCTCGCACCCGATCCCGGCCGTGACGCCAGGATCACGGGCATGGCCTCGCCGAGGCGGGTCACCGTCGGCACCAGATGTTCGGGTACGTGTCCGCCGCCGACACCGGCGAGGACGGCACCGGAGAAGTCGGAGTCGATGAGCTGGGTCAGCGTCTCCTCGGGTTCGCCCATCCCCACCTCGGTGAGGGCGACCTTGGCCAGCGTCTTCGGATGGGGGAGGCCCGCGAACGGCGAGACGCTTGCGGCAGCAGGCGCGTGGGGGAGGCGGACGGTGTCTTCGCTGATCCACCCGATCGCACCGAGGACGGGGCCGGAGGCGAATGCCGCGGTCGAGGTCACGTGGGACTTGCGGACGAAACGCGGATCGTGGATCTCATCGTTGAAGACCAGACTGGCGGGCAGGTTCTTCGTCAGTGGCGACAGCGCGGTCAGCGCAGCGGAGCGCACGTTGGCCGGTCCGTCGGCGCCGGGCAGGGTCGGATTGCGCATGGCTCCGGTGGCGGCGATGTGGGTGGCCGAGTCGTTGAGCAGCCAGAGCGCGAAGGCGCTCTCCTCAAGTGTGTCGGTGCCCTGCGTGAGGACTATGCCGTCGACCTCGCTGGTGCGGGCCAACTTCCGGACCTCGAAGAGCATGTCGAGGGTGACATTGGCGCTCGAGACCTGTGACACCTGGGTGAAATCGGCTTGCAGGTCCGGCCAGATCTGGTCGAGGCCGGCAGCCGCGGCAATCTCCGCGCCGCTCAGCGCGGGGGCCACGCCACCAGACTGGTTCGAAGTCGATGCGATGGTTCCGCCGAGGGCGGCGACAAGGAGTCGCGGAGCGTTTTCTGACATGGGCACGAGTCTATCGGGCGCTGCTCTGGTGGGTCGACGGTAATCAGCGGACCCCGTGTCATGGCCGTTTGCTAGCATCCGAGCATGGATCCAGACACCGTCCTCACCCTGGCTCATGATCAGGCGATTCAGTATCCGTCTGTGGAGATCGAGCAACCGTTCGGGCCGGAGTACGACGTGTTCAAGGTGCGCGGGAAGATGTTCATGATGCACTTCGACCTACGCGGTGTATCCAGCATCAACCTCAAGATCGACCCGCTCGACGGCGAGGTGCTTTGCGATGCCTATGAGGAGATCACTCCCGGATATCACATGAATAAGAAGCACTGGGTCACCGTGGCTGGTGCTGGCACCGACGATGACGAAAGTGTCGGCATCGGCACTGGCGATAGAGGCGGCGATTCTGGGAACCTACTCGACTCTGAACTTCTACACGATCTGGTCCTCGAGTCCTACTGCCTCGTCGTCGCGAAACTGCCGAAGAAGGACCGGCCAGTCGACCCGAAGACCTTCGGCGGGAGGGATGGAGGCTGATCGGGCCCTGGCCTCGGCGCCGATCCTCGGCACTCAGGCGGTTTCGGCGTGAGCCCGTTCCCCAGCAGGATCAGCAGCCCGGAGTCCATCACGCGGCGTCGCCGATTGGCGTCTGTTTCCGGTGACCCATGCGCCCAGGGACACTGCGGCCCAGCCGATGCCCATGCCCGCGATGTCATCGATGACGTAGTGCCACCCGAAGTAGAGGGTAGCCAGCACTGTGAGTCCGAAGAACACCCATGTCAGAACCTGCGTCAGCCGACGCTGCCGGGTGTGCATCATGAAGAGAGCAGCGGCGAAGGTCACGGAGACATGCAGAGAGGCGAAGGCGGCCACGCCTTGGATCACCCCGCTGCCGGACGGGTCGGAGAGGAAGTCGAGGCGAGTGGTGATCAGTGACTGCTGAAGGTCGCTGACCTCTGTCTGGGCAAGTCCGCTGTAGAGATCAGGACGGGTGAACGCCGGTCCAAGAGCAGGCATGAGGTAGTAGCTGATTGTGCCCAGAACCCAGTTGAGACAGAGCATCGTCGCATACCAGGCGCCGATGGCGAGATTGCGGTTGAGGATGAGTACGATGCCGAGGCTGATGGGGATGAGCGGAAGGTAGGCGAGGTAGACGAGGGAGAGCACCTGGGCCATGACCCCGGTGCCGAACACATCGTGCAGGACGACCGCGGGGTCAATCCCTCCTCCGAACCAGAGGTCGAATCGCAGAAGCTGCTGGTCGTAGAGGACCCCGTGGCGGAAGATCGGAAGGTTGCTTTTGAGGTTCCGATAGCTGAGGTAGCAGATGTAGAAGCTCATCATGCCGGTGGTGATGCACAGCACTCGGCGGAGGTTCCACTCGTTCTGCACGACTTTGATCATCGCCCTCGGCAGCTGTCTCCATCCGTTGGTTCGCAGCGCGTCGACGAAGATTCCTATGCCGAAGATCAGCAGCGCCAGCAACGGCATCCGAACATAGGCGGGGCCGAGGAAGCCGTCTGGATCTTTGAGTGGCTGCCCGAGGTAGATCGAGGAGGAGAGGGCGACCACTGCGACAGCGAGGGAGAGCAGTATGGCGAACGTGTAGGGCCATCGTCGTATCCGAACCATCGGGACACTCTATAACGATTCGGCAACGAGGTGGCGAATTCTGTGTGACCTGTCACTGGCTGAAAAATACTGTGCCGTTGCCTGCGAAAACCATGAATCCCGACGTCCTTGAAATTGGCAACAGGCCTCATCGGCGCAGACAATAGAGGACATGTCTGCCCTCAGCTCAGCACTCGCCTACCGGCGTCTGCTCGACTCCAATGCCACACTGCGCATGCTGCGGGCCGACCATCTCCCCGTCATGGCCGCGACGTTGGGTACTCACCTGGGCAAGCCCGGCACCCGAATCTCCACCGAAGACCTCCACGAGTCCATCGACTCGGACTTCGAAGAACTCCGCGACCACTTCGACTTGTCCACACGGACGGCCAAGGCCTACTGCGACGACTGGCGAAGGGCAGAGATCCTCGTCCGGCGGCCGGCCACAGCGGCGAGAGGTGAGACCTACGAACTCTCGGCGGCGGGATTCGATGCCATCCGCATGCTCGAACAGCTGCGCACCCCGCCCCAGACCGCGACCGAATCACGGCTGGTCAGCCTCGCCCAATCGGTCCGACAGCTGGCCATCGACACCGACCCGGACAGCTCCCGCCGACTGGCATCCCTGCACGCAGAACGCGACCGCATCGACGCTGAGATCGCCCGGGTCCGCCGCGATGACCCACGCTCGATCGTCCTCGACCGGCGCCGCGCGAATGAACGCGTCGGTGACATCCTCCAACAAGCTGAGGGTCTGCCCGCCGATTTCGCCCGCGTCCGCGCCCGCTTCGAAGAGCTTAACCAGGAGCTGAGGATCTCGATCCTCGCCGCCGAGGACTCTCAATCCCAGGTCCTCGACGAGGTCTTTCGCGGCGTCGACCTCATCGAATCCTCCGATGAGGGCAGAACGTTCTCCGCCTTCTCCGCGCTAGTCCGCGATCCCGAACAAGCCTCGGCCTTCGACGAGGACATCGCTTCCATCCTCGATCGTGACTTCTCGGCCACGCTCTCGGCTGAGACTCGCCGATCACTGCGCACCCTCATGCGGCAGATGAAGGACGGCTCCCGCGAAGTCTCCGACATTCTCTCCGAATTCGCCCGCGGGCTGCGGCGCTATGTCCACTCCCACGAATTCCAACGCGACCGCGTCATGCGCAACCTGATCCAGGACGCCCTGGCAGCGGCGGCACCTGTCTCACAGGTGCGCAAACCTTACGACAACCTCGGCGTGGATCTCGAGCTCTCGAGCGTGGCATTGGGCAGCCTCGGGGAGGTCATCCTCCATGACCCCACCGAATTCGATGCCGGTGCCGAACTGGGTGAGGCGACCGAGACAGAAGTCGACTTCGCTGAACTCATCGCCGTCGCCCGGGAATCCGAGATCGACTTCTCCGAGCTGTCTGACAACGTCAACCGGGCCATCGATGGAGTCGAGCAGGTCTCCGTCGCCGAGGTGCTCGACCATTTCCCAGCCTCACAGGGCCTGGCGAGCGTCGTCGGTCTCCTATCCCTGGCCAGCACCTATGGACATGTCGACCCCGAGTCGCGGGACCGACTTGAATGGGCCGGGGTCGACGGAATTGTCCGCAGCGCCACGATCCGCCGTCACTACTTCACCGAAGGCGTCACACTATGAGCAACTCCGCAGGCATCCCCACCGACGGCGCGGCACACGAATCTGCGGCGCACGACTCCGGAACTGAAGCATTCACGCGCAATCCGAGTGCACTCTGGTTCGACGACACGGGCACCCTGGGTGAGCGCACGCGTCGGGTTCTCCTCGAACTGCTCAAGGGCCCCTACGTCTCCGGTGCGCAGAGCCCGCAGCTGTGGTCGGCACTGGTCGCCGATGAAGGAATCGTGCGATCACGGCTGCACGACCTGTTCCTTGAACTCGTCATCGACAAGATCGACGAATTCGCCTTCACCCGCAAGGTCGTCACCGAGGAGGTCGACGTGCCTGCGGCCGTGCGCAGCGAACGGCTGACCTTCCTCGACACCGCCATGCTCCTCGTCCTGCGCCAACTGCTTCTGGCAGCACCAGGTGAGCGCCGGGTGATCGTCGATCGCGAAGAGGTCTACGAACGCCTGGCGATCTATCGCACCGGCGACGAGTCCACGTTCCAACGCAACCTCAACGGTGCGTGGAACCGGATGAGCAACCGTCTGCGTGTCCTCCACAAGGCAGGTGAGGACCGCTTCGAAGTCTCGCCGATGGTGAAGTTCCTCATCGACGAGGACCAGGTGCGCGAGCTCATCGAGGTCTACGAACGCATCGCCGCAGGAGAGGCCAAAGGCTCCGTCGCCGAGGCAGCGTTCAGTTCACACGACACCGACGACAACGACGATTCCGAGACTGACGAACCCGAGACTGAGGAGGAAGAAGCATGACCGAGGCTCTCTTCCCGCTCGATGCCGCACTCATCGCGGATCAGGCCCGCGCCCGCAGCGTCGATCGTCCCGATGTCGGCAGCCAGTGGCGGCTGTCCGAGATTCAGATCGCGAACTGGGGCACCTTCGACGCCGACATCCACCGCATCCCCGTCTCCCACAAGGGCCACCTCATCACCGGACCTTCAGGCTCCGGCAAGTCCTCACTGCTCGACGGCATCGCCGCGGTGCTCACCCCGGACAAGTGGCTGCGCTTCAATGTCGCCGCCCAAACCGCCGGCAGCCGGGTCGACCAGCGCAGCCTCGTCAGCTATGTTCGCGGTGCATGGACCCGCACAGCGGATTCCGACGAGGACCGTGTCGTCAGCAAGTACCTGCGCCCACGCGCCACCTGGAGCGGCATCATTCTCCGCTACGACAATGGCACCGACCGTCCGCTGTCGCTGGCCAGGCTCTTCTTCATCAAGGGTTCGGGCACGAAGATGACCGATCTCTCCGACGTCTGCATTCTCGAACGGGCAGGCCTCGACCTCGCAGACCTGCAGCAGTATGCACGAACCGGCCTCGAGACCAGGAAACTGAAAACCGAGCATCCCGAAGCGCTCATCACGTCCAACGGCTCCCATGCCAGGTTCTACGCCCGGATGCGCAAGGTCTTCGGCATGGCCAGCGAATCGGCGCTGCAGCTGCTGCATAAGACTCAGTCAGCCAAGAGCCTCGACAGTCTGGACCGGCTCTTCCGCGACCACATGCTCGAACCGCCGGTCACCTTCGACCTGGCCGAGACCGCGGTCAACCAGTTCGGAGACCTCAAAGACGCTCACGATCATGTCGTCGAACTGCGCCGCCAACGCGACCACCTCCTTCAATTGCGTGAGGCCTCGAACCGCTACGATTCCGCCCATGAGTCCGCGGCGAAGTCGATTGCGCTCAACGATGCCCTGCTGCCGTTCCAGAAACGCCGCGAGCTCGACCTCATGCGCTCGGACCTCTCGGCGCTGCGCCGCGAGCTCGTCGAAATCGAAGTCGCGGCCGACAGGTCCAAGAAGGACTATGACGCCGCGGTCGACGAATACGACCTCGCCCGCCGTGCCACCCTCGACCTCGGCGGTTCGGAGGCCGAACACCTGCAGCAGCGCATCGACACGGCCGAGACCGAACGTCGTGCCATCGCCGATCGGTGGGCCAGTCTTGAGCGACAGCTGAAGCAAGCAGACATCGAACAGGTGCCCACCTCGGCGGCGGAATTCGCCGAACTCCAGACTCAGATCGCGTCCACCCTCGACGAGGAGACTCAGGCCTCAGGGCCCAGCCACGCCGATCACGACCGTTTCTCCAAGGCCCGCGCACAGGTCAGAGAGCTCGAAGCTGAGATCGACTCCCTGCGCCGTTCGGGTTCGACCGTGCCGGGAAATCTGCTCCAGATCCGAGAGGAGCTGGCCGAGGGCACGGGACTCAGTGCGAAGGCACTGCCCTTCGCCGCAGAACTCATCGACGTCGATCCCGACCACGCTGCCTGGACTGGGGCGATCGAACGCGTGCTGCGCCCACTGGCACTCACCGTCCTCGTGCGCAGCGAGAATCTCGGCGCGGTCCGCTCGTGGGTCGACTCCCACCGCATCAAGGGCCGACTCGTGTTCGAAGAGATTCCCGCCCAAGTGACGAAACCACGACCCGCCAATAGCGCGAAGTCCCTGGTCAACAAGGTCACTATCGCCGAAACTGGGTTCGGGGAGTGGGTGCAGTCCACTCTGTCCGAACGCTTCGACTTCGCCTGCGTCGACAGCCCTGACGAACTCGACGACCACCCCCGTGCCGTCACCATCAAGGGACAGATCAAGACCTCGAGGACTCGCTATGAGAAGGATGACCGGCGGCGCATCGATGACCGCAGCCAATGGGTCCTCGGCGACCGAGAGAACAAGCTCGAAGCCCTCATCTCCGCATTGAAGGAAGCTCAGGCGGAGCTGGCCGAGGCGCAGGCCATCGTCGAAGCCGCGAACGCACAGACCGCACAAGCCCACCGCAGGAAGGGCATCCTCGCCGGTATCCGCGAGCAGTCCTGGCGCGATGTTGACCTGGCCGGGGCGAAGGAGAAGATCGCGGCCCTCGAGAAGGCCCTGCGCGAACTCGAAGACGCCGACGGTGACCTGCAGCAGGCGATCGGAGCCGAACGCGAAGCCCGTGCGGCGAAGGAAACCGCCGAAGCCGCCACCCGTGACAGCGACTACGCCCTGCGTCGGGCGAATGAAGACATCACCAGCCTGCGGACCAGTCTCAACGGTCTCGAAGATGACGTCACTGCCGGGCGCATCCCCGAGGTGGATCCGACGATCGCCGAGCAGCTCGAGGCCCGGTTTAAGCGAATCCAGCGCAGCATTCGACGCGAATCTCTGTCGGAGATCGGACAGCAGGTCTCCCAGACTCTGCAGTCGGAGAAGGACAAGGCCCAAGCCTCGGCGAGCGAAGCCGGTCAGTCCGTGACCAGGTTGGCCGCCGAGTTCAAAGCCGCCTGGTCTTCGGTCGCCTCCGATCTCACCGCCGATGTCGCCGACAGGCACGACTACCTGGCGATGCTCGACGAGATCCTGGCCCATGGCCTACCCGATCATGAGAACAGATTCCGGGACCTGCTGCGCCAGCGCTCCCGCGATCTCATCGGCGAACTCCTCAACGAGATCCACGCCGCCCCACGTGAGATCGAAGACCGGGTCGCACCGATCAACTCATCCCTGCTGCGGTCCCAATTCGACGAGGGCCGCTACCTGCGGCTGAAGGTCAAGACCCGACGCAGTGAGACCGTCAACGCCTTCATCGCCGACCTCCGCAAGGTCGCCGGCGGCACCTGGGGCGAGGAGGACATGGCCACAGCGGAGGACAAGTACGACACCCTCGCCGAGGTGATGCGTCGATTCTCCTCAAGCGAGCACGTTGACAAAGTGTGGAAGAACCAATGCCTCGACACTCGACTGCACGTGAGCTTCCTGGCCGAAGAGATCGACGACCACGGCCGCGCCCACGCCACCTACGACTCCGGTGCGGCGATGTCCGGCGGTCAGCAGCAGAAGCTCGTAATCTTCTGCCTTGCAGCAGCACTGCGCTACCAGTTGGCCGACCCCGATGAGGCGATCTCGAAGTACGGCACGATCATCCTCGACGAAGCCTTCGACAAGGCCGACACGAGGTACACGCGCATGGCGCTCAATATCTTCATCGAGTTCGGATTCCACATGGTCCTGGCCACCCCACAGAAGCTGCTGCAGACCATCGAACCCTATGTCGGTGCGGCGACCTCGATCGAGAACCCGAGTCGACAGAAGACCCTCGCAGCGACCATGGTCTGGGAGACCGAGAACAGCGAAGAGCCGAGCGGTGAAGCCCAGGCGGACGAGGCGGCTGCCGTCGCTGACGAAGCGGCTGCCGGCGATGAGGTAGGCGCAGGTGAACCCGACGATGAGAGGTGAACCCGACGATGAGAGCTGACCGGGGGAGGCGACGATGACCATGCTCACCGTCGCCGAGGCGCGGGCGAAAGCGCGTACCCGCCTGCGCTCGTCGATGTCGACCTGGGCCACCCAGACGGACTCGAACTGTGTGAGTCCAGACGGCGGCGCAGAGACTGGCCTCGACGTCAGCGTTCCTACCTTCGCAACTGTCGAGATTGCTCTGCATCCGCCCACGGAGAAGCACGTGCTCGAGGATCAGCAGGCCGCAATGGAATGGGCTGCAAGCTGGCGGAAGATCGCTGCACCCGGTGTCAGTGACTCGAGGTTGGAGAACCTCAGCAGTCCGGTCATCGACTGGGCCGAACGCTCCTGGGTGCGGGTCGGGCGCCAACGGATCCCGCTGCGTCTGCGGTTGCGTACACCGGATGCTGTGGCAGACTTCGTCGGTGGCGACGAGGCCAGCCAGTGGCGTCGGCTGCGGGATCGGACCGCGACGATCAGGTCACGATTCGACGATCAGCACAGTGCCGCCTCGGCGATCAAAGCTCATGCGAAACGGATCCTCGGACTTGAACACACCGAGTTCGACACGCTCCTTGACGTCGTCGCCTGGTTGCGCCATCACCCCGTGGGAACCCTGCGGCCCCGACAATTGCCGATCCGCGGGGTCGACTCAAAATGGTTCGAAACACACCGCTCACTGGTCACGGCACTGCTGGAGGCAACTGGGAGACCCGATGCGGTCGACGTTCTCGACGCTGAACCTCGGATTCGGATGCGCATCCTCGACCCGGAACTCACACCGTCAGGACTCAGCGACATCAGCACGCCAGTAACTCAGCTCAGCGATCTGGCGATCGCGCCGCGGCTCGTCTTCGTCTTCGAGAATCTCGAATCGGTGCTCGCGATGCCCGATTGGGCCGATGCTGTGGCTGTGCACGGATCGGGTTACGCGGTGGACAACGTTGCCCGTCTGGCCTGGGTGCACGGAGCGCGAGTCATCTACTGGGGTGACCTTGACTCGCATGGGTTCGCGATCCTCTCTCGGCTGCGCAAACACCTGCCGCACGTGGACTCGACGCTCATGGACGAGGCCACTCTCACCGACCACAAGGATCTGTGGGTCCAGGAGCCGAAACCCCACACAGGAGTGTTCCCGGAGCTGACTGGGACGGAAGCGCGGGCGCTGAACCGCCTGCGTGCCGAGGGCGACGTTCGACTCGAGCAGGAGCGCATCCCGTGGGCCACCGCGCTCGCCGCACTGAAAGCAAAGGCCGCCTCGGCGGGGGAGTCTGCAGACGCGTCGAATAAGTCTTCGGCCTCGCCAGGGGAGCCGACAACCTCGGCGAGTGAACTCGATGCCCCGCGAGGGGCACAGGGATGACCGACCGGCCTCGCGGAGGGCTGGTTGCCCTCTGCATTGCCGAATTGGCCAGCTGGGGTCTGCTCTATTACTCGCTGCCAGTGGCGGTGACTCCGATCTCTGCCGATATGGGCTGGAGCCACACCACTGTGACTGCGGCACTGACCCTCGGGCTCATCGTCTCCGCGCTCGCCGGCGTCCGCGTCGGAAAGCTGCTCGACGCGCACGGGCCCAGAACGCTCATGAGCGTCGGCACGCTCATCGGCATCCTCGCGCTGCTGCTTGTGGCAGCGGCACCGAATCTCTTCGTCTTCTTCCTCGCGTGGGTGCTGGCTGGATTCGCCCAGGCCGCCACCCTCTATCCGCCGGCCTTCGCTGTCGTCACCCGCTGGTACGGAGCCGAGCGAACCAAGCCACTGACAACGATCACGCTGGTCGGCGGCCTCGCCTCGACGGTGTTCGCCCCGATCATCGCTTGGCTCATCGACTCGTGGGGCTGGCGACCGGCCTATGTCATCCTTGCCGGGATCCTGGCCGTGACAGCTTTGCCGATGCACTGGTTCTTCCTCAACCGCGGGTGGACCGATGAGATGTCGCGGAATTCGACGGTGCCGTCGCGCGCGGAGATCCGCAGCATCACCCGATCCCCGACGTTCGTCATCCTCCAGATCGCCGTCGCGCTGGCGACCTTCACCCTCTTCGCCGTCACGATCAACATCATTCCTCTTATCATCGAGCGTGGAGCCGGGTACTCGCTCGCCGCGATTGCTCTGGCACTCGTCGGCTTCGGGCAGGTTTCCGGACGGTTCTTCTATCCGGCGTTTGCACGGCGCACGAGTTCACGGGCGCGAACGGTGCTGCTGCTCGGCGCTGGAGCTATCGGACTGTGGCTGCTCGCCTTCGTGCCCGGACCTATCTGGCTGCTCATCGGCATCGCGATGATCGCCGGTGGTGTCCGTGGATGCATCACGCTGCTGCAGGCGACTGCCGTGGCCGACCGGTGGGGGACCGCAAAATTCGGGGCGATCAATGGCGTCTTCGTCGCTCCCATCACCGCCGGCACCGCTCTGGCGCCGGTGGCAGGTCCGGCTCTCGCCGGAGTCGTCGGCGGCTATCCGATGATGGCGATCGTCATGGCCGCCCTCCTGACCGGGGCGACGGTGCTGTCGGCAAGGACGTGAATTCGGCACCGGCACCGGAACGGGCCGTGGAACAGCATCCGAAAGATGCGGTGCACGAATTACCACAATACCGAAACGTGTAAAGAATTCGTCGATTTCCTTACACGTTTCAAGAACGTAGCAAATTACTTGTCATGTCTTCTGTCAGCTCGCGACTTCAGCCGACGGAGGATGTTTACGGAAGCGGACCATCAGCTATTCTGGACGTGTGCCTGATGCGTTGTTTTCAGACCCCCGGCTAGCTGGAGTCTACGATCCGCTTGACCCGGACCGGAGCGACCTCGACATGTATGTCGACGTCGTCAAAAGGTTCGGGGCCAGTAAAGTTCTTGACGTTGGCTGTGGAACAGGAACATTGGCCTCCCTTCTGGCTGAATTGGAGAATTCCGTTCTGGGCCTCGATCCCGCGTCGGCATCTATCGACATCGCACAGTCGAAGGTGGTTTCTGACTTCGCTGAGTTCATCGTCGCCGAGGCTCCTGACATTGCTGACGATCCTGCTCGGCACCGCGGCTTTGACCTGGCAACTATGACCGCGAATGTTGCGCAAGTCTTTCTCGACGATGATGAATGGCTGGCCACCCTTCGGGCAATACACTCTTGTCTTCGCCCGGCGGGACGCCTGGTTTTCGAAGCCAGACGACCCTCCGATCGTGCCTGGATCCGCTGGACCAAAGAACTGACCTGGCGAGTAGTCGACGTCGATGGCGAGGGACCGGTCGAGACGTGGGTGCAGGTCACCGAGGTCAATGGCGAGTACGTCTCCTTTGACTCACCGACGATCTTCCACAGTGATGGTGAACGAATCAATTCCACGTCGACCTTGCGCTTCCGAACCGAAGACGCGGTGAAAGGCTCACTGACAGACGCTGGCTTCGGCACCATCGACGTCCACGACCTTCCCTATGCTCCCGGGCGTGGATGGCTGTTCATCGCTTCTGCCTGAGTCGCGCTGGATAACTTGAGTCGGCTTGGACAGATTCTGCCCTTCTTCGCTGTCGATCAAGGGCTCGTCTTAGACTGATTGCCATGTCGATGCCCGAGGTGAAGCCAATGCGAGGTCACCGACCTCCGTTGCGCCGACACCAACGCGAGGCACTTGACGCACTCACGAGTTCAGTCAGCGCCGAATCTCGCCGATCTTGGATCGTCCTGCCGCCGGGTGCAGGGAAGACCCGGGTCGGGCTCGAGCATGCGCAGCATCTGCTCACCAACGGACATGTCTCGAAGATTGTGGCCTTCGGCCCCAACACCGCCATCCAGACTCAGTGGGCGAACGCCTGGAACAGCCACAGTTCCGATCGCCTCGGCGAAGGTGCCGACAACGCCGCTGACGAGCCCGCCGCCGGAGGCACCGACCGCGCCGGACTCGACCGGAGACTCACCACCCAATTCACCGCTCTGACCTACCAATCGCTCGCTGTCTTCGATGACGACCGCGGAAGCACGAAGAACCTCCTCGACGAACTCGCCCCTGGAGGGCGGGAACTCGTCGACCGCCTTCGCGATGTTGGACCTCTGCTGCTCATCCTCGACGAATGCCACCACCTGCTCGACGTGTGGGGCAGCCTGCTGACCGAACTCCTCGACCTGCTCCCTGAAGTCTGGGTGCTCGGACTCACAGCCACTCCTCCCGGAACAATGACGACAGCACAGTCAGAGCTGGTGACCGGACTGTTCTCCGACATTCGCTACTCCGCTTCGATCCCTGCAGTCGTCAGAGAAGGCGATCTGGCTCCATTCGCGGACCTCGTGTGGGTGACGACCCCGACGAACGAGGAGAACAGCTGGCTATCGGGGCAAGCTGTGCGATTCACCGAACTCATCACCGACATCCTCGACCCCACTCAGGGCTCGGTGCCGTTCCTCGAATGGGTCGACAGGCGGTTCCTGGGCACCCGAGAGCACGTTGTCAGTTGGGTGGCCATGAGCCGCTCGACACCGGAACTGTGCTCGGCTGCGCTGCGGCTGCACCACGCGGATCTGCTCCGTTTGCCTCCCGGTGCCAGTCCCGCCGAACAGCATCGCCGCAATCCCGATGCCGAGGACTGGGCGCTGCTCATCGACGATTGGATGCGCCACCACCTGATGGTCTCCGAGGAGGCAGAAGACATCGAACTCGCCGAGGTGATCCGTCGTGACCTGCCCGCAATCGGGTACCGCTGGACCCGGAACGGCATACGGGCGGGACGATCACCCGTCGACCGCGTGATCGCCTACTCGGCGTCGAAGCCACAGGCGACGAGCGAGATCATCTGCGCCGAGGCGGCCAACCTTCAAGAACGCATGCGGATGCTGGTCCTCTGCGACTTCGAATCGCTGACAGCGACGCTGCCGGCCGACGTCAGCGGGGTGATCAGCGAACGCTCCGGTTCGGCCCTGCTCGTTCTCGAAACACTCGTCTCCGATGCCCGCACCTCCGGCCTCCGACCACTGCTCGTCTCCGGCAAGACCGTGGCTGGAGCTCCGGAGGTGCTCGGCGAGCTGCGTGCTCGGATTGCCGTATCCGACGAATCCCTGGCTTCTCGTTTGCAGGTGAGCGAACCGGTATCTGGAATCAGCCGACTCGAGGGTCCGTGGACCAGCCGGACGTGGGTTCCCTATGTGACCGACTTCTTCACCACGGGCAGGACTCAGGTGCTCATCGGCACCCGTGCCCTCCTCGGCGAAGGTTGGGATGCACCGGCCATCACCGGATTGATCGACTTGAGCACCGCGACTACACCGACGGCGGTGACGCAGACCCGCGGTCGTGCGTTGCGGCGAGACCCTGACCAGGCACACAAGGTCGGGCTCAACTGGACCGTCGTCTGCGTCAGCCCCGATCACCCACGCGGTAACCAGGACTGGGGGCGTCTCGTGCGCAAACACGACGGCTTCTTCGGCACGGATTCTGAGGGTGAGGTCGTCGACGGAGTGGCTCATATCGATTCCGCGTTCTCGCCCTACGAGCCTCCCCTGCCCGATATGGCAGACGAGATCAACGCGCGGATGATCGCCCGCTCCCAAGACCGCGGGGAGATCGCCCAGCGGTGGCAGGTCGGCAGTGACTATCAAGACGAGGAGATGCGCTCGGTGCGAATCCTTCAGCGCACCGGCCATCGACGCACCGAACAGTCGAGCCTCACCTCAGCCGACCCCGTTCGCAACGGCGATGTCAGCGTTTTGCCGCGCCACCTCGGCGGGGATCCGGGGCACATCCTGCCATTCCGGGTGAGGACTGCCACTGTCGTGCCCTGGACGGGACTTGGGCTGATTCTCCTGCTGCTGGGTGTGGCGATCGACGATGTGGGCGGCCTGGTCCTCACGGTGCTCGGGCTTGTCCTTTGGCTGAGCTTGCCGGTGGTGCTGTCCGTAGCCGGAAAACGACGAACTCGGCTCTATGCTAAGCCGCCGACGGTGGGCCAACTTGCCGGTGCCGTCGCCGATGCCCTGCACAGTGCGGGGTTGAGCAAGACAGGATCGGACTCGGTGCGTGTACGCGTCGACGCGAGTGGGGATCTGCGGTGTCATCTCGATGCGGAAGCCCAGTCCGCGGAGGTCTTCGCGCTCGCCCTCGACGAGGCGGTGTCCCCGATCGCCGACCCGAGGTATCTGGTTCCTCGCTGGTCTCTGCCGCAGTCATCGATTGGAGCGCGCGGACTGTGGGAACGTCTGAAGGTCGGGTGGTCGAATGCGCAGCAGAGCGATCCGGTCTGGCACGCGGTGCCTTCAGCTCTCGGCACGAGAAGAGAATCGGCAATAGCGTATTCGCGAGCGTGGAACCGGTGGATCGGCGGCGGTGAAGCGGTCTACACGAGGAACCCGGAAGGCGCAGGCGTCCTCACCGCATATCGCGGAACGAATCCGATGCAGATGACTTCTGTGCTGCGGACATCCTGGCACTGAGCTTCGGGCCGTGTGCATCGGACATTGTCGTATGGTCCGGCGGTGCTGTCTCTGACTTCACATGCCCGACCGCTGACCTCGGGGCTAGACTGAAACCGCGGTACCAGCCTGCGTCGGCACTCTGACTGGGATGCTGACGGGGTCCACCCAGGAGCTGAGAGAGCTCCACGTGTTTCAACGGAAGGAATCCTATGCCCACCGTCGCCAGAAACATCGTCGATACCCTTGTGGCCAGCGGAGTCAAGAGGGTCTACGGGATCCCGGGAGATTCGCTCAACGGCTTCACCGATGCCCTGCGCGTCAACCCACAGCTCGAATGGGTCCAAGTCCGCCACGAAGAGGCGGCATCCTTCGCCGCCAGCGGCGAGGCCGCACTGACCGGTGAACTCGCCGTCTGCGCAGGCAGCTGCGGCCCCGGAAATCTTCATCTCATCAACGGTCTCTACGACGCCCAGCGCTCCCGCGTGCCTGTTCTCGCGATCGCTGCTCACATCCCCAGCGATGAGATCGGCTCGGGCTATTTCCAGGAGACCCACCCGACCGAACTGTTCCGCGAATGCAGTGTCTACCTCGAACACGTGGCCACCGCGGAGCAGATGCCCCGCCTGTTGCGCATCGCCATGCGCGAGGCCATCGAGAAGCGCGGCGTCGCTGTCCTCGTCATCCCTGGCGACATTGCCCTGACGGAGATCAATGCCGCCGCCGAGGTGGTCAATTCTTATCCCTCGCATATGATCCCTGCAGAATCCCAAGTGGAGGCGGCTGCAAAGGCACTGAACAAGGGCAAGAAGACGACGATCCTTGCCGGTGCCGGTACAGAAGGTGCCCACGACGAGCTCATCGCTATCGCGGAGAAGCTGCAGGCGCCGATCGTCCACGCGCTGCGTGGCAAGGAATTCATCGAATACGACAACCCGTATGACGTGGGCATGACCGGACTTCTCGGCTTCTCCTCCGGTTATCACGCACTCAAAGGCTGCGACACTCTGCTTATGCTGGGCACCGGTCTTCCGTACCAGCAGTTCTATCCTGACGATGCGACGGTCATCCAAGTCGACATCCGAGGCTCCCAGATCGGACGGCGGACCCAGGTCGACATCGGACTGGTGGGTACGGTCGCTGATACTGTTGACTCCCTCCTTCCCCTGATCAAACCGAACCGCAGCAGCTCGCATCTCAAAGCGATGACCAAGCACTATGCGAAGACTCGTAAGGAACTCGATGAGCTCGCGACTCCGTCGAAGCGGACGATTCACCCGCAGTACCTGACGCGTCTGATCGACGAGATGGCCGACGAAGATGCTGTGTTCATCCCCGATGTCGGATCCCCCGTGACCTGGGCAGCCAGGTATCTGACCATGAATGGCAAGCGTCGGCTGATCGGTTCCTTCAGCCACGGTTCCATGGCTAATGCCCTCTCGCAGAGCGTCGGTGCGCAGTCGGCCTACCCTGACAGGCAGGTCGTCGCTCTGGCCGGTGACGGCGGGTTGGCCATGCTCCTCGGTGAGTTGCTGACCTTGACTCAGAACAAGCTGCCGGTCAAGACCGTCGTCTACAACAACTCCTCACTGAACTTCGTGGAGCTGGAGATGAAGGCCGCTGGATTCGTCACCTTCGGAACGGAACTGGACAACCCGGATTTCTCCACCATCGCCGAGGCGGTCGGCATCAAGGGCTTCCGTGTCGAGAAGTCCAAGGACCTGCCGAAGGTCGTCAAGGAGTTCCTCGCTTACGACGGCGCTGCGGTTCTCGATGTGGTCACCGAACGGCAGGAGCTGTCGATGCCGCCGACGATCACCGCCGAACAGGCCAAGGGCTTCGCCCTCTATGCAGTCCGCACGGTGATGTCGGGCAAGGGCGACGAACTCATCGACCTAGCCCAGGCAAACATCCGCCAGCTGTTCTGAGGTTGCGCGTTCGCGGCAGGCGGCGCACCTGAACCTGAGAGCAGCCGCCCTCGCGGGAGGGCAGCCGCGGTCGAACAGCCGCGAACGAGGTAGAACCGCTCTACGGCCAAACGGTTGGTAAGTTCGTCTTGATCCTTGCTTCGGGATCGAGACGAACTTACCAACCGTTTGCTGTTTCGCGAGCTGTAGGTTGCAGAGTCTGCTGTCGCTGGTTGCCGGTTCAGACTGGGTTGTTCAGGTGAGCGGCGAGGAGTTTCCCGAATGTGTTCATATCTGTTCTCTTCGTGACTCGGAGGATGGTCCATCCCTCAGCTTCCAGAAGTTGGTGCCGTTCGATGTCAGTGTTGAACTGACCTGCTGACGACCGATGGTGGTCTCCCTCATATTCGATCGCCAGCTTCAACTCCGGGTACCCCAAATCGGGTTGCAGGATCACATTCTTGAGGTGGCAGCGAACTTGTGGGTGAACAACCGGTTCGGGGAAGCCGTTGCCGATGAGCCACAGCCGCAGCCAGGTCTCTCGAGGCGAGTCAACGGTGAGGCGGATGAGTGAGAACGCCTTTGCTATCTTTCGACGGCTGCGGAGCTGTCGTCGAGTGGCGAGTTCTGTCTGGAGCGACGCGAGAGTGGTCTTCGGACCTCCGAATCGCTTCGACACCGCTGCATCGCCGAATTGCACGAGCTCGAGCAGACTGAGGTGAGAGCCGAGTTCGAGGAGAAGGTGTGGAACCGTGACCAATTGCAGGTCGAAGAAGTCGATCTGCTTGAGCTGACGATGTCGATGAAGAATGACCTGCCGCATATTGACTCGGGTGCAGGCCGTGTCTCCGGCAACGTGTAGATCCTGGTCCCGGATTCGATTCGGCACCGGCAAGCCATAGAGGCGAGCCGCGGTCCAGAATGTGCCGGCCACGTCGGGGCGTCGCAGACGAAAGCCTCGTAGCTGCGTCGCAACTCTCTGCCACTCGGCTCCTGCCCAAACCGGTGTGGGAGCCATGATGTCCTCGGTTCTGTCGATCCAAACGCCATGGACCATCTGGATATAGCGCGGATCATGCTGCAGCGCATACGAAGTGATCTTCCGAGCGGCCAGATCGGCGCGGGTGAATGGGGTCGGCATCTGCCTGAACGTCATCGGTTTCGAGTGCCAATACGACATGCTGATCAGTATCGGGCGGCCAGCGGCACACTTTCCAAGTGACTCGGGAGCGTTGGGGATAGCGACCCGGCATCCCCAGGGGAATTACGTCCAAGTCAGGTCCAGCTGTGGACAGATTCGCACTCGGCTCGAGCGGCGATTTCCGCTGACCCTGAGCGGTATTCCCGTGATCGTTTTTGTTGTTCGCGGCCCCAGCGCGAATTTCTTAGTCTCAGAATGTTCCGAAGCTCGGGGTCATCCACACTGCAAAGCGCATGAGTCGACTTTCGCAGGTCCGGCGAAGCGGAATCCCGACATATATGCGGACTCTTGCTGAAACGGTTGGTAAGTTCGTCGCGATCCCGAGCTTAGGATCGCGACGAACTTACCAACCGTTGGCGCAGGAAGCCCCTGTCGCACCGACTGCGGTCTGACTAGCCGCGCTCACGTTCGCCGTGGCGATCGGCCGCTTCATTGCTCACACGATCGGATACTCCGCGAGGGCCTGCGCGGTGACTAGTGCGGCGGTCATGGCTTCGTGACCCTTGTCTTCCTGCGACCCCTCGAGACCGGCACGGTCGAGTCCCTGTTCCTCGGTGTCGCAGGTCAGCACTCCGAATCCGACCGGTTTGCGGGTGTCGATGGCAACGCGATTGAGGCCATCGGTGGCGGCCTGGCAGACATAGTCGAAGTGCGGGGTGCCGCCGCGGATGACGACGCCGAGGGCGACGACTGCGTCGAAGTGTGGTGCCAGGCGTGCCGCAGCGATGGGCAGCTCGAAGCTTCCTGGGACCCGCACCAGGGTGGCCTGGGCGCCGGCTTCGGTGGCTGCCCGCTGGGCTCCGTCGACCAGACCGTCCATGATCTGTGTGTGCCAGGATGCTGCGATGATGGCGACTCGAGTATCGGCCGCAGAGACGGTGAGCTCGGGTGCTCCGGAATGTGCCATGGGTGGGTCCTTTCGTAGCGGCCGTGATGGCCGGAGTAGTCAGTGCTGAGGAGTGCGTGTGAGTGAAGCGGCTGCTCAGCAGTGGTGCTTCTCAGCGATGGTCGCCGAGGCTGTGGCGCTGCCGACCACCGAGGGCAGGGTCAGCGTGTGGTGCATGCGCTCGCGCTTGGTGTTCAGGTAGTTCGAGTTCTCCGGCCGCGCTGGGATCTCAAGCGGAACGACGGCCTCGATCGTGATTCCCAGTGCTTCGAGCGCCCGGGTCTTGTCCGGGTTGTTCGTCAGCAGACGGATGCGAGTCAGGCCGATCGAGGCCAGGATCTCCGCGGCCGCACGGTAGTCACGGTCATCGTCGTGGAAGCCGAGTTCACGGTTCGCATCGACCGTGTCCAGGCCCTGATCCTGCAGGGCGTAGGCACGGAGTTTGTTGCTCAGTCCGATACCGCGGCCCTCGTGGCCGGTCAGGTAGATCACGGCGCCACCTTCGTCGGAGATCCGGCGCATCGCCAGATCCAGCTGTTCTCCGCAGTCGCAGCGGTGAGACCCGAAGACGTCTCCGGTCAGGCACTCCGAATGTACTCGCACCAGAGGAGCAGGCCCGCGCAGCGAAGATCCCTGACTTGTCGACTTGGCGGCAACGGCGGCAGAGTCCAGCCCGGAGAACACGCCGAGGTGGTCGTGTCCGTCGATCGTGAATGCGCGGGCCTTGAAGCTCCCGTGCTTCGTCGGCAGGGGAACCTCCGCCGAGGCTTCGATCGCATGCGGGTTCGCGCCCGACTCTTGCGTCGAGCTGTGGGCCGTCAGTTCGGCATCCGGCCGTTCGGCGGCATCCACAGCGTCTTCGTGATTCGACTCGTTCAGGTAGTCGATGAGACCTTCGATCGAGACCATCACGAGCTGATGTGCATCGGCGAACTCGCGGAGGGAGTCGAAGCGCATCATCGAACCGTCGTCGTGGACGACCTCGCCGATCATGGCCACAGGAGTGGCACCGGCGAGGCGAGCGAACTCGACTCCGGCCTCCGTGTGCCCGGGGCGCTCGCGGACTCCACCAGACTTAGCGATGAGCGGGAACACGTGTCCAGGGCGCGTGATCGAGGCCGGGTCGGGAACCGCTGCGGCGAGGTGGCGCCCGGTCAGGGCACGTTCGGCGGCACTGATGCCCGTCGTCACGCCGACCGCATCGCAGCTGATTGTGTACGCGGTGCCCTTCGGGTCTTCGTTGGTGGAGACCATGGGCGGCAGCTCGAGCGCGGCGGCACGCTCGGCCTCCATGGGGGCACAGATGACTCCGGAGGTGTAGCGGACGAAGAAGCCCATGGTCGAAGCCTCGGCGAACTCGGCGGCCATGATGAGGTCGCCTTCGTTTTCGCGGTCTTCGTCATCGACGACGACGATGGGTTGGCCCGCAGCGAATGCCGCAATCGCGTCCTCGATCGGATCGAGCCGCGCACTTGCTGCAGTTGAGTCGGAACCGGCAATCGCCTCAGTCGAGTCGAGCCGTGGATCGGTGGGGTTGGTCTCAGGCATTGTCGGCTCCTTGTCGAGTGCTGCTGTCGGTTGAGTTGAAGAGCGTGGTCGTCTCCGCGGAGGTGGCAGGCTCCGCAGCGGTGGTCTCCGCAGGGAAGGAGAGTAGACGGGCGGTGTACTTCGCGAGCACGTCCACCTCGACGTTGACTGGATCGCCGGGGGCCAGCTTGCCGAACGTGGTGTGGCTCAGGGTGGCCGGGATGAGCCCGACCTCGACCCAGGCGCTGGTCTCGGAGGGTTCGGACACAGCGGTCAGCGTCAGGGAAACGCCGTTGAGGGCGATGGAACCCTTGCTGGCGGTGTAGGGGGCCAGCGGATTCGGGATGCCGATGCGCAGGGTCGACCACTGGTCATAGTCGTCTCGGCTCAGCAGCTCACCGCAGCCGTCAACGTGTCCCTGCACCACATGACCATCGAAGCGCCCCGAGGCGGGCGTGCACCGTTCCAGGTTGACCCGGTCCCCGGTGCGCAAGGCTCCCAATCCGGTCAGACGCAGGGTCTCACCCATCACTTCGGCGGTGAAGGGGCCTTGCACCTCGGCGGTGGGGGCACCCGGCGGCGAGGAGGATTCGTCCCTGACCGAAGTCAGGCACACGCCGTTGACTGCAAGCGATCCGCCGAGACCGAGGTCGTGGACGAGGCCCTTGGCGTCGATGGTGATGACGGCCGAGTCGTCCAAATGGTCGATGGCTGCGACAGTGCCGAGCTCTTCGATGATGCCGGTGAACATATGCCCTCCGAGTGGGTATTCGATGGTAAATAGGAGACGAGTCAGATCGTGTAGTTGTCAGTGGGGCCCGAACGTGAACCCGAGCCGGAACTGGGGCCCGAGCCTGTGACGAAGTGCAACAGCACGTCGGGCCCCAGCTGTGTCACGGCGGGTTCGGCAGTTTCGTCAGGAATCAGGCCGACTGCCTCGCTCAGCGTGGACGTGCTCAAGCCCGAGAGACTGGACTTCCCCGGCCCAATCAGCAAGGGGGCCTGATAGCAGAAGATTTCGTCAACCGCTCCTGCGGCGAAGAAGGCGCCGAGCACGCTGGGCCCACCCTCGACGAGGATGTGGCGCATGCCGCGGGCATACAGTTCGCCCAGCGCTGCAGTGATGTCGCGAGTGCGCAGGTGAATGGTGTCGGGGTTGAGTGCGAGGAAGGATTCCGGCGGCAGGGAGGTCATCCCGAGCACGATGGGCACCGGCTGTGACTCCAAGGGTTCACCACCGGGGCCTCTGGCATTGAGTCGTGGATCGTCAGTGAGGGCGGTGCCGGTTCCGACGAGGATGCCGTCGACCCGGGACCGGAACTGATGGGCGTGATCTCGTGAGACCGCCGAGGTGATCCATTGGCTGGTCCCGTCTGCGGCGGCGACCTTTCCGTCGAGGCTCTGAGCGATCTTCGCTGTGACGAACGGACGCTCGGCATCCACTGCAATTCGCCACCGCGTATTCAGCGCAAGCGACTCGTCGTGGCCCAGGCCTGAGCGGACCCGGATGCCCGCCTCGGCGAGGGTGGCTTGACCACCGGCTGCGACGCCGTTGGAATCGGGGAGTGCGAAGACGACGTCGGGGATGCCGGCATCGATGATCGCCTGCGTGCACGGACCGGTCCGACCGGTGTGGTTGCACGGTTCCAGGGTCACGAACAGGGCGGAGGCGGTGAGGTCGACGCCGCGGTCGATGGCTGTGGTGATGGCGTCCACCTCGGCGTGGGGACTGCCCGCACCGGCATGATGGCCGACGACGATCTGCGAGTCTTTCGTCAGGATCGCGGCGCCCACCAGCGGATTCGCGCCCCGGTGACCGTTTCGCGCAGCCTGCAGGGCAGCGGACATCGCGGTCATTTCGAGATCGGTGAACCCCGCGTGCATGAAAAAACCTCCCGAGCCGATGCCGGGAGGGAGGATATTGCGGGTGCAACTATCAGGGCGTGCGAACGTGTGCGACAGCGCATTGGGATGCACCGAATCACAGCGACCGCAGTCGCCATGCTCCTCCCATCCAGACTCTGACTGTCGGTCTTGGAATTTCACCAAGTCAACCACCTGCACGAATGCAGTCGGCTCGCGGACTATCACCGCCGGTACGGATTTTCACCGTCCCCGGAACATGTGACCACAGATTAGCACGCCCCTCGCCGAGGCAGCCATGACGTCCATCACATGAGAAGCGCGAGTGCCCTGCCGCAGTCCTGCTGGGCGGGGGTGCGAGTGGGCAGGAGTGCGGGTGGGGGTGATGTTGGCTGCGGCGTCGTTGAAGCGGGGCAGTTCTTGCGATGATGCATAGCCAGGGTATATAACTAAGTTATGGATGATGTTGATTCGGCGGAACTCGTCACTGGCCTTGTCGTCGTCTCCTCGCGCCTGACCAGGGCGATGAGGCGAGTGATCGGCAACGAAAGTGAGCTTGTCACACTGCGCGCTCTTGGCGTGGTTGAGCAGTACCAGCCCGTCCGGGTGGGACATTTCGCGCAGGGATACCTGTGCTCCCAGCCCGCGGCGACGAAGGTTCTGGCTCGTCTCGAAGAGGCAGGTTACGTTCTGCGCGAAACCAGCCCCAATGACAAGAGGGCATCACAGTTCTCCCTGACCGAGGACGGCCGTGCGAGGTTGGCAGAGAACCGCACCGTTCTGGCCGAACGGATGGAGCCCTACTTCGAGGCGCTGACTCCCGACGATCGGCTCAGCGTCCATCGGGCGTTGGGGCTCGTCTCACAGTACCTGCAGGAACAGCATCCGGTGGATGCCGAGGAGGTCGGGCAGGGCGAGACGCAGGCCGGGTGACGTCGAACCACCTCGGCGGCAATGACGTCGAGCCGACGATCACATCAGGCCGATCGCATCAGACCAACGACAACAGATCACAACAGACCGACGAAAGGATGCGCGGGAAGAGCTATGAGTGTGTCACCAGGTAGCGAAGTACAGAAGAATGACGGGGAGGGTGCGGAAGCATCTATTCTGCGTCAACCGCGAGCAGTGTGGGCGGTCGCGTTCGCTGCGGTCATCGCGTTTATGGGCATCGGTTTGGTTGACCCGATTCTGCCCGCGATCTCCGCCGATCTCCACGCATCCCCGTCGCAGTCGATGCTGCTGTTCACCAGTTACCTGTTCATCACTGGCGGCATGATGTTCTTCACTAGCTTCGTGTCCTCACGGATCGGTGCGAAGACCACGCTGCTCATCGGCCTCATCCTCATCGTTGCATTCTCTGCCCTGGCCGGGTTCTCCAGCAGCGTCGATCAGATCATCGGCTTCCGTGCCGGTTGGGGGCTGGGCAATGCCCTCTTCATCTCCACCGCGCTCTCGACCATCGTCGGTGCAGCCTCCGGCGGTGCCGACAAAGCGATCATCCTCTATGAGGCGGCCCTGGGCATCGGCATCGCGACCGGCCCGCTGTTGGGCGGCCTGCTGGGCGGAATCTCCTGGCGCGGACCGTTCTTCGGCACCGCGGTCCTTATGGCCATCGGCTTCATCGCCATTGTGATCCTGTTGCCCGGCGGGAAGTCGGGCAGTGGCAGCGTGAAGACCTCGCCCGAGCCGATCAAGCTCAGCGCCACCTTCCGTGCCTTGGCTCGCCCCGGTGTTCTCGTGCTCGGAATTGCCGCGCTGCTGTACAACTTCGGCTTCTTCATTCTGCTGGCCTACAGCCCCTTCCCAGTTGAAGCAGCCGCAGCGAAGGCCGGCATCGAAGACTTCGGGGCCATGGGCCTCGGCTACGTGTTCTTCGGCTGGGGAATGTGCGTGGCCATCACCTCGGTCTTCGGGGCACCGCTTCTGACCAAGCGACTGGGACGTCGTCGCAGCCTCGTCGTCTCCCTCATAGCACTCGCGGTGCTGCTGGCCGTGATGGGCTTCCTCGTCGAGTCGTTCACCGGCATCATCGTCAGCGTCATCGTGGCCGGACTGATCCTGGGCGTGCTCAACACCGTCTTCACCGAATCGGCGATGGAGGTCAGCGACCTGCCTCGCCCTGTGGCCTCAGGGACATATTCCGGAGTGCGCTTCATCGGCGGTGCCGTGGCCCCGATTGTGGCCGGTGTCGTCTCGGAGTCGATCGGTACCGGCGCACCGTACTTCTTCGGCACCGCCGTAGTGATCCTGTCTGTGGTCGTCATCGCGATCGGCTGGAAAGCTCTTCGACGGGTCGACGGTCACATCGACGAAGCTCCGGTTGATGAGGCCTATGCCCTAACCGGCGGCGACGCTTGACGTGATCGCGCCGATGGCGCCCGAGAAGCTGATGCTTCTCGGGCGCTTTTCGCGTGGGGTCCCATCGGCGGGGTTGTAGTCGCGAGTCACGTCATCTTGTTTGTTTCACGTTCCAGATCTGAAACACCGTGAATGCGGGGATCGGCGCCAGTCTGTAGCACAATTGATATCGCACTTCCTGTGCAAAGACGATATTTTTCCTAACACGAAGGTCACCATGTCCTACGACGCGAACAACGCATATCCCGCAGGCCCCGGTGCCACAGGTCCAGGCGCAATGGGCCCAGGTGGCCAGATCCGCGGAGCCGCTAGCCCCGAAGATCTGTCCCTCCCTCTCTACGGTGCATCATTCGGCCAGGCCGTCAAGCGCTTCTTCAAGAAGTACGCCACGTTCTCCGGACGCGCTTCGCGCAGCGAGTTCTGGTGGGTGGCGCTGTTCACCTTCCTGGTGCAGCTCATCCCGATGGTGCTGGTCATTGTCGGTGCGGTTATGGCAGCAAGTTCTGCGGCAATGGTCGATCCATACGACCCGAGCGCTGCACAGGCTGCAATGTCGGGTCCGGGCGTGATTATCGCCGGGATCGGCTATGTTATCGGTGGTCTCATCGCTCTCGCCATGATCATCCCGCAACTGGCGATCATCTGGCGTCGTCTGCACGATGCGAACTTCGCTGGACCGTTCTTCTTCCTCACCTTCATACCCGGAATCGGCGGACTCATTCTGTTCGTCCTTGAGCTCCTGCCTTCCAAGCCTGAGGGCCAGCGCTTCGACGTATGATCATCTGAGCGTTCTCGCTTAAGACGGGTTCTTATCTCTGAGTCCGCACCGCGAACAAACTGAAGCTGTCGCATGCACACGCTGCATGCGGCAGCTTTTCATTGCGTGGAGTCTGGCCCGTAATTAGCTGTCCGCGGACCGCCGTCTGTCGTTGGGGCGCCAACTCATACACTCCGTGATGCCCTACCCGTGCCCGCAGCCGTAGCCGTACTCGACTCCCCGCCAACCTCAGCCCGCCGCAGCGTCCGAGGATACCTGCGCTCTCGTCGAGCGCACGAATGACCACACCATTGCGCAGAAGACGATCGCCCATACACCCAGGGCGATCCAATACCACTGATCGCCGATCCACGAGATGATCGGCACCCCGTCGACCTTGCCCATATTCATGCTCGCCACGGAGTACATTCCCAGCGGGAAGACCATGCTCCACAGTCCCGCCGAGTATCCCAAAGGGATGCGGTGTCGGAAGTGCCGCCACAGTCCGGCGATGACAAGTGCCGGGATGAGCCAGGTCGAGATGGCCCACAGGATCGCCGAGGCGCCGGCGATGATGACCGTCGTCGCCGCGAAGATGGGTGCTGTTCCGCCCTCGAGGATCTTTGAGCCTGCAACCACGGAGATGGCCAGCGCGCCCATCATCACCCAGTACGGGGCGTCGAGGTCCTCGGGACCGATGCGGTGGAGCAGCGCCCTGATCCCGACGAAGACGGCGCAGACGAGATAGAGCCCAACGCCGAGGCTCCAGGCGATGACAGCGATGACCGCAAGAACCGACCCGAAACTGACTCCAGACGCGGGTGCCTCGTCCGGCAGGTTCGCCATCAGCCCGGATGCGGCGACAGCAACGGACTGCGCAGCGACCACGCAGACGAACCAGGTTCCATTGACCTGTGTGAGGATGGGCGACTTCGCGGAACCGAGCACAGCGGAGAAGGGAATGAGATAGCCCAGGACCAGCCAGGCGAGGAGGCCGATGCTGAAGGCGGCGAGGGCGATGCGGAAGTGAGATTGCCCCTCGAGGCCAGTCGCGAGGACATTGGTCGCTGCGACGAAGGTGAAGAATCCAAAGGCCTTCGACGGGTTGTGGAGGTCGGCGCGCAGGTCCTCGTTGTGCGAGCAGGCGCGCCAGATGATCAGTGTCAGGAAGAAGGCGTAGAGAATCACGGCCAGCCAGAACAGTATGGTCGAGAGCAGGGTCAGTCCCTTGAGGTGTGCACCGACGGCCATAATTCCGGTGGCCATGACGGAAGCGAAGCATCCGGGTGTGACCGTACCCGGACTCAGCCCCCATCTGCTCTGCAGGTATGTCAGGTTCGTCTGCCCATCGCTCATTCCTCCATTATCGGCATTGTGTGGGCTTGAAGACATTCGCGGTGTTTTCAAGAAAATGTTCAGCTTCGACCACTATAGTTACCTATGAGTAACTTGACCTGCGTCAGACGGAACGGCACTGTAAGGGCCCATGTGGCGTAATGTGCTTGGCAGTGGTGCGTGCGTGACCCGCGTACCCGGCGTCAGCGGCCAGCGCGAACGGTCGACATAGTCGCACACATTGGGGGCATCAGAAATGCAGAGCAACTCAGAGGCACTCGTCGATGAGACAGAACAGGCGATAAGCCAAGTCAGTCTCCGCGGGTGGGGAATATCGGGAAAGAACGGAGACGTGTTCTCCGGCGTCGAACTCGACGTCCCCCGAGGTGCGGTCGCCATCATCCAGGGCCCAGCCGGATCCGGAAAAACATCCCTCCTGCTCTCGATCGCCGGGCGCATGCGTGTGACCTCCGGCGAGGGGCATGTGGGCGACCTCGACATTCGCAAGAAGCCCCGCCACGTCCGCGAGCAGGTCACGGTTGGGCATATTGCTGGGCTCACCGACCTTGAGAACGACTTCACCCTCGCTCAGCACATCGCCGAACGGCTCATCATGCTTCAACCCTGGTACAAACCTTGGGTGTCGAAGTCCTCCCTGCGCGAGGTCACCGACGTCATCCGCGAGACCTTCGACTCCGCCACCGAGGTGATCGATCGTCTGCCCGTCGGGACGTTCTCTGCTGCGGATGCCAAGGATGCCGACTTCCTCATCGACAACGAGGGGAAGGCCTTCGTCTCCGAGCTCAGCGAGCTCCAGAAATTCCTCCTCGAGCTGGGCCTCGCCAGCCTCGCCCAGGCACCAGTCGTCGTCCTCGATAACATCGACTATCTGCGCGAGCGCCAAGATCGCGCCCGCGCCTGGGCGGCCATCCTCATCTATCAGGATCTGCGCCGCAAACGTGACCCCGAGCGTCCACTGACGGTGATCGCCTCCTGCGAAGACTCCACCGATGTCGACCTCGCCCTCGACGCATTGCACACGGAGGTATCGCCCACCTCAGTGAGCACACTGCAACTGACCCAGCATCCCCGACACTGAGTCAACCGACTCAGTCACCGAGGCGGGCGACTCAGATGACGTCCCGCTTCCACCAGCTTTTCGAATCTGTCGACAACAATAAGGTGCTTCTTCGATGTTCTCTCTGCCATGGCTCGAACTCAGCCGTTTCAAACGGCACACCATCACTCGGTTGGCGATCATCGTCGTGGCCATCATCCCCGCGATCTACGGTGGACTGTATCTGGCGTCGAACTGGGCGCCGACCGACAATCTGGACAAGCTCCAGGCAGCCGTGGTCAATACGGACGAGGGCGCCGAGAAACCCGACTCCGATGGTGAGAAGCTCCAGGCAGGCGATGAGCTCGTAGACAAGATCACGCCCAAAGGTGAAGGTGGCTTCGACTGGCAGGAGACATCGCTGAAGGAGGCCAACGACGGTCTCGCCGAAGGCAAATATTTCGCCGTCCTGGAGATCCCTTCTAACTTCTCCGAGCGACTCGTCTCGACTGGAGGGGACGATCCCGAGCAGGCAGGACTGAACCTGCGCACCGACGATGCGCACAACTTCATCGTGGGACAGATGGCGGGAACGATCCTCAACGAGATCAAATCAGGACTGAACGAGACCACGACGGCCGAATACGTCACCGAGGTCTATCTCGGCTTCAATGACATCCACTCCTCGACAAAGGAGGCGGTCAAGGGCGCGTCGAAGCTCAACGATGGTGCGGTTGACCTCCACGACGGAACTGGTGAACTCTCCGACGGTGCACATAAGTTGGACAAGGGAGTAGGGACGCTGCAGACCGGCATCGGTGACCTCGACGAGGGAGCTGGAAAGCTGAAGAAGGGCAGCGGCGACCTGAAGACCGGTGCAGATACGTTGGCCAAGAGCACCACCGAGGCTAAGAACGGCTCGAAGAAGCTTTCAACCGGAGCCGGACAGGTCGCTGATGGAACATCGCAGCTGCGTGACACCGCCGATGAGACCACGGACAAGGCCGAAGATCTGCGCAAACGCGCCGACGACCTCGTCGAGGGCACACGACCGAAGCTGGACAATGCGGAAGATGACTTCGAGTCGGCGCGGAAGACCGTGAACGGTGATGTGGATGATCGGGTCGCTCAGCTGCGCGAAGACTATCCCGATGATCCTAACGTGGCGAAGCTTGCCGACGACATGGACCGCCTCGGCGGGGATCTGGACAAGGCTCACGGTCGGGCCTCGAAGGCCGCCGATGAGGCTAAGGACCTCGAAGGCCCGGTGAAGAAGGCCGTCGATGACGTCATGGGTAAGATCAGGGACGCCGACAGGAAGATCGGCAAGCTCGACGACGGTGCGCAGAAGGTGGCCACTGGGGCCGATGACCTGCATTCAGGGCTCATCAAACTCGACGCCGGTGCAGGCAAGCTGGCCAAGGGCGCCGGAGACCTCAACGACGGTGTCATCCAGCTCAAGGACGGCACAGAGAAGGCCAAGACCGGTGCAGCCGACCTCAAGGACGGATCCTCAAAGCTGGCTGACGGCTCCGATGAACTCGACAAGGGCGCGAAGAAGCTCGTCGACGGATCGGGAGAACTCGCCGACAAGCTTGCCGACGGCCTCAAACAGATTCCGACCTATGACAAATCCGACCGCGAGAATCGCTCGGATGTCGTGGCGGTGCCCGTCGATGCCGAGAAGCTCAAGGACAACGCCGTGGACGCCTACGGTGAAGGTCTGGCCGCATTCTTCGTGTCCCTCGCCCTGTGGATCGGCGGAATGATCACCTACATGGTCATCAATGCGATTCCGTATCGTGCGCTGATGTCATCGGCGAAATCCTCTCGTATCGCTTGGGCCGGTTATGTGCCCGGCATTATGTTCGGGGTGGCTCAAGTGGCGGTGCTCTATGGGGTGCTCACCTTCGCCCTCGATTTCTCCGCCGGCAGTTGGGTGTGGACCCTGCTGTTCTCAATCCTTGTCGCCGCCAGCTTCCATGCGGTCCATCAACTTTGCGTCGCGGCCTTGGGTGGTGTCGGCAGGCTGGTCGCCTTGGTCCTGCTCATGGTCCAGATCGCCTCGGCGGGAGGTACCTACCCGGTGCAGACGGCTCCGAGCATCTTCCAGATCATCTCGCCGTTCCTGCCGATGACTCATGCGGTCAACGGCCTGCGAGCTCTGATCGCCGGCGGGGACATGTTCATCGCAGCGCAGGCGGCGGTTGTCCTGCTGCTCATGACTGCGATCTGTCTGGTGGCAACCATGTTCGTCTGCGGCCAGAAGCGGATGGTTACGCTGACTCAGCTGCACCCGAGCCTGTCGCTCTAAGCCTCAGCCCTCGCCGAGGCGGCGGTGCGTTCGCGCGCACCGCCGTTCCGGTGAGGAGTGGCGGTCAATCGTCATCGAAATATCGCAGGTACCGCTGTGGTTCATGGAGGAAGCGTCTCCAGTGGTCGACCATATCGAGACGGTTCCACGTGGATTCGCGCAATCCCCATTCGCCTACCTCAACGATTTTGGCACCCTCTGCATGTGCGAGGACGGGGGAGTGGGTGGCCATGATGGTCTGCAGCCCCGCGCGATCTCGCTGCCGGATGAGATGCAGCAAAGTCAGCGAGGCGGTGAAGGACAACGCGCTCTCCGGTTCGTCGAGGACCCACAGCCCCAGGCCCATGAACTTCCCCGTCAGCATCTCGATGAACATCTCACCATGCGACTGCTGTGAATAGTGATGCCCCCGAAAGGAGCCGATCTCCATCAGATAGGCCATGTTCTCGTGCATGGTCTCGGCGCGAAGGAAGAACGCGCCGCGCTTGGAAGCGGCTCCACGCACAATCTGCACATGTTCGCTCAGTTCAGGAACCTCCTCGGCGTGGTCGCGCACCTCCCATCCCGTGCCGCCACCGTGAGGGAGATCCAGGGCCGTGGCAAGTGCCTCGATGAGCGTTGACTTGCCCGAACCGTTTTCCCCGACGAAGACGGTCGTGCGCTCGAATTCGAACCCTTCCAGGAGATCCTCGACAGCAGGAAGCTCACGCAGCCATGGGCTGAGTTCTGGCGGCGAGTGCGCATGTTTGGTCACCGACCGCAACGGCAGATCTACCCGGGAATCCATGTCACCGACTGTAGCCCTCGGCACGGACACGGCGCTTTGGGCGGCACACTGGGGAGGCAATAGCCAGCCCTCCCGACAGCTGACTCCTACCCGAACGCAAGCCGTGCGGCCAGGACCACCAGCACCACGGCGATGACGATGTCGAGGATCTGCCACACCCGCGGCCGAGCCAGGTAGCCCGACAACGCCCGAGCGCCGTAGCCGATGCCGAGGAACCATGTGAGAGACCCGAACATCGCCCCGATGGTGAACGGCAAGACACCGCCAGGTCCCTGTTGGTTCGCCAGGTTGCCGAGCATGACGACAGTATCGAGGTATACCCCGGGATTCAGGAAGGTCAGCGCCAAAGTGGTGGCGATGATGGATTTCAGGCTGCGCTGATGTGTATCTGCGGTCAGCCCCGAAGCCTCGCGCGCTGACTTAAGGCTGCCCCACGCGTACCAGAGCAGATAGGCCACCCCTAGCCACCGCAGAATCTCCAGCGCCCACGGAGCCAGGAGAACGATCGCACCGATGCCTACAGTGCCCGATCCGATGAGTACGACGTCCGCGAGGATGCAGATGGTGAGCACCGCGCCGAGGTGCTCACGCCGAATCCCCTGGCGCAGGACGAGGGCATTCTGTGGTCCGACGGCGATGATGAGCGACCAGCCCGCGAGGGTTCCGCTGATGAGATGAGTGAGCACTCGAAAAGACTATGACGCGCACACTGATAAGAAAAACAACAGAATCTTCATCTGATGCACAATTGCTTAATGAACATCGATCATGTCAAAGCCCTGGCCGCCGTCGTCGACGAGGGCACGGTCGAAGGCGGAGCGTTCGTCCTCGGCGTCACGCCATCGGCGACGAGTCAGCGCATCCGCACTCTCGAGTCCCGCATCGGGCAGGTCCTCATCCGTCGCACGAACCCCATCACCGTCACCGAGGCTGGGGAGGCGGTGCTGAAATATGCGCGGGAGATTGAGCTCCTCGAGTCCGAAACCATGGATCGACTCCACGGTATCGACATCGACGCTCCCGACGGCATCGGTGCCGACGGGACCGTATCCAAGGGTGGACGACGCAGAGAACCGACGGTGCTGCGAATCGGAGTCAACGCCGATTCGCTCTCGACCTGGTTCCGACCGATCTTCGCCGAGGTGGCGAAATGGGATGACATCGTCATCCGAATCGAGGTCGCTGACCAGGGCAATGCCCTGCCGCTGCTGACGTCGGGGGAAGTACTGGGCACCATCACCTCGGCAGCCGCAGGCGGCTACGGCACCCAGGTGCAGAAGCTCGGATCGATGCGCTATGTTGCAGTGGCCACGAAAGGGCTGCTCGCGAAGTACGGAGCCGACGTTGGCGCGGGATCATTCGCCGAGGTGGGTCTGGGATCCCTGCCCATGGTGAACTTCGGCAAGGACGATGACCTCCAATTCGACTTCCTCCGCCGGGCCGGGGTGACGACGATTCCGCCGATGTCGGTGGTACCCAGCTCCTGGGAATTCGCGGCCGCCGTCGAAGCCGGGGTCGGCTGGGGCCTGATCCCCAGCATGCAGCTGGGAGGTCTCAGTCGGGACCTAGTGCAGATCACCGCGCAGCCGAACATCGATGTGCCGTTGTACTGGCACCACTGGAACCTCGCCTCGGAGAAGCTCGGACGACTCACGCAGGCTCTCCAGCAGGCGGCGGCCCAGATGCGCTGAGCTACGGGCTGGGCAGTGCGCCTATCTTCGCGGATCGGGAGCGGGCGCGAGCACCTTTGAGATCAGCCACCTGAGGTGATCGAGCGCGGCATCGACGGTGACCCGTTCGGGGGTGACGATTGAGTGAAGGGCCAGCCCGTCGAGCATGGTGAACAAAGCAGTCGCCGATGGTGCCACCTCGGCGGGGTCGAGGTGGCCTTCGCCGGCCAGGATCTCAAGCCAGCGATGCAGGCATGTGTAGGTGAAGTCGTGGCCGTACTCGAGCAGCCGTCGGGTCACCGCACGGCGTTCGGGGCCAAGCGCGCTGATGTGCATCGTGAGCCACAGTTCAAGCTGCATCTCACGGTGTTCGTGGTTAGGAAGGAACTGCGCGCAGCACTCAAAGAGCCGCTCGCCCGGATCCCGACTGGAATCGGTGATCGAGAAGTCCTTGACTGCCATGTCCATGGAGCCGCGAGTAATCGCCTCATGCAGATCAGCCTGGGTGGGGAAATAGTGGCGCAGCGTCGAGGCACCGATTCCGGCTTCCTTGGCGACCGCCCGCACGCTGAGGCTGGCCTGCCCAGGTGGAGCCTGCTCAGCCAGTCGGATCGCTGCAGAGATGATGTCATCGCGTTTGGACATTCGTGCTCTCCTCAGTCTCGCAATCCGAATTCAGTCTCGCGCATCATTGTCGTCTTCTGTATAGTACAGCGTACTAGTACACTGTACTGCGTCGCCGAGTTCGTGTGTCGAGAATGACCAGGAGGCTCATGTGCAACGCGTCGACCGTGACTCCGTACCAATGAAAATGGAGCCTCAGAATGATCGAAAGCATCCAGAACTTCGCCGGGTCGATTCCGGACTGGCTGCAATGGGCGGGCATCATCCTCGTCTCTGCCGTCCCCTTCGTCGAATCCTATTTCGGCTCCGTCATCGGCGTCGCGATCGGTCTGCACCCGGTCGTCGCCATCCTCATGGCGATCATCGGCAATGTGGCCTCGATGCTCGCATTCGTCTACGGCGCCGGAGCGATCCGAGACAAGGCGACGAAGAACCGCGAGAAGGACGCCGAGCCCTCGCAGAAGCGGCAGCGACTCAAGCGCATGTTCGACAAGTTCGGGGTCCCCGGCGTTTCGCTCCTGGGACAGACCCTGTTGCCGTCGCAGATCACCTCGTCGGCCATGGTGGGCTTCGGCGCGAACCGCAACGCCGTAGCGTTCTGGCAGAGCATCTCGATCGTCCTGTGGGGAGTGCTCTTCGGCGTGCTCGCCACCTTGGGAGTCAACCTCGCACTGAGGTGACGAGTCAGGGGTTGAAGGCGCGGTCGCGCGTACTCGATGGGCCCGCGTCAGTGGTGACACCTAGACTGGGCCCATGACCGAATCCACCCCGACCGCAACGACCATCGACGCCGACGAATTCGCCGTTCAGGCTCAACGTATCCTGGCCGAGCTCACCGCGAATCCCAACGCTGAGTTCCGAGATGGTCAGCTCGAATCGATTCGCGATCTCGTCGTGGAGAAGAAGCGAGTCCTCGTGGTCCAGCGCACCGGTTGGGGCAAGTCGGCCGTGTACTTCGTGGCAACCAGGATGCTTCGAACAGCAGGCACCGGTCCTAGCCTCATCATCTCGCCGCTGCTGGCTCTTATGCGCGACCAGATCGCCGCTGCCGAACGCGCCGGAGTTCGCGCAGCCAGCCTCAACTCTTCCAACGTCACCGAGTGGGACGCCGTCCTCGATGACCTCAGAGCCGGCAACCTCGACGTTCTGCTCGTCTCGCCCGAACGGCTGAATAACCCCCAGTTCCGCGACGAAGTCCTGCCACAGCTTCTCGCGTTCCTCGGCCTCATCGTCGTCGACGAGGCGCATTGCATCTCCGACTGGGGCCACGACTTCCGCCCCGACTACCGGCGCATCGGCCGCATCCTGTCCGAACTGCCCGGCAACACCCCCGTCTTGGCCACGACAGCCACCGCCAACTCCCGCGTCGTCACCGATGTTGCCGAACAGCTCGGCCAAGACACCACAGTCGTCCGCGGCGAGCTTGCCCGTGACTCCCTGAGGTTGGGCGTCCTGCCGGGCCTCGACGCGAGTGGGCGTATCGCCTGGCTGACCTCCCACCTCGGCGATTTCACCGGCTCGGGAATCATCTACACGCTCACGGTCAGCGCCGCCGAGGACATCACAAGGATCCTGCGCGATCAAGGCCATGAGGTCCGTGCCTACACCGGCCGCACCGACTCGGAAGAGCGAGCCGAACTCGAACAGCGCCTCAAAGACAACCAGATCAAGGCACTCGTGGCCACCTCGGCGCTGGGAATGGGCTTCGACAAACCCGACCTCGGATTCGTCATCCACATCGGGGCTCCATCGTCTGCCGTCGCCTACTACCAGCAGGTTGGTCGCGCCGGCCGAGCAACGGACTCCGCCGATGTCCTGCTCCTGCCCGGTGCTGAAGACCAGGAGATCTGGAACTACTTCGCCACCGCATCGATGCCCAGCCAGTCCGATGCCAACGCCGTGCTTCAGGCCCTTGCCGAGGCGGACGGCCCCCTGTCCGTGGCCCGCTTGGAGACCCTTGTCGGCACCAAGCGAACCCGTCTTCAGCTGCTGCTGAAGACGCTGGAAGTCGAAGACGCCGTAACTAAGATCAAGGGCGGATACGTCTCGACAGGTCAAGGCTGGACCTACGACCAAGAGAGATACGAGAAGGTCGCGGCCGTGCGGGCGGCAGAAGCACAGGCGATGCTGGACTACGAGTCGACTCGTGAGTGCCGGATGGAGTTCCTCATTCGGCAGCTCGATGATCCGGAGCCCAAACCCTGTGGGCGCTGCGACAACTGTGCCGGAGTCTGGTGGTCGGCCGAGATTTCGGACGAGAGCAGACAGACCACGGCAGGGACTCTGCATCGCATTGGTCTGCCCGTCGATCCGCGCAGCACTTGGCCCAGTGGAATGGCCAATATCGGGGTTCCGCTCAAGGGCCGCATCCCAGCCGGAGAGCTGGCTGCCGAAGGACGGGCTATTGCTCGACTCAGCGACCTGGGACAGGGGCAGACTCTGCGGTCGTTCCTTGCACCGGATGCTCCCGATGCTGAGGTCCCTGTGCAGATCGGCAAATGGTGCCTCGAGGTCCTGAGCCAGTGGGACTGGGACATCAGGCCCGAGGTTGTTGTGTCGGTACCGAGCGCGCGGAGGCCGACGACCGTGAGGTCGCTGGCGGCGAACCTGGCGTCTGCCGGCCGGCTCATCGACGGCGGCGAGCTGTTGCAGGTCCATGATCACGGTAGCCCGGAGGTCAACAGTGCCTTCCGGGTGAAGGATCTCTACGATGCATTCGTCGTTCCGCCCGAGGTCGAGGAAACGGTGGCCGGGAAGGCAGTGCTGCTCGTCGACGACGAGGTGGTCTCCCGCTGGACGATGGCGATCGGGGCACGACTGCTCAGGCAGGCGGGAGCCACCGCGGTGCTGCCGTTTGCTTTGGCGCTGCGCGGCTGACTTTGCGCGGCTGACACTGAGCAGCTGACGCCAAACAGGCAGTATCGGCATCAGCGTGCCGCATGCATGTCCTTGACCAGCCTCGGCGTCCGCCGACGACCGACCTCGGTGGCCCACTGTGTCCACGGATACGAGAGCCGCACGACAAAGTAGTTGATGTACTCGGCGACTCCGAACGCCCAGATGAGGATCACGATGACGGCTGCCAGTGGGGTTGCAGGAAAATTCGCAACCGCTCCTATCAGGCCAGCGAGCAGAATGATCGGGTTGATGAATTTCAGCCTGCGGAACATCCTCGCCATCATGAACGGCATTCGACCTGGTGCGCTCCGTCCCTGATCGGAACGGTGCCACGACCGGGCCAGCAGCCAGTAGACACCTGCCTGAAGAAGAACGAACTCCAGCGGCACGAGTGCAAACCACAATGCGGCGACTGCGCCAGACGATGTGAGCTGCTCCTGCCAGGCAAAGGCGGCAGCCGCAAACACTGCGACCGCCGCCAGTTCGCCAAGGCCCAAACTCAGATACTGCTTGCGTATCCGAGAGAAGCGATCACTCACGGGTTCTGCTGGAGCTGGAAGGTCGCTCCTTCCGGATCGGTGACGGTGACGATGCGGCCATACGGTGAGTCTTCCGGACCGGCGAGCACCTTCCCGCCGAGCTCAGCCACTCGCGTTGCAGTAGCGTCGGCGTCTTCGACGTTGATGTAGTCACGCCAGAAGGACACCTGAGTCCATTCGCTGGCGTCGCAGATGCCGGCCACAGCATTGTCACCGGCTCCATGAGTCGAATACGGGAAGCCCTCCATCGCCACCAGCTCGAAGGAGAAGACGTTCCGGTAGAACTCCTGTGCGACGGGATAGTCCAACGTCATGAGTTCGAACCACACCGGAGTCCCAGGAGTCAGCGGAGTGTCGAAGCCGGTGAAATCGCCAGGCTGCCACATGCCTACGCCGGCTCCGGTGGGATCGGTGATGACTGCCATCTGGCCCAGTGGTCCGACGGACATCGGCTCGGCGATCGGAGCGGCCCCGGCGGTGAGTGCCGTCGCGTACGTGTTCGCGATGTCGTTGGTATGCAGATAGGTCGTCCACATCGCCGGGATCATCGGGTTCGGTGTGCCGTCCATGTTCATGGCGCGCATGGCTCCGCCGACCGTGGCACCGTCCTTCGTGATCATGTTGTAGTGGCCGAAGTCTGGTCCCTGATCTTCGAACTTCCACCCGAAGATCTCGGAGTAGAACTTCGTCGTGGACTCGAAATCGTGACAGGTGTAATCGATCCAGACAGGTTGTCCTTCGCGAAGATCCTCAGGCATTGCGTCTCCTCATCATTGCGGTTGGCATAGCTGTCAGTGCCAGTTTCGGGTGAACTTGGCGAAATAGTCGTACATTGCGGACTGCAGCAGGGGCCCGAAAGTCACACGCTTCACCCCGAACTCCTGCAGCTGCGAGAGATCGAGTTCGTCGGGTACGGCGCCTTTGACCGGGTGAGCGGTGACATTGAGCGGCAGTCTTACCTGGGACAATATGGACTTGAGTGTGTCGGTGTTCGGCAACCTGACGGGATAGACGGAATCCGCACCCGACTCGGCGCACAGATTGAGGCGACGGATCGCCTCGGCGGTGGGATCCTCGAAATCATTGGGATTCTTGAAGACATCGGTGCGGGCGTTGATGACCACGTGCACCCGTTGCGCGTCTGCGGCGCGACGCAGATCTCCGATGTACTCGGCATGTTCCTCAGCGCTGCGCATTCGTCCCTCGCTGTGGACGGTGTCCTCAATGTTGACACCCACCGCGCCGGCTTCGAGGAGTCCGGCGATGAGATCCGGTGCCGGGGTGTCGTAGCCGGATTCCAGATCGGCGCTGACCGGTACATCGACAGAGCCGCACACGCGGGCGATCCCTGCCAGCGCCTGGCTGAGGCTCATGGTCTCGCCGTCCGCGGAGCCCACGGAGTCGGCGAGAGGATGGGAGCCGATGCTCAGAGCCTCGAATCCGGCATTGACCATGGCCTGGGCTGACCAGGCATCCCACACTGTCGGCAGGACGATCGGACGATCCTGATGATGGGCTTCGAGTAGAGCGGACGCGCGTTCAGCAAGAACAGAGAAATCGGTCATGTCCAATACTGTTCCACCGATTGCTGGCTACGATCCAGTAATCTGGCGATTTCACCCGAAGGTTTCAGACTTACTCACTCGGCGTGGACTGCCGGATTCACAGCTTCGGCATGCTCACAGCCTCGGCGTGCGCGGAGGCTCCTCGCGTCGACTACCGGTGGCTTCGAAGGCTGCGGCGAGTTCGATGAGCAACGTATCGTCCCAGCCGCGGCCTGAGATCGTGAGCCCGATGGGGATGCCGGTGTCAGACATCGTGCCCATGGGCACAGTTACCGAGGGGATGCCCAGATGCCGTGGCACCAGATTGCCGTTGGCAACCCAGGTGCCGTTGCGCCACCCAAGATCCGCTGAAGCCTCGTTGACATCCATATCGGCCGGGCCCACATCGGCCATTGCCGGGTAGACCACGGCGTCGAAGCCGTTGGCGTCCATCCATTCTTCAAGGTCGATACGGCGAGTCACCTCGAGGCCTCGAATGCCGTCTTCGAGATCGGGGATCTCCGTCACAGAGCCGTAGCCGTCCTCGCGCACCAGTCGCGGGTATTCGGCGATATCGTCCTCGAACCCTGTGAACCGATCGGGGAGGGCGCCGTCAGGGTGGGGGAAGATCTTCGTCCCGTCCACCTCGGTCAGCGTTGACAGGTTCGGATCACCGTTGGCAGCCAGGAAATCGTCCCAGGCCCAAGCGGAGAGGTCGTTGATCTCCCGATCGAGGAAGTCGGTGCTCACGATGCCGCGGGTCTTGATCGTCGGAGCACCGGGACGATCGCCCTCGTAGTTGCTCACCACTGGAAAGTCGGTTTCGATGACCTCAGCTCCGGCGGCCTCGAGGTCGCGACGGGCCTGTTCCCACGCTGAGATCACCGAGGCTCGAGTCTCGATCCGCTGTCCGGTGGGCCCGCCGATGCCGCCCTCGGGATTCGTGCCCGCCTCGGGGTCGGCGTTGATGTACATCTTCGGGATGCCGAAGCGCTTGCCTGCCAGTGTGGAGTGTGCCGAAGCGGCATCGGTTGGAAGCAGCGCGGCATAGGAATCGGGTCGGATGGCAGAAGCAGGGGGAATCTCGACCCAGGGCTGGACTCGCCAGAAGTCACCGCGAGTCTCGGCGTCGTCGGCGACGATGATGTCGAGGACCTCGCACAGGTCGGCCATCGAGCGGGTGTGGGGGACGACGACGTCCATCGTGGGCACCAGAGACCAATTGCCGCGCACGGAGATGACTCCGCGAGAAGGAGTGTAGGCGATGAGCGCGTTGTGTGAGGCCGGAGCCCGACCCGAGGACCAGGTCTCCTCGCCGAGACCGAAGGCGGCGAAACTGGCGGTCGTTGCGGTACCGGAGCCGTTGGAGGAACCCGAGGCGAAGGCGCTGGTCAGCCACTGCGCGCTATAGGGGCTTTCGGCTCGGCCGTAGAGTCCGCGCTGCATGCCGCCGTTGGCCATCGGGGGCATGTTGGTCAGACCGAGGCAGATGGCCCCGGCACCGCGGAGGCGCTCGATGGTGAAGGCGTCCTTCTGTGCGATGAGTTCGGCGAAGGCGGGGGAGCCCGCGGCCACGGTCAGTCCGGTGACCATGTAGCTGTCCTTCGCGGTGTACGGGATTCCGTCGAGAGGGCCCAGCGTCTGACCCCGGGCTCGTCGCTCATCGGAGGTGGCCGCCTCGGCGAGGGCATCCGGGTTGGATACGATCACGGAGTTGAGCCGGGTCTCAGTATCGGGGCCGTCGAATGCGGCGATGCGAGCCAGGTAGTCCTCGACCAGCCCCACCGAGGTGGTTGTCCCATCCTCGAGGGCCGCTCGCAGTGAGGCGATGGATGCTTCGACAATATCGAACTTCGTCATTCGCGATTCCTCCGTGCAGATCAGGTTCGTGTGGGCGCCCCGTCGGGGTCGACGATGCTCCCGCTGGATGCAGTCCGCAATGAACTGGTGATGCTTCACAGTATTGCTCACCTGCGTCGGCAATGTCGTGCGAATCTCGTTGTCGACGATGTCCTCCCGCGTAGGATCGGGGCATGTCTATCCGTGCGATCATACTCAGCGGCGGCCGTTCGAACCGCTTCGGCGGCGTCCACAAACCCGCAGTCGAGTTGGGCGGGATCACGGTGATCTCCCGCATCCTCCGCGCAGTGCGCATGACCGATCCCGACGCCGAGGTGTGTGTGGCCGGACCGATTGATGGGCTGTCTGCCACGGAGCAGGAATCCGTGCAGTCTGTTCGGGAGGAACCCGCTTTCGCCGGTCCTTTGGCCGGGATCGCAGCGGCGTGTGCTGCCGTTCGAGGCGCCGCCTCAGCCGGACCTGCGGATGTGACCCTGGTGCTGGCCGCGGACATGCCCATGATCACGGCCGGCCACCTCGGCGGTCTGATTGAAGCATGTAGGCGGACAGGCTCTCCGTCGGCGGGAACTGATGACCGGGGCAAGATCCAGTTCCTCTGCGCCGCATGGCCGACGCAGCTGCTGCTCGCGCGCTTGGAAGCCATCGGCGATCCCACTAACGGTGCGGTGAAGTGGCTGTTCACCGGGCTCAATCCCATTCTCGTTGACGTGGATCCGGGTATCGTTGCTGACTTTGACACAGTGGCCGACTTCGATCGCATCCGTACCCTCAACGACAAGGACAGCTGAATCTGGTTCCTTCAACGACGAAGCTGCCTCGGCGCATTGGAGCGTCGAGGCAGCTTCGAGAACAGATCAGGCAGTACGAACTCAGGACATACGAACTCAGTCGTCGACGCGCTGAGTCTGCTCGATGGCTTCGACCGACTCCTCAGGGGTCAGTCGGCAGCTGATGCCGACGTAGAAGACGATGACCGAGAAGATCACCGTGACGATCTCACCCCAGACGAAGCCCATGATGTCGAGTCCACCGCCGTAATGGCCGATGAGGCTGAGGAGGACCAGGCCGACCATCCACAGGATCATCCACCAGCCGGAGCGCATCTTCAGGTCCGGCAGGCGAGCCTTGTCCTTGGCGAAGATGTGGTGGAGGATCATGACGACGTAACCGATGGCGACGGCGAGGAAGAGCTTCCAGTTCGTTTCCCATCCTGTCCAGTAGACGATGAGGTTCGCGCAGATGAAGCCGATGATGGGCAGCACGTCGTTGCCAGGCAGTTTGAACGGACGTTCCTGCTCAGGCAGCTGACGCCGCAGCGCGGCGACGACCACCGGGCCCGTGGCGAATGAGAGTACGGTGCCGGAGGTGATGAATCCGACCAGTTTCGCCCATGAGGGGAAGGGCAGGAACATGATGCAGGAGACGATGAAGACGACGAGCAGTGAGATCCAGGGGACGCCGTGCTTGTTGAGCTTGGCCAGGGCGCGTGGGGCGTTGCCGACCTTCGCCTGTGAATAGGACAGGCGAGGAGCCAGCGCGGTGTAGATCAGGCCGGTGTCAGCGGGGGAGACGATCGCATCACCGTAGAGGATGACTGCCAGCCATACGGCGCCCAGCAGCAGGGAGATCTCAGCCAGAGGACCCGCATCGTTGGTGAAGGCCAGTTTCGCCCAACCACCGTCGAGGAGGTCCGAGGGCAGTGCGCCGATGAAGGCCGCCTGCAGTGCGATGTAGATGACGCCGGTGACGAGGATCGATCCGATGACTGCGAAGGGGACATTCTTCTGCGGGTTCGTCGTCTCACCGGCGAACTCGACGCCTTGACGGAAACCGAGGTAGGAGAAGACGATGCCGGCAGCAGGCAGGGCTGCGAAGATCGGTCCGATTCCGTTGGGTGCGAATCCGCCGAACTGCTGGCTCGCGAAGTGACCGGGGTTGAACGAGAGAGCGAAGAACACGACGATGACCAGCAGGATGACGGCGAGCTTCCACCACACGAGGACGTTGTTGAACCGAGCGAAGAGCTGGACTCCGTAGAGATTGATGAAGCTGAAGACCAGCATCAGAGCAATGCTCACCGCAATGCCCGGGCCTGTGAGGACGGCGACGTCATCGACGGTGTGCATCAGCCAGGGAAGGTAGCTCGACGCGTACTGAACGGCGGCCATGACCTCGATGGGCACGGTCGCCGCCACAGACAGCCAGGTGATCCACCCGCTGGTGAAGCTGGCGAATGAGCCGAAGGAGAAGTGGGGGAAGCGAATGACGCCACCGGCGACGGGGAACATCACGCCGAGCTCCGCATAGTTCAGCGCCACGAAGATCATCATGACGGCGCCGAGCGCCCAGGAGATGAGTGATGCCGGACCGACCATCACGGAGGCGTTGAACGCGCCGAAGAGCCAACCGGAGCCGATGATCGAACCGACGCCGGTGAATAGGAGACCGATTTTTCCGATGTCTCTCTTGAGGCCCTTATCGGCCCGGACTTCGACCTTCGTTGGTCGTCCGGACGCCGGGGGAATGATTGTGGACATCATTGCCCTTTCAATTGTGTAAATAGCTTTCAACTTTTGAAGTTTCTCTCCTGGAGTGGGTGATGTCAATCACGTTGATAGTGATTTCCGGCCCTCGGGGGCGCGCATATATACCGCATGTGACCTGGGTCGATAGTCAGGCTTTCGAACAACGACAAGATATCGCGTCGAATGGATCCAATGCCGAAACAGGCTTCGCTATAGAGCCCATTAATATCTGTCATCGCTGAATGCCCAGTTGCCAGATTGGATCCAATTATGCTCAGAATTCCCAGGCAGCAGTTCCGCAGTTCAGGTGCCTTTGGTCCAAATGGGCCCAGATTGCAGTTTGATTGCAATCGGCGCGGAGTGTCTCGAGTCGATGATCATTGCGGACCTTGGGATCCGCCGTCTCGCAGCGTGTGGGCGACTATGCTTCACGGCAGAGGGCGAAAGTATGAAAGGGATGCGAACTGTGACACACGATCAGGCGGCCAGCGCCAGAATCGCGGCCGAGCTGAGGTCGCGGATCATCAAGGGAGTTCTCGTCCCTGGAACCAGGATCAGGCAGGAGGAGATCGCCGAGGAATTCGGCGTGAGCAGGCTGCCGATCAGGGAGACCCTGCACATCCTCGAATCCTCTGGACTGGTCACCCTGGTGGCATCGACTGGAGCGTGGGTGTCAACGCTTAATCTTGACGAATGCCGGGAGATCTACCTGATGCGGGAACGGCTGGAGCCGCTGCTGCTGGGGATGGCGATGCCCACTCACACTGCAGATTCCTTTGCCGAGTTCGAAGCCAGTGCCCAGCGGGTGGAGGCGGCGACGTCGAGTGGTGACTTCCTTGAGTGTGACCATGATTTCCATCGGGCACTGATGGCAGGCCCGACGACGATCAGGCTCCACGACACTGTCGAGCACCTGTGGAATCTCACCCACTATTACCGCAGGCAGCTGCTGGCTCCGGACGGAATCACCCGACGTTCCCGGCGGGAGGACATCTTCGCCGAGCACCGCATGATCCTTCGGGCCGTGATCGATGGCGATGTCGAATCCGCGGAGGCGATGATGGCCCTGCATATTCGCCACACCCGAAAGCTCGTTGAGCTCAACCCCGAGATCTTCACGCACGGCAGTGCGGGCGGCCCCAGGCGTTCGCGCTGAGCTCGGATCAGCCCTGACGTGCCTTGAATCTGGGATTGAGCTTGTTGATGACATAGACGCGGCCGCGTCTGCGCACGACCTGTGAACCCGGCTGCTTCTTGATCGAGCGCAGAGATCTGCGAACCTTCATGACTGATCTCCTTAATGAGAATGAGTATTGTTAGGTTTAACAATAGATTCTTTGAGGGAAGGATGCCAATGCCAGAGTCAAGTGATGCCGATGTCGATGTGATTGCGGTGACTGGCGCGTGTGCGCAGGAGAGGGGCAGGTGCGCCCGGAGCATAGCGGAAGTCCGGGGATTCGTCTTCGTCCCTGCCGAGCAGACGGGTCAAGGACTCGAAGCCGTCGACAGGGCAGTCAATCTGATGCGCAAGGCGATCCACGTTCCCGGCGTCGTCCTGGAATACCCACTGGAGGTACCGGTGGTGGAGATCGTCGGCTCCCTCACGGCTCCGGACGCGGGGACGACTCTCCTCGACCTCGTCTGCGTCCTCGACGTGGGATGTATGCTTGCTGATCTTGACTCTGAGGAGCTCATCAGAGTCCCCCTGGCGAGTGATGCGAGGGACGGAGGCGTCATCGCCTCGAAGGCTGAGCTGCTCGTCGCTCAGATCGAATTCGCTTCGACGATCGCAGTTGTAAACGGAAGCTCGCTCCAGCCGAAGGCGCTCGAGCGGGCTGCCTCGCTGCTCAGCCATCTAGCCCCAAGTGCTGAGCAGAGACTCGTCGCGAATCCCTGCAGCCGGCACGGTCGCGACGGTCTCGGTGGTCGCGACGGTTTCGAAGTGCTCGGTCGTGCCGGGAGGACCTACGCGCAGCGGCCGCCGGATGCCGGCTGGGTGGCGATCCTCAACCAAGAATTTCCACCGCAACGGCAATCCTGCGTGGTCGAAGCCATTCGGTACGAGCAGTATCGCCCCTTCCACCCAGGTCGCCTGAATCACGCGCTGAAGGCATGCCTGTTTCAGGGGCACTGCGGACACATTCTGCGCTCGGCCGGATTTGCACGATTGGCCACACGTCCGCACATCACCGCTCAGTGGGATCAGGTCGGCCGCATATTCACGCTGTCACCATTGGCGTTCGACGACAGCCCCGGCGCTGGGGCCGAGCTTCTCGCGTTCGGTCAGGACCTGGCGTTCATCGGCACCGGACTCGACGAGCTCCGGCTGCGGCAGGTCCTCGACGAGGCCGCCCTCAGCGATGCGGAGCTGGAGGCCGGGCCGATGGAGTGGGCGGGCTACCCCGACGAATTTCCGGCGTGGAGCACAACGGCGACGTAGGTTCGCCGATGCTGTCCGCCGACGACTGCAACTGGTTCTTCGCTGGCGATTGCAACCGGTTCATCGCTGGCGACCGCTACCGGTTCTTGGCCAGGGCGGCGCACTCAGCGCAGAGACCGAAGATCTCGAACACATGTCGAGTGACTTCGAATCCATGTGATTGTGCCGTGGTGGTGATCCAGTCCTCGCTGGGCGGTTCCACCTCAACGGCTTTGCCGCAGTTCTCGCACACCAGGTGGTGGTGATGTTCATCCTGGGTGCAGGCGCGGAACAGCTGTTTCTCGGCAATGGTGATGGAGTCGGCGTGCCCGGACTCGCTCAGGGAGTTGAGCTGTCGGTAGACGGTGGCCAGCCCCACTGTGTGTCCCTGATCCTCAAGCGTCCGATGCAGCTGTTGGGCGGAGACGAAGCGCTTCTCGCTCTCGAGGGCGGAGCGGATCACGGCCTTCTGAGCCGTACTGCGGGTCTTCTTGGGCTCTTCAGCCGTCATGTCCTTGTGCCTCCGACGCTGCAGCGCAGTTGGTCCTGTGAGCATATGCGCATACGTTGATATGTTCCAATATTAATGAAAAACATTACCATTAGCGGATGACGAGCGTCCCGATGGCAGATGTGGAGGAGATGTGAACAGGAAGCAGTCTGCAGGAGCCGTCCCGGTGATCCTCCTGACTGGCTACTTGGGGGCGGGTAAGACCAGTCTGCTCAATCACCTGCTGCGCCATCCCGATGCGCGCATCGGGGTCGTCGTCAATGACTTCGGCGACCTCAACATCGACGCGGGCCTCGTCGTCGGGCAGGTCGATGAGCCCTTCTCCATCTCGGGCGGATGCATCTGCTGCCTTGATGATGACACTTCGCTCGAAGACGCACTCACCGCACTGGCGAAACCACGGCTGCGTCTCGACGCCATCATCGTCGAAGCCAGCGGTTTCGCCGAACCGCTGACACTGGCCCGGATGGTTACCCGCATGGGCCACCACCGCTTCCACCTCGGCGGGGTCATCGACGTCGTCGACGCCACCATGCATGCCGCGACGGTCGACACCGAAACCGCACCGCCGATGCGCTACGCGGCGACGACCCTGGTGCTTGTCAACAAGCTCGATCAGCTCCCCGTCGCGGACCGGGACACGGCTGTCGCTGCGATCCGGGAACGGGTCCATCAGCGCAATCCGCGACTCCTGGTCGTCGGCACCAGCTACGGCCGTCTCGACCCGGCGCTGATCTTCGACCCCGGTTCAGGGGCCGAACGAGGCGGCGACGGAACACGGTCGGGTGACAGTTCAACCGGGGATGCAGGCGCAAGCGCAGACCCCATCCAAGCGGAACTTCCGATCCGGGAACTCATCCGACAGGCTTACGCCGAGGCCGCTCAGACGGGCTTCGACGGTGAAGGTGAGAGCGCCCCCGTCCACCATCACGCACAGTCGGTGACGATCACTGGCGGCGGGTCTGCTGATGCTGGTGCCGTGCTGGACTTCCTCGAGGACCTGCCTGCCGGGGTCTACCGGGTGAAGGGCTCGATTCTTGTCGACGACAGAGCCGGAAGCAGGCGCTATGGGCTCCAAGCGGTAGGCCCGAACGTCTATGTGTCGGCGGTTGCGCCGCAATCGACAGCCGCACCGCAGAAGGAGCGCTGGGACAGTGCGCTGGTCGTCATCGGCGAGTCCTTCGACGAAGGGGCTGTCAGGGCGAGGCTGAAGGCCGCGTTGCGCAACGACGGAGGCGCGAACGGAGTGGAGCGACTCCGCCACTACGTACGCCTGCACAGCTGAGAGCAGTGAGGCGCCGATCTGCGCCGAGACCCGTCAGTGGTGTTTCCGGAATCCAAGACGGAGGAAAACACCCGCGCCCGCAGCCCACGGCGCTCATATGATCGAATCATGACCGATCTCCCATGCCTCACTCAGCCTTTTGGGGGAGAAAGAAGACAACTTTCGGGGGACGCGTCGACCAGCCCGGCCTGAAAGACTGAACTCGTTCCACCCTCGCCCGGACCATCCCCGACACACCGCCCCACAGAATCACTTGAACACCCATCCGCAGCTCCCGCATGCCCAAAACCCGGAGGAACCCGTGTCCCTGATCACCAGGATGAGTCTGAAGAACCGCCTCATCGTCGGCCTGCTCACCCTTGTGATCGCCGTTTTCGGCGTCATTGCGACCACCTCGCTCAACCAGGAGACGATGCCCTCGGTCGAGCTGCCAGGCACCTCGGTGCAGGTCACGGTTCCGGGAGCCTCACCCGAGGTCGTCGAGGAATCGGTGACCAAACCGATCGAAACCGCGCTCGAAGGGGTCGGAGACCTCGAGACGGTGAGCACAACCTCCTCGGCGGGATCGATGTCGGCCAACGTCACCTGGCCCTTCGGCAAGGATGCCGAGGAGATGACGGACTCTGTGCGCTCCGCCGTCGACTCTGCGAAGGCAGACCTTCCCGACGGCGCCGAGGCGGAGGTGCTCTCCCAGCAGATCGACGACGTTCCGGTGGTCATGTTCGCCGTCTCCGGGGGAGAGGACTCGCAGAAGCTCGGCGATCTCGTTGAGACTGAACTCGTCCCCGAGCTCCAAAGCGTCGCGGGCGTATCCAGCGTCGACGTGGCCGGGCAGAACGAGCAGCGAGTCAACATCAGCTTCCGTCCCGACGACGTCAACGATAAGAACGTCGTCACCACCTCGGTGCCGGACGAACTCACAGCCGCCGGAAGCGTCGTGCCCGCAGGTCAGAGCGCACAGGGGAGCAAATCACTGTCTGTGGAGGTCGGTACCGAACTGGACGCCGTCAAGGAGATCGAGAAGACCCCGCTGCGCACCGCTGACGGTACGGTCCTGCTAGGCGACGTCGCCGATGTCGAACTCGACTCCGTGGATAAGACCTCGTACTCGCGCGCCGATGGCAAGGATGCCGTGACGGTGTCGGTGACCAAGGGCCAGGACGACAACGTCGTTGAGGTCTCCCACGGAGTCAATGAGGTCCTCGAGAAGATGGGACCCGAACTCGGCGACGACATTTCCTTCTCCACGATCTTCGACCAGGCTCCCGAGATCGAGAAGTCGATCCATGACCTGTCGGTCGAAGGCGGGCTGGGACTGTTCTTTGCGATCCTCGTGATCCTGGCCTTCCTCGGCTCCTTCCGATCCACCGTGGTCGCCGCGATCTCGATCCCGATGTCGCTGCTGATCGCGATGATCGGTCTCATGGTCGGCGAATACACCTTGAACATCTTGACCCTGGGAGCCCTGACCATCGCCGTCGGCCGTGTCGTCGACGATTCCATCGTCGTCATCGAGAACATCCGCAGACGGCAGGGTACGAGCGACCTGACGGTCGATGACATCGTCGCCTCTGTCAAGCAGGTGGCCGGAGCCATCACGGCCTCGACCCTGACCACTGTGGCCGTGTTCCTGCCCATCGCCTTCGTCGACGGCATCGCCGGACAGCTGTTCCGACCATTCTCCGTGACCGTGACACTGGCTCTGCTCGGTTCGCTCCTTGTCGCGCTGACGATCGTTCCGGTCTTCAGCTACTGGGTCCTGCGGAAGAGCCCGAAGCCCCTGTCGCCGAAGCGCCAGGCTGCCACCGACGCAAGCTATGAGGCATGGGCCCGAAAACATCGGGAGAAGGGCATCAAGCGCGCTGAGAAACGACAGTCGAGGATCGACAGGAAGAATGCCAAACGCGGTGCCAAGGGCAAGACGCTGCTCCCGGCGGCGACTGCCGATGCTCCGGTGACGCCGATGCCCGGTGACGGTGAGGCCTCGGACAGGGTCGACCGTCTGCAGCAGCGAAGCCTGCCGGCTATCCTGGCCGCACTTCGACACCCATGGCGCACGATCGTCATCTCCGTGGCGATCTTCGCCGTGACGATGATGATGGCCAGCTTCCTCAAGACTGACCTCCTCGGGGCCGCAGGGCAGAACTCTCTCTACATCGCGCAGACTCTGCCAGCCGGAGCCTCGCTCGAGGCCAGTGATGAGGCGGCGAAGAAGATCGAAGACGTTCTCGCCTCCGACCCGGACGTCGACACCTACTCGACGACCGTCAACGGACCCGAAACCGGTTCCGAGAACTCCTTCAACATCACCCTGAAGGACGATTCCGAAGCGGAGGTCGCAACGAACCGGCTGTCGAACCAGATCGACGGACTTGGCGACGATGTCGGCGAGATCGATCTCCAAGACGCTTCAGGCAGTGCAAATGAGGACGTGGAGATCAAACTCTCCGGCTCTGATCTGTCAGCGCTGGGCGAGGCCGCCGATTCCGTGACGAAGAAGATGAGTGAGACCGAGGGCGTGACGAACGCCCGCAATGACCTCGCCTCCGATCAGCCGATCATCCACGTCGATGTGAACCGGGAGAAGGCCGCGGACTACGGCTACAGCCAGGCAGAGGTGGGGCAGGCCATTGCGGCAGCCCTGCACGGAAGTGAAGCCGGAACTCTGACGCTGGAGGGCAAGGAGCGAGATATCTTCCTCGCCCCGACCCACCCCGATGCGACTCCAGACGAGATCCGAGCTTTGGAGCTTCCGGTCACCGAGGTGCAGACGCAGAATGCCCAGGAAGACGCGACCGATGCCGTTGAGGAGAAGACCGACCGCAGGGCCGAGGAAGCCAAGGCTAAGGCCGAAGAGGAATCAGCCGACCAGCTTGACTCGGCCCGGGAGGCCCGAGACAACGCCGCCGATCAGCTCGAAGAAGCACGGAAGGCTCTGCGAGATGCCCAGAATCCACCGCCGGCTCCGAGCCCCGGCGACATGGCAGCCGACCAGGTGGAACAGGCAGAAGAAGGCGTCGAACAGGCAGAGAAGGGCCTGAACGAGGCCAACGACGCCATCGACGACCTCGTCGACAGCCAGCGCGAGCAGGAGGAGAGCCAGGCCGAGGAGCAGGACCTCGCCGACGAACAGGCGGCGATCCCCGACATCAAGGGCGACCCGATCACGGTCGATGAGATCGCCAGCGTCGACGAGACCGAAACCCCAGCCACCGTCACCCGGGAGGACGGAAACCGTCAGGTCACAGTGTTCGCCACCCCTGCCGAAGGACAGCTCAACCCGGTCTCCGCGAAGGCACAGGAACTGACCTCGAGCATGGATCTGCCCGATGGCGTGAGCTTCGACGTCGGAGGTGCAAGCCAGGAGCAGGCCGACTCCTTCGCCCAGCTCGGATGGGCCATGCTCGTGGCGATCGCGCTGGTCTTCCTCGTCATGATCGCGACCTTCCGCAGCTTCGTCCAGCCGCTCATCCTGCTCGTGTCGATTCCGTTCGCCGCGACCGGTGCCGTGCTGCTGTTGCTGCTGACCGGCACACCGCTGGGCATCCCCTCGCTCATCGGCCTCCTCATGCTCATCGGCATCGTGGTGACCAACGCGATCGTGCTCATCGACCTCGTCAACAAGCTGCGCGAGCACGGGATGGGACTATGGGACGCGATCATCCACGGCACCCGACTGCGACTGCGCCCGATCCTGATGACTGCCGCCGCCACGGTCTTCGCCCTCGTGCCCATGTCACTGGGACTCACCGGCGGGGGAGTCTTCATCTCCCAGCCGCTGGCGATCGTCGTCATCGGCGGCCTCACCTCCTCGACCGTGCTGACCCTGATCCTCGTGCCCGCCCTCTACCTCCTCGTCGAGCGGCGCAAGGAGCGCCGGGCGGAACACAAAGAGGCGAAGGCTGCGGCTAAGCATGAGGCCGATCAGCACAGAATCGATGAAGAGACCGCCGAGGTGGCCGCCCGTCCCGTAGATGAGTGAGGTTCCGTGCGGCGACGGTTCACTGCCGCGGGAGTTCTGGTGATCGAGTTCTGGCGAGTGCTCACCGAAACGCGAGCGCACCCTGGCGCAGATGGACGACGTGGTCGGCCCGAGCTGCCTGGGTGCGCTCGTGCGTGGCCATGACGATTGTGGCGCCGCGGCTGCGCTCGGAGTCGATGGCCAGGGTGATGTCCTCGGCCGCGCGGGCATCGATTCCGGCCAGAGGTTCATCGAGGAGCAGCAGGTCCGCGCGTTGTGCCAGACCTTGCGCCACCAGGGCACGCTGGCGCTGACCCCCGGAAAGTGACCCGAGGCGACGCGAGGCGAGGTCGTCGATGTGCAGCTGAGCGAGGCAGTCGTCGACGATCCGCTGATCATCACTGCTGTGGCGGGCGAAGAGGCCCCGTGCGCTCCATCTGCCCATGGCCACGACCTGTCTGACGGTGATCGGAAGGTGGTCCGGAGCAGAACTGCGCTGTGGCACGAAGGCCACAGTGGACGGCAGGCCGGATATCGATCCCTGTGTCGGTCTGAGCAGGCCTGCCAGTGCCATGAGCACCGTTGACTTGCCTGAGCCGTTGGCGCCGACGAGTGCCGTGACTCGGCCCAGGGGCGCGGCCAGGGTGATCTGGTCGAGAGCGAGATGGGCACCATAGTGAGCGCTGAGGTTGGTGAGGGTGATCGGATTGTCCACGCTCTAACAATAATGGTTATCATCATCGAATGGAATTCCTGTTCGCGCCCTTCGAGGTGTCCTTCGTTCTCCGTGCCCTCATTGCCGGTGTGCTCGCTGCCGTGCTTTGTGGGTGCATCGGCACCTGGGTCGTCCTGCGCGGCCTGGCCTTCTTCGGGGATGCGATGTCGCACGGGATGCTGCCGGGAGTCGCAATCGCGGCGCTCCTCGGCGGTCAGCTCATGATCGGCGCGGCGGCCAGTGCGCTGGTGATGGCGGCCGGGATCACCTGGGTATCGCGCGAGTCGAAGCTGTCCCAAGACGTCGGCATCGGACTGCTCTTCGTCGGAATGCTGGCCATCGGCGTGGTCATCGTGTCCCACTCCCAATCATTCGCCGTCGACCTCACGGGCTTCCTGTTCGGTGACGTGCTCGGGGTCCGCGGCCAGGACCTGATCATCCTCACAGTCGCAGCCTGCCTCGGAGTGCTGGCCTGCATTCTGTTGCACAGGCCGTTCCTCGCGCTCGCCTTCGATGAGCGAAAAGCCGCAACTCTGGGTATGCGGCCCGGTTGGGCTCATATCGCGATGCTCATGCTCACAGCCCTGGCGGTTGTCGCATCGTTCCAGGTCGTCGGCACTCTCCTCGTCTTCGGACTCCTCATTGGACCCCCGGCCACGGCCTGCCTCCTGTTCGACCGCGTCGGGGCAATCATGGCAGCGGCCTCGGTGATCGGTGTGTTCTCGTGCTTCTTCGGGCTGCTCGTGAGCTGGTATGCCCAGACGTCTGCCGGCGCGACCATTGCGCTGCTCACCGTCCTCATCTTCTTCGCGGTGCTCGTCGCGAGGCGGGTGAAAAGTGCGCTACAATACTTTCAACACAATGAGAACCATTATCAATAGAAAGATCTCATGACGAGGACAACTGCATTCGCCGCACCGAGCGCGGCACTGATCGCACTGCTCGCCCTGACCGGGTGCCAGGGCCAACAAGCGGACAGCGGGGCCAACAGCCCCAGTCAATCGACGGCGCCCCACGGATATGTCGAAGGGGCAGAGGAGGCCGACGAGCCGCAGCTGCGGCTGGCCGTCAGTGATGCGAAGACCGGCGCGGTCTCGGTCATCGACCTGCTCACCGAGGATGTCGTGGAGAAGGTCGAAGGCTCACCATCGACGACCCTGGCGGGGGCAGATTCCCGGTACCTCTACCTCGGCGATGGTGAAGCCGGAACGGTCGCAGCCGTCGACACGGGGGCGTGGACGGTCGACCACGGCGATCACAGGCACTACTACAAGGCCGAGGCGAAGACCATCGGTCAGGTCGACGGGGCCGACCCCGCGCACGTCGTCTCGACCCCGACCGAGGTCGCCTTCTTCTTCGACGGCGAGGGCCGGGCGAAGATCTATGACCGGAGCGCCCTCGGCGATGGTGAACTCACTCAGCTCGGCACCGTGAAACCGGGTGCCCACCACGGAGTGACGGTCCCCTTCGAGGATCACTTCGTGTCCACGCTTCCAGGGGACAAGGCCGATGATCTGCCTTCCGAACTCACCGTGTACGACGACAAGGGTCAGGCCTCGCCGATCGATGCGACATGCGAGGAGATCCACGGAGCCGGAGTCACTCGCGACGGGCTGGTCTTCGCCTGCGCCGACGGCGTGATCAGGGTCGATGAGGACTTCGACGCCGAGGTGCTGCCCTACCCCGAGGACACCGATGAGCGCACGTGGTCCGTGGAGGTCGGACGAGACCTCGCCGCGACCCCCTTCGATGATGGTGGAATCGGGATCCTCGATGCGACGACGGACGAGTGGACGTTCGCCGACACCGACGCCGAGGTGGTCTCCGCCGGCATCGCCCCCGACGATTCCGTGGTCGTGGCCCTGGACGAAGACGGGACCATCTATTCGCTGGACCCAGAGACCGGGAAGGTGCTGACGAAGAAGAAGCTCATCGCACCCTTCGACGCGAAGAGTCAGGGCCACGGAGCCGGACCCTCGGTGGCCGTGGACAGCGAACGCACCTATGTCAGCGACCCTGCCTCGGGAACAGTGCTCGAACTCGACCCGGCCGATGGCCTGCGTGAGGCGCGCAGCTTCGACCTCGGCGGGGCACCCGCAAGCCTGGCGGTGACGGGGCGGTGATGGGCACACGACGGCACCACCTCGCAGCAGTGGCGCTCACGCTGGCCACGCTCGGATCACTGACCGCCTGCGCGGAAGGACACGATGAGCCGTCGATCGTGGTGACGACGAACATCCTCGGCGATGTCGTGCACAGCCTCGTCGGAGACCACGCGGCGGTCACGGTGCTGATGAAGCCGAACTCCGATCCGCATTCCTTCGGCATCTCGGCGAAGGAAGCCGGAGCAATGGAGGATGCCGATCTCATCATCGGCAACGGACTGGGGCTTGAAGAGGGGTTGTCGGCGAACCTCGACAACGCGCGCAGCGAAGGGGTGCGCGTCCTTGAGGTCGGTGAGCACATCGATCCCCTTGAGTACACCTCGGGCGGCAGTGCGGGGACGCCCGACCCGCACTTCTGGACCGATCCCGCGCGGATGGTCGCCGCCGTCGATGTCATCACCTCGGCGCTGGGGGAGGAGGTCGGTGATGACCTCGCCGAGGCGATCGAACCGTCCGTGACCTCGTATCGGGGGCAGCTTGACGACCTCGATGCCGAAATCGAAGAGATCGCCGAGTCGATCCCTGCCGAGAACCGGAAGCTCGTGACGAACCATCACGTGTTCGGCTACTTCGCGAAGCGCTTCGACTTCGAGGTCATCGGGGCGGTGCTGCCAAGCGGAACCACACTGGCCTCACCTTCGGCAGCCGATCTCGAAGAGCTTGCCCGCACGGTCGAGGATGCCGGCGTGCCCACGATCTTCGCGGACTCCTCGCAGCCGCAGAAGCTCGCCGAGGCACTGTCTGATGAAGTCGACCTCGATGTCGAAGTGACAGCGCTGTTCTCGGAATCGCTGACCGAACCCGACGGGGAGGCCGGAACCTACATCGACATGCAGCGAACCAACGCGCAGGCCATCGCAGACGGACTCGTGCCCCGCTGACGAGCGCTTCTCCGCGAGGCACACAGCCTCGCACCACCACAGATCACGGACACGCCATCATGGAAATAGGGAAGAGAGAAGAATGAGAACACAACGAACCCTGATTGCCCCACTGGCTGCGAGCGCGGCCGTCACCGCCCTCCTGCTGAGCGGATGCGGCGGCACCGGCGCGGAGGCCGACCCCGACAGCGGCGAGCAGGCAGACACAGCGGAAACCTCGGACGCCGAACAGGTCGAGGAGACGCAGCCACGGCTGATCACCACCTATGACGGCGGCATCCTCACTCTGGACGCGAGGACGCTCGAGGTCATCGACGACACGAAGCTCGAGGGCTTCAACCGAGTGAATCCAGTCGGCGACGGACGGCACGTCATGGTCTCGGTGGCCAGCGGATTCCAGCTCTTCGACGCCGGAGTCTGGACCGAAGAGCACGGCGACCATACCCACAGCTTCGCCGGATCGCCTGAACTCACCGACAAGGTCTACGAAACCGATACCCCAGGTCACGTCGTGCGCCACGGTGGTTCGACGGTGCTCTTCGGCGACGGCGACGGACGGATGCAGATCTTCGACACCAATGCCTTCGGTGACGGCACACCCGAACCCGAGGTCAAAGAAGCAGAAGAGGCACACCACGGTGTGGCAGTGCAGTTGGAGAACGGCAACGTCCTGCACACCATCGGCAACGAGGAGGAGCGCTCGGGGGCGAAGGTCGTTGATGCCGAAGGAAATGAGATCGCCCGCAATGAGGACTGCCCGGGCGTCCACGGGGAGGCCGCTGCCCAGGACGAGGCGATCGCCGTCGGCTGTGAGGATGGAATCCTCTACTACAAGGACGGGAAGTTCACGAAGGTCGACTCCCCGGACAGCTATGGTCGGATCGGCAATCAGGCAGGATCTGATGACTCGCCGGTCGTGCTCGGCGACTACAAGGTCGACGAGGATGCCGAACTCGAACGTCCGGAGAAGGTCACCCTGACGAACACGGAGACCGGGACGATGAAACTCGTCGACCTCGACTCCTCGTACAGCTTCCGTTCCCTGGCCCGCGGACCCGAGGGTGAGGCACTTGTGCTCGGCACCGACGGCAAGCTCAACGTCATCGACCCGGAGTCCGGCACGATCACCGACTCACACCCGGTCACCGAAGCATGGAAGGAACCTGTCGACTGGCAGCAGCCCCGGCCGACGCTCTTCGTGCAGGGGGAGAAGGCCTACGTCTCCGAACCTGACAAGAGTCAGCTTCACATCGTGGATCTGGCCACCGGCGAAGTTGAGAAGAGCGCCGAACTGCCCCACGCCAGCAACGAAGTCACCGGTGTGACCGGCTGACGCCCGCGCCCATCCGCGCTCCTGCCGGCCCCGCGCTCATCCGCGCTCCTGCCGGCTCTGCGTCAGGCGCGGCAGGGCGGCGGTGGCTGATCGGATATGGTCTTCGGTCAGCTGCACCGCGTGATCGGTGTCGCGGTCGACGATCGCCTGCATGATCGCATGATGTTCCTCCTGCAGCTGCGCCATCAGAGCGCGCGGATTCTCGACCTCGTGGAAGGCATCGAGGATGGGCCGACGCAGAGAGCCGCGGATGGCCTCCGTGAGATCTGAGAGCAGCTGATTCTCCGAGGCATGGGCGATGGCCACATGGAAGGCGGTATCGGCATCATTGAAGGTCTCCAAGCTCACGCCCGGTGTGTCCATGATCGCCAGCGAGGCATTCATGCCGGCCAAGGCGTCGTCGTGGACCCGTCCGGTCGCCAGGGCGATGCTTGAGCGCTCGAGTTGGATGCGCGTTTCGATGGCCTCCTCGATGCTGAAGTTCGCCAGGGCCACATGCAGGCGCAGGAACCGAGTCAGGGCCTCCTTGGGCATGGAGGCGATGAAGGTGCCGGCCGACTTGCCGGAGCCGACGTTCGACACGACGACGCCGAGGGACTCCATGACGCGCAGCGCCTCACGCACCGCCGCGCGACTGACCTGAAGTTTGGCGGCCAGCTCACGTTCCGAGGGGAGCGGATCGCCGACGGTGAGGGACCCGGAGGTGATCTGCTCCTCGATCGCATTGATGACGAGCTCGTGGGTGCTCGATCGGGCAACCGGCTTCCAGCTCGGTCCCTGAGGCGCATTGACGGTGTGACCTGCGGCGGTGTCGTCGTCCTTGCTGACTGATTCACTGGTCATGAGTACTCACTTTTCGCACCTCGCCATCATCCCATGAGTGGGACCCTGCCTCATCGGGGGCAGAACCTTGACCTGGATCACATTCGGTCCTACACTCACTTTAGTGGTCTGACCACACAAAGGACATACTGAAACCCATCGAATATGCATGTTCGGGCGCGTTCAACGTCGAGACGCAGACGCTGTAGTCGAGCACCGGCCGTGCAGGAGAAAATATGTACACTCCTGAAATCGCCCCACTTGCAGACAGCCTCCTGTGGTCATCGCTGGTTGCGCTGCTGCCGCTGCTGACCATCTTCGTCACCCTCGGGTTCTTGAAATGGAAAGCCCACTGGGCCGGCCTGGCGGCAGTCATCGTCGCCCTGATCGTTGCCATCTTCGTCTACGGCATGCCGGTCGGGCTGGCTGGCCTCTCAGCCAGCCAGGGATTCGCCTTCGGGCTGTTTCCGATCATGTGGATCGTCATCACCGCCATCTGGCTCTACGAACTGACGGTGAAGTCGGGACACTTCGAAGACCTCAGGTTGGTCATCAACGTCATCTCCGATGATCCTCGCGTGCAGGCGATCCTGGTCGCCTTCTGCTTCGGCGGACTGCTCGAAGCCCTGGCCGGATTCGGTGCCCCGGTTGCCATCACCGGTGTCATGCTCATCGCAGTCGGCTTCACCGCCATGCGTGCAGCAGTCGTCGTGCTGGTGGCCAACACCGCTCCGGTCGCCTTCGGTGCGATCGCCATCCCGATCATCACCGCCGGCAACCTCACCGGGATCGACTACAAGGAGATCGGAGCCATGGTCGGTCACCAGACTCCATTGCTGGCTGCCGTCGTGCCGCTGTTCCTCATCTTCCTCGTTGACGGCAAGCGAGGACTGCGTCAGCTGTGGCCACTTGCTCTGGTCGTCGGGATCGTGTTCGGAGCAGCACAGTTCGTCTCCGCGAACTATCTCTCGGTCGAAATGACCGACATCATCGCCTCGCTCATGGGCCTTGCCGCTGCAGTGATCATGCTCCAGTTCTGGAAGCCCGTCGGCGGCCAGGACGCCCTGGATAAGATGGCCGACGAACGCAGTCGGGAGAAGGCCAGCGCGCCTGATGCCGGTGGAGCAGCCGCTGCCGTGGCAACCTCCGTGGACACGAAGGCGGCACCTCTGACCGGTAAGCGCGTGTTCATGGCGCTCTTTCCCTACCTCATCGTCATCGTCATCTTCTCCGGTGCCAAGCTGATCCCAGTCATCGACAAGTGGCTGGCCAGCACCGATGTCAAAATTCCTTGGCCGGGACTGGACGGGAACATCATGACCGCCGCAGGGGAGCTGTCGACGAGCACGGTCTACAACTTCCAATGGTTGTCATCACCGGGCACGATGCTGCTGGCCTCAGGCATAATCGTCGCCATCGTGTACAAGATGACCGCCAAGGACGCAGTCCAGGTCTTCGTCGACAATGTCGCCAAAATGCGATTCTCCATTCTCACCGTCGGACTTGTCCTGGCACTGGCCTACGTCATGAATCTGTCAGGACAGACGATCACAATCGGCACCTGGATCGCTGGAACCGGGGCGCTGTTCGCCTTCCTCTCACCAATCCTCGGCTGGCTCGGCACAGCAGTGACCGGTTCTGACACCAGTGCCAACGCACTTTTCGCGACGCTGCAGCAGACTGCCGCGACGAAGGCCGGAATCGATCCCGTTCTGCTGGTGGCAGCCAACAGCTCCGGTGGAGTCGTGGGCAAGATGATCAGCCCGCAGAACCTCACCATCGCAGCTACAGCAGTCGGACTCCTCGGCCAGGAAGCCTCGATCTTCCGCCGCGTCATCTGGTGGTCGCTGGGCATGCTCGTCGTCATGTGCCTGCTGGTTGGCCTGCAGTCGACCGTCCTGTCCTGGATGGTTCCCGGCGGGGCGTGAGGCCCAGCGAGCTGAAGACTGAACCCTGAAGAATACGAACTGAAGAGAAAGAGACCCCACCCATGGTCAAGAGGCAATTGCCCAATCCGTCCGAGATCTTCGAGCTGATGAAGTTCAAGAAGTTCGAGCTCGACTCCCGGAAACGCCGTCTTGAATCGGCGTTCACGATCGAGGATCTGCGCCAGATAGCCAAGCGACGCACTCCCGCAGCCGCGTTCGACTACACAGACGGCGCAGCGGAGGGGGAGATCTCGATGGAGCGCTCCGTGCAGGCCTTCCAGGACATCGAGTTCCACCCCTCCATCCTCAACGATGTCTCGCAGGTCGATACGACGACGCAGATCCTTGGCGGCAGCTCGGCGATGCCCTTCGGCATTGCGCCCACGGGGTTCACCCGGCTGATGCAGACCGAAGGCGAGACCGCCGGAGCCTCCGCTGCCGGCGCGGCAGGCATTCCATTCACCCTGTCCACCTTGGGCACGACCTCGATCGAGGACGTGAAGAAGGTCAACCCGAATGGGCGCAACTGGTTCCAGCTCTACGTTATGCGCCAGCGGGAGATCTCCTACGGTCTGGTCGAGCGGGCGGCTGCGGCAGGCTATGACACGCTCTTCTTCACCGTGGACACTCCGATCGCGGGCGCCCGGATCAGGGACAGTCGCAACGGGTTCTCCATCCCGCCGCAGCTCTCACCCAAGACAGTTCTCAACGCCATCCCCAGGCCCTGGTGGTGGTGGGACTTCCTGACGACGGAGAAGCTGCAGTTCGCATCCCTGTCCGAGACCGGCGGTACGGTCGGCGAGCTGCTCAACTCGGCCATGGACCCATCGATCGACTTCGACGACTTGGCCACGATCCGAAAGATGTGGCCAGGCAAGCTGGCGATCAAGGGCGTCCAGACTGTTGCCGATGCCAGGAAGCTCGCCGATCTCGGCGTCGATGCCATTGTGCTCTCGAACCATGGCGGGCGACAGCTCGACCGCGCTCCGGTTCCCTTCGAGCTGTTGCCATCTGTCGTGAAGGAAGTCGGCAAGGACCTCGAGATCATCGTCGACACGGGAATCCGCGATGGTGCCGACATCGTCGCGGCCATGGCCCTGGGTGCGGACTTCACACTCATCGGCCGGGCCTACCTCTACGGGCTCATGGCCGGTGGCAGGGAAGGCGTCGATCGCACGATCGCGATCCTCAGCGAGCAGGTTGAGCGGACGATGAAGCTGCTGCAGGTCTCAAACGTCGCCGAGCTCAACCCGGGCCATGTGACCCAGCTGCGCAGGTTCAGCCGGGATGGTCAGATGGACGGTGCGGACCCGGATACGAAGTCCGTGTGACTGCTGTCTGAGCGGCAGAGGTCTTCCTGAGCCGGCAGCGGTCTTCACCTCGGAGACCGCTGCCAGCTCACCTGCCACATGCGTTTCAGAGGGACGCTTCCTCCGCCAGATATCGTCCCGTGACGCTGTCCTTGTCATCGGCAACCTGGTTCGGAGTGCCGGCTACCACGATGCGACCGCCGTCCACTCCGCCACCTGGGCCCATGTCGATGACATAGTCGGCGTTGGCGATGACATCGAGGTCGTGTTCGATGACGACGACGGTGCCTCCCTGATCGACGAGTCGCTGCAGGACGCCGACGAGCACTCGTACGTCCAAAGGATGGAGCCCGATGGTGGGCTCGTCGAAGACGAACAGGGTGCCAGTCTGCGTCCGATCGAGTTCTGAAACGAGACGCAGACGCTGCGCTTCACCGCCGGACAGGGCCGGAGTCGCCTCGCCGAGGGTGAGATATCCCAGCCCCACCTCCTGCAGTGCCTGCAGCCGTGTGGTGACCTTCCTCAGGTCGGCAACGTGCTCGGCAGCCTCGGCGACGGTCATGGCCATCAGCTCGGGCAGCGCAATTTCACCGTCAGCACCGGGACGATGATGAACCTCGGCGTCGGGACCGTAGCGTCGGCCCTCGCAGTCGGGGCAGGCGATGTCGACGTCGGGGAGGAACTGCACGTCGAGGGTGATCTCACCGGTGCCCTCGCAGCGTGGGCACCGCAGAGAACCTGTGTTGTAGGAGAAGTCCCGGGCGCTCAGACCGGCGGCCTTCGACGAGTCGAGTTTGGCGTAGGCACGCCGGAGCTCATCGAGGATGCCCGAGTATGTGGCGACGGTCGAGCGGACATTGACCCCGATCGGGGTGGCGTCGACGACGCTGGCCTTCTCGATTCCGGCGCCCTCGATCGAGGCGACGTGCGAGGGCGGACGGGCTTGATCCGTTGCGCGGAGTGCGGGAATGAGGCTGTCGAGAACCAGCGTGCTCTTCCCGGATCCGGATACTCCGGTGACAGCGGTGATCCGTCCCCGAGGGATCGTGACGTCGAGCGCATGCACGGTGTGGATGGGGGAGGTGCGCAGCCTGATCGTCCCCTTGTCGAAGACCTGATCCGGTGCCGCAGAGGTGCGGACAAGGCTTTCTTCTCTTCCGGTGAGGAACCCACCGATAAGAGAATTCGGATTGTCGCCGAGGCTGCTTACCGTTCCGGTGGCGACGACCGTCCCGCCGTCGTTGCCGGAGCCGGGGCCGATCTCGATGAGATGATCACAGTCACGCAGCACGAGCGGGTCGTGGTCGACCATGACAACGGAGTTGCCCTCTTCGAGCAGGTCGTAGATGACCCCTTGGAGCCCGCGGATGTTCGAGGGATGGAGGCCGATCGAGGGCTCGTCGAGGACATAGAGGACCCCGGTGGTCTCGTTTCGTACGGCTCGAGCCAGCTGCACGCGTTGGCGCTCGCCGGTGGACAGTGTTGATCCGGCGCGATCGAGCGACAGATAGCTCAGGCCGAGGTCGAGCAGTCGCTTCGACATGTGCCCGAGCGTGCTGGTCAGTGCCTCGGACATGGAGCGCATCGTCTTCGGCACGGTGTCGGCGACAGTGCCGGCCCAATCGGCGAGTTCACTCAGGGGCATGGCGGTGACATCGGCGAGATTGAGATCGCCGATCTTCGGCAGCAGCGCTGCAGGCGTGAGCCGGGTGCCGTGGCACGTGGTGCAGGTGTGTTCGGTGAGGAACCGGCTCACCCGAGACAGTCGTTTCTCATCCGTGGCGCGTTTGAGCTCCTCGCTCACGGTCAGTCGCGCATTGCGGAAGGTGAAGTCGAGCTCGTGCAGACCCTTCTTCGAGGTGACGGCGATGTGCTTCTTCTCTTCCGGGCCATCGAAGACGATGGTCTTCTCCTCGGCGCTCAACTCCTTCCAAGGGATGCCCGTGCGGACGCCGAATTCTCGGGCGATCTGCGGTTGGACGTTGAAGCCGAACATCTGCCAGGGAATCACCGTTCCATCGTCGATGCTCATGTCCTCATCGCGGATGAGAGAAGCATCGTCGACCTCGCGCACGATGCCAGTGCCGTCACATGATGGGCAGGCTCCGACCGAATTGAAGGCCAGCTCCTCCGCTCCTGGAGCCTCGACATCTGCTCCACAGGACGGGCAGGCGAACGGCTCCTCTGCCGCAACATTGAGTGTCGGTTCCTGCCGGTGGCCGTTCGGGCAGACATGTGATGCCAGGCGCGAGAACATGAGCCGGACGACGTTGAGCAGTTCAGTGGACGTGCCGAAGGTCGACCTGACGCCCGGGATCCCCGGACGCTGTCGCAGAGCCAGTGCGGCAGGCACGTGACTGACCCGGTCGACGTCGGCACGCGGCGCTTGGCTCATCCGGCGGCGAGTGTATGTGGACAGGGCTTCGATGTAGCGCCGAGAGCCTTCCGCGTACAGGACTCCCATGGCCAGGGACGACTTGCCCGAACCGGAGACGCCGGCGATGCCGACGAGTCTGCCCAAGGGAATGTCGACATCGATGTTCGCCAGATTGTGCACGCGGGCGCCTCGAACCTCGACCACCTGGTGATTGCTCATGGCTCCATTGTCCTCGCGCAACGAAATGAGCGCGACCGAGACGGTACTTGCCCACATCGACTGCGCTTACTGTCAGCGTCTCCTGCATCCCTGCCGGTGACGGGGAGCTGGACATGTCATGTCTCGTTATCTTGTAGCGATACCCAGCTGTGCTCAGACGGAAACCATCGTCTATTACAGCAGCACTCCCGGCCGTCGCCGACCAGAGATCCAAAACAACACAGCGGCCAGCGCCGCGGCGACGAAGCCCAGCCAAAAGGTCACAACGAACCCACCAGGGCTCGGCGCCGCGAATCCGGCCGATGACTCCAGCTGCACCGCCAGCACCATTCCCGTCACAGTTGCACCCGAGCTCGTTCCCACACTGCGCATCAGAGCATTGACACCGATCGCGGAACCAGTCATCGAGTAGGGCACCTCGGCCATGACCAGAGTGGGAATGGCCGCATACCCTATCGCCACCCCTGCCAAGGCGAACACACTGGCGATGATGAGCTGCCAAACTTCGGCGTGCCAGACCACGGAGATGAGGTATCCGACCATAGAGATCACCGAACCCAAAACCGCAGTCACACGAGCTCCGAAACGATCGGTCATGGTTGCAGCGAGGGGCGCGACGGCCATCATCGCCAAGGAGCAGGGCACCAAGGCCATGCTCGCCCACAGGATACTCAGGCCCAAGCCTGCTTCGGTGCGAACCGGCAGTTCGAGAATCTGCAGGAACGAAACCTCTTGGACGAAGAAGGCGAAGCCGAGAGCGATTGAACCCAGACTGACCATCAGCAGCGGGAACTTCGACATGATGCGCAGATCGATCAGCGGGTCGCGGGTGCGCAACTCGTGCAGGCCCCAGACGAAGAGCACAACGATCCCCGTTCCGCCGAGTCCAAGCGTCGCCAGCGAAGACCACCCCCACACCGGACCTTGGGAAACCGCCACCAGAATCCCACCCAACCCGGCAGAGAGCATCAACGCCCCAGGCCAGTCGAAGCGTTGCCGAAGGCGATCGGTGCTGGGCACAACGAAGAGGACAGCGATGAGATTGATGGTTCCAAGGACAGCCGTCGCCCAGAAGAGAAGCTTCCAATCTCCGATCTCAGCGATCCACGCGGCGAGTGGCAGACCGATCGCGCCCCCGAAGCCCATGCTGGAGCTGATGATGCTGATGCCAGCGATGCGGATCTTGCGGTTATCGACCAGACTCATCATCGAAATGCCGACAGCTGTGGCTCCCATGCTCACGCCTTGGAGTGCCCGTCCGACGAGCAGCCAGGTCAGTTCGCCTGACAGTGCAGCTATCAGGGAGCCAAGAGTCATCATCGCAAGCAGTGCAATCATGACCCTGCGCATTCCGAGGATATCGCCCAGACGCCCCGAGATCGGAGTCGTGACGGCTGCGACCAGCAGAGCAATGGTCAGTACCCACGCGGTGGCACTCCGCGGAGCATCGAGAAGCTCAGGAAGATGGTTCTGGATCGGAACGACCAGGGTCTGCATGAACGCGGTGCTCGTCGCGACACACGTCAATACGACCACGAGAACCCACGGGCGGCGAAGGAGGAAGTCGCCGTCTGCCACCGGTGTCCTCTCCGTGATGATCCTTGCTGCTTTCCGATCGTCGCATAAACCCTGAGCAATGACCCTATCGTGGAAGGACCCTCGCGATTCCGAACGGAATCGCCCATAGGGTGAGGAAATCAGTGCTTTGTCGCCGCTGATAAGAATGCTCGCGGTCGACTCGATGCCATCATCGATGGAACCTGCAAGCGGTCCCAGAAACTTTTTCTCCCCCGCGGAATAAACCCTCGCTCCGCAAAGTTGAGTCTAGTGTACGCAACTTTCATGATGCCGAGCTTGACTGCTCGGATCACGAAGATAATACTTGAGTGCAGTTGGCTCAATGTGTGCGGTCGAGTGGGTCCACCGCTCGTCCCCGCAGCAGGAAATGCTGTGGAAGCCCGGTGGTGGATCCGCCCGATCGCACACATTCGAGTCGAGATCACTCACGATATGTAAGGAGACAACGTTATGGCACGTGCAGTTGGAATCGACCTCGGAACCACGAACTCCGTCGTCACAGTCCTCGAAGGCGGTGACCCTAAGGTCATCGCAAACGCGGAAGGCGGTCGCACGACCCCCTCCGTCGTTGCTGTCAACAAGAACGGCGACTCCCTGGTCGGCGAAATCGCCAAGCGCCAGGCCGTCACCAACATCAAGAACACCGTCGCCTCGGTCAAACGCCACATGGGCACCGACTGGTCCACCGAAATCGGCGGCAAGAAGATGTCGGCCCCTGAGGTTTCGGCTCGCATCCTGCAGAAGCTCAAGCACGACGCTGAGGAATACCTGCAGGAAGACGTCACCGACGCAGTCATCACCGTCCCCGCATACTTCAATGACGCCGAGCGTCAGGCCACGAAGGATGCCGGTGAGATCGCAGGACTCAATGTCTCGCGCATCATCAACGAGCCCACCGCTGCAGCTCTGGCCTACGGCCTCGAGCGCGGCAAGGAAGACGAGACCATTCTCGTCTTCGACCTCGGTGGCGGCACCTTCGACGTCTCCCTGCTCGAAGTCGGCAAGGACGAAGACGACTTCTCCACGATTCAGGTCCGTGCGACCTCGGGCGACAACCGCCTCGGCGGCGACGACTGGGATCAGCGCATCGTCGATTGGCTCGTCGGTGAGGTCAAGAACGGCTACGGCGTCGACCTGAGCAAGGACGCGACCGCAATCCAGCGACTGAAGGAAGCCTCGGAGCAGGCCAAGAAGGAACTCTCCTCGGCTACCAGCACCAACATTTCGCTGCAGTACCTGTCGATGAGCGAGAACGGACCCATCCACCTGGATGAGACCCTGACCCGCGCGAAGTTCGAGGACCTGACCAAGGACCTCCTCGAGCGCACCAAGGCTCCGTTCCACGCAGTCATGAAGGACGCAGGCGTGTCCGTCTCCGAGATCGACCACGTCGTCCTCGTCGGCGGTTCGACCCGTATGCCAGGCGTCTCCGCCGTCGTCACCGAACTCACCGGAGGCAAGGAGCCCAACAAGGGCGTCAACCCCGATGAGGTCGTCGCGATCGGCGCAGCCGTGCAGGCCGGTGTCCTCGTGGGCGAACGCAAGGACGTTCTGCTCATCGACGTCACCCCGCTTTCGCTGGGACTCGAGACCAAGGGCGGCGTGATGACCAAGCTCATCGAGCGCAACACCCCGATCCCGACCAAGCGTTCGGAGACCTTCACCACCGCTGAGGACAACCAGCCCTCCGTGTCGATCCAGGTCTTCCAGGGTGAGCGTGAGTTCACTCGCGACAACAAGAACCTGGGCACCTTCGAGCTGACCGGCATCGCTCCGGCTCCTCGCGGCGTGCCGCAGATCGAGGTCGCCTTCGACATCGACGCCAACGGCATCGTGCACGTGTCGGCCACCGACAAGGGCACCGGCACCGAGCAGTCGATGACGATCACCGGCGGTTCCGCGCTGCCGAAGGAAGACATCGACCGCATGGTCAAGGAAGCCGAAGAGCACGCAGACGAGGACAAGAAGCGCCGTGAGGCCGCTGACACTCGCAACAATGCGGAGAACCTCGCCTACCAGACCGAGAAGCTCGTCACCGACAACGAGGACAAGCTGCCTGAAGAGGTCAAGACCGAGATCAACTCGGACGTTGAGGCTCTCAAGGAAGCACTCAAGGGTGAAGACGACGATGCAGTGAAGACCGCATACGACAAGCTCGTCGAGAACCAGCAGAAGATCGGCGAAGCCATCTACAGCCAGCAGGGTGGTGCCGAAGGCGCCGCTGGTGAAGAGGCCGCAGCCGGTGCAGATGCAAGCGCTGACGACGATGTCGTCGACGCTGAGGTTGTCGACGAAGAGGATGAGGAGAAGAAGTAATGACTTCCGAGGGCAACGATCCGTCGTCCGAGGAGCCAGGCTTCACCTTCAGCGACAAGCGCCGGATTGATCCGGACACCGGTGAACTCCGCCCAGAGGCCGACGCACCGTCGGCCTCGGCGGAGGCCGGTGAGGCCGATGTCGCGAACGACGCCACCGGTGCCGCAGGCGCCGAGGACGTCCAAGGCGCCGACGAGGATCTGGCTGATGCCAGTGACCTCGGCGTCGACATCCCGGCCGACGCTTCGACGTTGAACGACACCGAGGCTGCTCAGGGCGAAGAGGCTGCCGAACCCGCACCGGGTTCCGAAGCCGCAGCGCACCTGGCCGACCTCAAGCGCATCAACGCCGAGTACGCCGCCTACCGGATGCGGGCCGATCGCGAACGCGAGCGGGCTGCGACCGGTGGCACGATCAAGGCCGTCGAGGCCCTGATCCCGGTACTCGACGAAGTGCGCCTGGCGCAGGAGAACGGCGACGTCACGGGGCCTTTCGAGACCCACGTGAAGAAGCTGGTCGACTCGCTGAGCAAGGTCGGCGTCGAGCAGTACGGTGAAGTCGGCGACGAGTTCGATCCGCGACTGCACGAGGCACTCATGCAGCAGCCATCGGACGACGTCGAGACTCCGACCGTCTTCCTGGTCATGCAGCCGGGCTATCGCATGGGTGAGCGCGTCATCCGTGCGGCACGCGTCGGCGTGCAGCAGCCGGAAGACTGAGAACCACACCCTCGCCGAGGTGGTCCCACCACCGTGGAACCACCTCGGCGGCGGTCCGGATCACCCGGGATGACAATCCCGGGGTTGCGGATTGTGAGGAGACAATTGAATACACTGATGAAGAAGACACGGAAGGAGGTGCCAGGTGAATACCGGTCCTCAGAATGATTGGTTCGAAAAGGACTTCTACAAGACCCTCGGCGTCTCCAAAGATGCTTCCGACGCAGAGATCAAGAAGGCCTACCGCAAGCTGGCACGCAAGTACCACCCGGATGCCAACCCCGGCGACTCCAAGGCTGAAGACAAGTTCAAGGAGCTCGGCCAGGCGCATCAGGTGCTCTCTGACAAGGAATCTCGCGCCCAGTATGACCAGGTCCGCGCCATGGGCGGCGGAGCCAGGTTCACCGGTTCCGGTGGGCCAGCAGGTGGAGCCAGCGGCGGATTCGACGACGTATTCTCCGACCTCTTCGGCGGAGGCGGACGGACACGGACCCGCTCGCCCTACGGCGGAGGCGGGGGAGACGTGCCCCCAGATCTCGCTGACCTTCTCAACGGCTTCGGCGGAGGAGGCTACGGCGGTGGCGGTTTCGGCGGCGGCTATTCGCCACCGACCAAGGGCGGGGACATCAAGTCCAACACCACCCTGTCGTTCACGGAAGCCATCAACGGTGCCTCGGTGAAGCTGAACATGCCAGGCGGAAAGCCCCTGACCGTGCGCACGCCGATCGGCGTCAAAGACGGACAGAAGATCCGACTGGCAGGCAAGGGCAAGAAGAGCCCCAACGGCGGTGAAGCCGGTGACGTGATCCTGACGATCAAGGTCAAGCCGCACCCTGTCTTCACCCGTGACGGCGACAACCTGCGGATGGACCTGCCGGTGAGCTTCGACGAGGCCGCACTCGGCGCCGAGGTCAAGGTGCCGACGCTTGACGGTATGCCGGTGACGATGAAGATCGCCCCGGGCACACCATCGGGTCGGACCATGCGCCTGCGCGGCAAGGGTGTGAAATCGAAGAAGGGCACCGGCGACCTGCTGGTGACCGCGGAGATCGTTGTCCCGCAGAACCTGTCGAAGGACGCCAAGGAAGCGGTCGAGTCGTTCCGCTCGGCGACCGAGAACGAGGACCCGCGCGACGGTCTGCTCGACAAAGCCAAGGCCAGTTGAGGTGGTGAAGCGTGATGCACATATCGACCAGTGCAGCGGTATACGTCATTTCGGTGGCGGCGGACCTCGCAGGAATGCACCCGCAGACGCTGCGGCAGTATGACCGTCTGGGTCTCGTCACCCCCGAGCGCACGGCCGGCAGAGGCCGACGGTACTCGGGGCGAGACATCGCCAAACTTCGGCTGATCCAGCAACTTTCCCAGGACGAGGGCGTGAACCTCGTGGGTATCAAGAAGATCATCGACCTGCAGAACCAGGTCGATGCGCTCAAGTCCCGGAACGAGGAGCTGGAGACCGAAGTCAGGTCTCGGATGTCAGCGAAGGAACGCGAAGCTCGTGTCTTCGCTGCCGGCACTGCTGGTGACGTCGTCTCGATCTCGCGTGGCAGGCGGCCCCGGGGTCGGCCCGAGCCGGGTGCGATGGTTCTCTACAACAGGTTCAGACGCCGGTAAGCAACTGAGATTGGAGGCTGCCCGCGGCGCAGCCTCTTGTAGTCGACGCCGGCATTCGTCACTACACCGACCGTGCTGTGCCAGAATGTCGTTCATGGACGAAACTGACAAGCTCAAAAGTGCCGCGGACTCGGCCGACGACGCGGCCCAAGAAGCTGCGGACAGCAAGTGGTTCGAACGGGTTGCGCGAGCTGGTTTCGTCGCGAATGGAATCGTGCACATCATCCTCGGAGCCACCGCGGTTGCCGTTGGACTCGGTCGCGGTGGCGAGGCGGATCAATCGGGTGCGGTCCAACAGATGGCCGCACAGCCGTTCGGCATGGTGCTCATCGTCCTGTGCCTGATCGGCTGTGGGCTGATGGCCCTCTGGTGTGTGTTCAACGCCTTCTTCGGTTCCGCCTCTCTGCGCGGAGCCGGCACGAATGCCCCTCAGCATCGGCAGGGACGCCGCAGATGGGTCGAATTCATCAAAACGATCGGTTCCGCTGTTGCCTATGCCGCAGTTGCCCTGACGTTCGCCCAGTCCGTCATCGGCGGCGGATCTGATTCAGGCAAGACCAGCTCTCAGGCATCGACGACCCTGGCGAAGGCCCCGGGCGGCCTGTACATCCTCGCAGCGATCGGGGTTGTGATCGTCATGATCGGCATCGGTTTCTGTATCGCCGGGATCCGCCTCAAATGGATGGACGAGCTGCGGATGCCACGTAAGGCTCCGGTGAGCACGCTGCTGATTGCCACTGGCATCATCGGATATTTGGGCAAAGGCGCGACGCTGCTGGCAGTCGGAGCGCTCGTCGTCGTCTCGGCGATGACCGGTGACCCCGAAGAGTTCACGGGAATTGACGGAGCGCTCAAAGCGATGCGCGACCAGCCGTTCGGCACTGTGCTCATGCTCGCTGTGGGTGCTGGTCTTGTGCTCTACGGAGTCTTCCTCAGTCTGCGTGCTCGGTACGACCGGATGGATTGATGCCTCGGGCACGGCACATCGGCACAATTCCTTATGCCGGGAAATAGCCGCCCAACAGGGATGTCCGAACGTGAATGCAAGAAGAGTGCGAACCCTCCACGGGCTCGCACTCTTCTTACATTGTCATCGCCGCTGCGACGGCCGACTTATCAGATCGCTGAAGGATCCTCGACGGCCTTCTTGCGACGCATGGTCATGGTGACTGCGGCTCCACCGATGAGGAGGAGAGCAGCTCCGCCGACGAGGCCGGTCAGCTCGGTACCGGTGCGAGGCAGGTCGCCGCCACCGTTTCCGTTGCCGTCATCATCGCCGCCGTTACCGCCGTCTGCGTTGCCGTCTTCATTGCCATCTTCGTTTCCGTCGCTGCCGCCGGCGTTGGCGTCATCGCTGACGGTGAAGGCTCCGGTGAGCTCGTCGTCGCCACAGGTGACGGTGACGTCGTAGTCGCCGAGGTAGGCCGATGGGTCATTGGCAGAGGTGCCGTAGACGTTGACGGAGGCATTGCCCTCGTCATCGGCCTTGACGGTGTTGTCGTAGGCGGTGACGTTCGAGTTGCCCTTGGGGGTGACGAGGTAGTGAACGTCCGAGCCTGGCTCGCAGTTCTCGACTGCAAGGGTGACACCCTTGTTCTCCACGACGAAGTCAGCGGCCTCAATGGTCTCAGGCGAGACCTTCAGCGTGGCTTCAGCGGCCGGAGTGGTGGGCTTGGGCTCTTCGGTCTCGTCTGCGGTGACGGTGAACTTGGCAGAGTTCGAGACTTCTTCGCTTTCGGCGTCGACTGCGGAGACCGAGTAGTCGCCTGGTTCGAGGCCGCCTTCGGGTGCCTTGACGGTGGTGCTGATCTTGCCGTCTTCGTCGGCAGTGACTTCTTCCTGGAAGAAGGGCGACTGGGTGGCGTTGCCCATCACGGTCACGGCGCTGTCGGGGGTGAAGCCCTCGCCGGTGAGCTTGAGGCCGTCTTTTTCGAAGTCCGAGACGGAGATCTTCTCGGTGTTGAGGGAGACCTTCGGATCGACCGCAGGTGCTTCTGGCTCTTCGGCGTCATCGTCGATGACCTCGACCTGCGAGGCGATCTCTTCGGTCTCATCGCCACGCTTGATGGTGATCGTGAAGTTGAGTGTGCCCGGATCGATAGCAGCGGGGTCACCGGTGACGTTGTGGATGGTGAACTCGACGGAGTCACCTTCAGCCGTTACCTCTTCGCCGGTGAGGTTGTCCGAGACTACGTCTCCGGCTTCGAGGCCAGTGACGGTGACGGTGAAGCCGGGGTCGAGGAGATCGGTCTGAGTGATTTCCTTCGGTGAAACTGTCACCGATGCTTCGATGGCCTGAGGCTCGGCGCCTTCATCGGCACCATCCTTGTCATCCGACTGGGCTTTGCTCTGCTGGACGTTCGTCTGTCCGAAAGCGTCGGCTGTGGGTGCAGCCATTACTGGGGATGCGGCAAGGCCGGTGATGGCCAGGGCCACTGCGGGGGCGAGTACAAGCTTCTTCATAGTGTCCTTCGTTTCTAAGGCTGAGAGTGATCTCCTACGCAGGTAACAATAATGAAATATTTACAACGAGCATAGTTGTGGTCGTTTTGTTCACACTTGTCGTACAGATCGGTCACAGGCGTCGTTGACCAGTTAGAGCAATGGTCGTGTTGAACATGGGTGTGGCCCCGACCGAAGTCGGGGCCACACCCATTCGTAGGCTCAGATGATCACCTATGTGAGTTGATCATCTGCGGTGTTCATCAGAAGTCGGTAGGTGACTGTCCGACCTTCTTGCGGCGACCGGTCATGGCGATTGCGGCTCCACCAACGAGGAGGAGCATCGCTCCCGAGGCAAGACCACCAAGGTCTGCACCGGTGCGTGGCAGCTGGCTGCCATCATTGCCACCATTGTCGCTGCCGTCGCTTCCGCCGCCATCTGCACCGGCGGTGACTGTGAACGATTCCTTCATCGAGTCATCGCCGCAGGTTGCGCTGGCGGTATAGGCGCCGACATATGCTGAAACGATGTCGGAGGTGCCGAAGACATTGACCGAAGCCTTACCCTCGTCGTCGGCCTTGACTGTGTTCTCGTACGCGGTGACCTGCATGCCCTTGGGCTTGACGGCGAAGTGCACATCCGCGCCGGGTTCGCAGTCCTCGACGGCCAGGGTGACGCCCTTCTTGTCGTTGGCGAAGTCCGCTGCTTCGAGCGTCTTCGGCGAGACCGTGAACGATGCTTCTGCTGGCGCTTCGGGAGTATCTCCGTCCTTGCCGTCGTTGTCACCGTCATCGCCGTCTTCTTTGCCTTCGGCGACGACGTTGATGTTGCCGTTGAGCGTCTCCGACTCGGTACCTTCGCGATCGATGGTGACCGTGAACGGAACCTTGCCCTCTTCGAGGCTGTCGGGGTTGCCCTGGTAGTAGAGGTGGAGCTTGTAGTCGCCGTCTGCTTCAGCGGTTTCGGTATCTCCGGTCAGCGAGTCGGTGATCTTGTCACCCTTCTTCACGCCTGAGACGGTGACGGTGACGCCCTTGTCCTTGTTGGCGAGGTCCGCTGCTGTGATCTCCTTGGGGTCGACCTTCAGCGAGGCATCGATCGCCTCGACGGCGTCATCGTCGGTGACGGTGAACTTCGCGTAGTTCGAGACCTCGTCGGTTTCGGCGTCCACGGCGTAGACCGAGTAGTCGCCGGGCTCGAGTTCGCCCTTGACTGTAGTGCTGATCTTGCCGTCTTCGTCGGCGGTGATCTCGTCCTGGTGGAACGGCGCCTGGCCGGCTGCGCCAATGACGTTGACGGTGCCGCCGGGGGTGAAGCCTTCACCGGTGAACTTGAGCCCGTCTTTTTCGAGGTCTGAGGCAGAGATCTCATCGGTGTTGAGAGAGACCTTCGGATCGACTTCGGAGACCTCGTCGACGACGTTGATCTCTCCGTTAAGGGTGACCGGCTCTTCACCTTCGCGATCGATGGTGACCGTGAAGGGGACCGGCCCCTCGTCGAGGTTGTCGGGATCGCCTTCGTAGTAGACGCCGAACGTGAAGTCACCGTCCGCGTCGACAGTCCTGCCTTCTTCAATCAGGCTATCGGTGACTGTGTCCCCTTCTTCGAGGTTGGTCACGGTGACCTGGATGCCCTTGTTGGGGTCGGCGAGGTCCCCTGGGGTAATTTCGTCGGGATCAACGGTGAGTTCTGAGTCAATGGCAGCCTGCGCATCGATGACCCGAGTCGAGCCCGAGAGCGTCTGCGCTGAAACGCCTTCGCGCTGGACCTTGACGGTGAGGGCCTTCGAGCCTTCGGTGAGGTCTTCGGCGTCGCCGTTGTACTTGACGTTGAGAGTTGCGGTCGAACCGGATGCTGTCGTCGCCGGTGCGCTCAGGCCCGACGTTGAGAGCTTGTCGCCCTTCTCCAGTCCGGTGACCGTGACCTTGACGCCCTTGGTTGCGAGGTCCTCGGCTGAGATCGATGAGGCGGCGACCTTCAGCTGAGCGTTGATCTCCTCGGCATCGTCTTTGTCGTCGGAGTCGTCCTTCTTCGGCTCGTCATCCTTGGGCGCAGGCTTCTTCGCGTCCGTGGCATCATCGCCGGACTTCTTGTCTGCCTTGTCGTCAGCCTTCTTCTTATCAGCTGCTTTCTTGGCTGCGGCCTTCTTGTCAGCGGCCTTCTTTTCGGCCGCGTCTTTCTTCTCCTGCTCAGCCTTTTCTTTGGCTTCCTTCTCAGCAGCAGCCTTTTCCTCAGCTGCCTTCTTCTGCTCAGCCTGTTCCTTGGCGAGCTTCTCGGCTGCTTCCTTGTCCTTCTTATCCTGCTCGGCCTTGGCTTCGGCCTTGGCAGAGGCGGACTGGGTGGAGGGGGTCTCGGCAGCGGCGACTGGGGCGGCCACCAGACCTGTGAACGCGAGGGCCACGGCCGGCGCGAGAATGAGCTTCTTCATTGTCAGTGCCTTCAATCTAGAGAGTGTGAGGGGGTGCACATCTGAAACTCATACTAGGTTCGAAGGATTCTCTAAACTATTTGCGTAAGTTTTGTTCAGTGGTATTTGCAGTAACACTTTGGTGAACAAAGGGTGCGCAGTGAAACACTCCCGTGATGTAACTATTCGGTAACTACCGGGCCCGCCCTCAGACTGGCCAGGCCTCGGCTCGGATCTGCTTGCGCTGCTCGACCGTCGGCACACGAACGGTCAGCGCCGCGGGCATGACCTCCATTGCCAGATACCCCGATTGGCCGATCGGATCCCCGTCGAGCTGCACGTCGAGTTCCTCACCGGATTCGATGACGACCTTCTGGCACTTGCGAATGTCCGTGTGCAGGCCCTTGGATGTCTTCCGTCCCAGCACGGAGGCAAGAACTCCTACCCACTGGCCCAGGTTCTTCGGGCTGACGATGAGGACGTCGAGCATCCCGTCATCGATGACGGCCTGTGGCAGCAGCTGAATGCCACCCTGCAGCTTCCCGCAGTTGCCGCCGAGAACCGAACGCACGCGTGCCGAGACCCGATAGTCGTCGTCGAAGGTCACCTTCACATGGCTGGGGCGACCGACGAGCTTCCGAGACCCGGCCTCGACATAGGCCAACCAGCCCAAGCGGGACTTGAGGTCGGAATTGGTATCGGCCATGACTGCCGCATCGAACCCGAGTCCCGTCATCACGGTGAACACGTGAGTGTCCCCCTCCTCGGCGGTCTTCGCGGTTCCGACGTCGATCTTCCGGTTGCGGCCCCACAGGGCGATGCGCAGCGCCCACTCGGTCTTGTCGAGGACGATGTCGAGATTTCGTGACAGCAGATTCCCCGTTCCCAGCGGAACGATCCCCATCGGTGTCTCTGACCCGGCCAGCGCCGAGGCGACGGCGCGGACCGTACCGTCACCGCCGGCTGCGATGACGACGTCTACCCCCTCGTCGAGCGCGCGGGAAGCGGCTCCCTCACCGGAATCCTCGGGTGTGGTCTCGATGACCAGCGGTGGGTTCCAACCTTCGAAACGGCAGATCGCCTCGGCGGTCGATGACAGTCTGCTGACATCGGCCTTTGTCGGGTTGACGACGAGAGCGGCCCGGTAGCGGGTAGAGAGCTCGCTCTCGGGCGCATCAGAGTCAGCGCCTCGGGCATACTGGCGAACTCGACTCAGAGCACGACGCGTCCCGAGGCGATGGCCGATGAAGAACGCGACGAGCAGCACAACGACGACGCCGGCGACGACGAACCACGTCATCATGGGGTCCAAAGCAATGGTCATGCTCCAAATTTACAGCGCCCAACTTGAGTACGAGCTGGTCGCCCAGCTCTGGCGCGCCGCTGGCCCTCCCACGAGCCCGCCGAATGTCGAAAAGACTCGCATGCCGTTAAGCTGAGAGGGTGATCGATCTAGCGCTCCTCAGAGAAAACCCGGACCTGTTCAAGGCATCGCAGGAGGCCCGCGGCTCGTCCGTAGACCTCGTCGACGAAGTCCTGGCTGCGGATTCCGCACGCCGTTCTGCCATCACCGCGTTCGAGGACGCACGCGCAGATCAGAAGTCTTTCTCCTCTCAGATCGCGAAGGCGCCCAAGGACGAGAAGCCTGCTCTTATCGCCGCAGGCAAAGAGAAGTCGGCTAAGGTCAAGGCGCTGCAGGCCGAGTCCGAGGAAGCCAGCTTCGCGTTCGACAAGCTCGCGGCCAAACTCCCGAACCTCATCGTCGAGGGAATCCCCTCCGGCGGCGAGGAGAACTTCGTGACACTGAAGACCGTGGGCGAGCCCCGGGACTTCAGCACCGACGGGTTCGAGCCTGCCGACCACCTGGAGATCGGTGAGACGCTCAAAGCCATCGACACAGCCCGAGGCACCAAGGTCGCAGGTTCGCGCTTCCACTACCTCACCGGATTCGGTGCCAAGCTGGAGATGGCACTGCTCAACCTGGCCCGCGATGTGGCCGAAGAAGCAGGGTTCATCCCGACCATCACGCCCACTCTGGTCAAGCCCGAGGTCATGCGCGGCACCGGCTTCCTCGGCGAGCACGCCGACGAGGTCTACCGTCTCGAAGCCGATGACCTGTTCCTCGTCGGCACCTCCGAAGTGCCCCTGGCCGGACTCCACATGGACGAGATCATCGACCTGAGCGACGGTCCGCTGCGCTACGCCGGAATCTCCTCCTGCTACCGCCGCGAAGCCGGTTCCTACGGCAAGGACACCCGCGGAATCATCCGCGTCCACCAGTTCCAGAAGGTGGAGATGTTCGCCTACGTCGAGGTCGAAGACGCCGAGGCTGAACACGAGCGCATGCTCTCTCTGCAGGAGAAGATGCTGGGCCTGTGCGAACTGCCCTACCGCGTCATCGACACGGCAGCCGGTGACCTCGGCGACTCCGCGGCACGCAAGTTCGACTGCGAAGCTTGGGTACCGACTCAGGGCACCTACAGGGAACTGACTTCGACCTCGAACTGCACGACCTTCCAGGCACGTCGCCTGCAGGTCCGCGAACGCTATGACGGAGCCACCCGCCCCGTCGCCACACTCAACGGAACCATGGCCAACACCCGCTGGCTCGTCCCGATCCTGGAAAACCACCAGCAGGCCGACGGCTCGGTCACGGTTCCCGCGGCACTGCGCCCCTACCTCGGCGGCATGACCGCCCAGGGACCAGAGGGCCCGCGTTACTGAAGCCACGATCCTCAAGCTTGGAGAGAAATTGCCCGAACACCTCATCGCGCTCGACATCGACGGCACCGTCGTCAACTACGACGGCTCCCTGTCCGAACCCGTCCGCCAGGTGCTGACCCAGCTTGTCGACGCCGGTCACCATCTCGTCATCTCCACTGGACGGGCGCTGCCCGGAGCACTTGAGGTCGTGCACGCACTCGGCCTCAAGGAAGGATTCGTCGTCTGCTCGAACGGATCCGTCGTCGTCAAACTCGACCCGGCCGCTCCGCTGGGGTGGGAGATGCACCACGTGGTCTCCTTCGATCCCAGGGACGCACTGGAGAAGATGCACGAGGCACTGCCCAGCGCACTGTTCCTCGTCGAGGACCCAGACCTGCACCGTTGGGCCTCGGGACCGTTCCCCATGGGTGAGCTCGCGGAATCGGACACGCTCGACATCGTCGACTTCGACCAGCTCCTGGAGAAGCGGGCCACCCGCATCGTGATGCGCGAGGTGAACGGCACTGCGGAGGAGTTCGCCGAGGCGGTTGACCGTCTCGGACTCCACGAAGTCAGCTATTCGGTGGGCTGGAGCAACTGGCTCGACATCGCCCCCGACGGTGTCTCGAAGGCCAGCGGCCTCGAACTCGTCGAATCTGAACTTGGAATCGACCATGAGCTGACCATCGGCGCCGGTGACGGACTCAATGACATCGAAATGATCGAATGGGTCCACCACGGGATCGTCATGGGCCAGTCGAAGGACGTGCTCAAGCAACATGCCTCAGTCGTGACGAAGTCTGTCGACGACGACGGCCTGGCCGTTGCCCTCGTTGACTACTTCGACCTCGACGCCAAGGTGCTCTCACTGACCGGTTCCCGCGCCACCCACGGCTGACGCTCAGCGCGAGGTGCGGGCGTCGAGCACTGCGTTCAGGTAGCGGGCGACGCCGTCCTCATCGACTGAGTCGGTGACGGTGGCCGCGCAGTCCTTGACCGACTGCAGTGCATTGCCCATGGCCACACCGTGGCCGGCCCAGGTCAGCATCTCGATGTCGTTGGGCATGTCCCCGAACGACATCACCTGCTCGCGTGCCACGCCGAGGTGCTTGCACAGTTCTTCGAGCGTCTTGGCCTTCGTCACCCCAGCCGGCGCGAGTTCGACGAGTCCGTTGACCGGGTCGGAGAACGAGGCATGGCAGTTGGCGGCGACAAGTGGGTCGAGCAGATCGTGGAGGGCTTGCGAATCGTCGGAGCCGATGCTGACGAGGATCTTCACGACGTCCCGTGTGGCCAGCTCCGACAGGTCCTCCATGACATGGGCCTGGCGCGGATTGCGTGAGATGAAGTTCTTGTCGACGAGGCCGCCGGTCAGTGTTTCGAACGCGAAGTGCGCCTCCGGGTGGGAGGCTGTGATCGCGGCGATGATCTTCTCCACCTCGGTGAACTCGATGGTGTGAGCCGAGACCACACTCGCCGAGGCGATGTCATAGACAACTGCCCCATTGAGGCAGATGACGCGGCCGAGGTCGGGGATCTGTTCCGCGATCGCTTCCAGCCATCTGATCGGCCGGCCGGTGACGAGGACGAAGGGGATGCCCATTTCCTGGCAACGATGGATCGCATCGATCGTCGCGTTGGAGATGGGTTTCCAATCGAGCAGGAGCGTGCCGTCGATATCGCTGGCCACGAGGCCCACGTCGAAGCCCTCCGGCGGTGTCATCGTTGCCTTCGTCATGCTTCGTGGCCTTCGTCGATGGCGGCCTGGGCACGTTCGAGCAGCTGTGCGGCATCGGAGATGAAACGTTCGGTCGCCTTGGCACTCGGTTCGATTGGTCTGCCGGCGATGATCTCTGTGCGGGCCATCGAGGCCGCCAGCACCGCCTCGGCGACCTTCGATGAGGCCTTGGTCAGCAGTTCGGGGGTGTCGCCGACAGCGTTGCGGGTGTGGCTGGGAACGACCTGACCGGTGACCGGATGGTGGGCGTGCAGCCACGCGGTGACCTCGTCGACGACGGGCACCAGATCGTTGAGGCGCTGCGTCCCATCGACGATCGTGTTCGCGTCGGCGGAGGTGCCCTGACCGTCGCTGGGCAGCTTGTGGATGGCCACGGAGGTGGTGTAGTAGCGGTCGACGGCGCGGATGAACCTGTCGCGGTTGTGCCGCCAGAGTCCGGTGCCGAACTGTTGGTCAGGGCCCTTGCGCGATGAGGAACCGGCCGACTTTTCCCGACGGGAGAAGATGTTCTTCACAGGTAGTTGCCTGGGCGAGGAACGTCGGAATCGTCGTGCTTCTGCTCGTTCTCGGCCGCGCCGGGAGCCGCGCCGGGGGGCACCACTCCCGGTGGCAGCTGGCCATGGCCCGCGATTCCCTGTTGTGCCATGGCCTGCTGCGCCATGATCGCGGTCTGGATGCCGTGGAAGAGTCCCTCCAGCCAGCCGACGAGCTGGGCCTGGGCGATGCGCAGTTCGGAGTTGGTCGGAGGTCCGTCACTCGTGTCGAAGGGCAGGTCAAGGCGTTCGAGTTCGTCGATGAGGTCCTTGGAGAGCCCATCTTCGAGCTCGTCGATCGACCGGCGGTGGATCTTGGCCAGGCGTTCGCGGCCCTTCTCATCCAGATCGGTGCTGCGGACCTCTTCGAGGAGCTGTTTGACCATGGTCCCGATCCGCATCACCTTCGCAGGGGAGGACACATCGGCCTGAGACGAGGAGTCCTCGGCAGGCGAGGATTCGTCGACGGGCACACCGGCAGAGCCTGCCGACTGCGCAGCGGGGCTCACCGACTGGGTGGGGGAGTCCCCCTGCTGATCGGACGAGCTCTCGGACTGATCGGGATTGCTGGACATGATCGGACACCTTCCTCCTGCGATGAGGCTCAACCAGGCTGGACCTCAGCCTCGATGAAACTCAGACGTGCTGCGCTGACTTCGTGGTCGGCGCTGACTCATCAGCGATGAGCAGAACCTTGCCGATGCTCGTGCCCTCTTCCAAAGCGGTATGTGCCTTGGGAGCCTCGGACAGCGGCATCGTCTCATGGATGATCGGACGGATGTCACCGGAGATCACGGCCGGCCACAACTCTGCGGCCACCTCGGCGACGATCTCGATCTTCTGTTCTTTGGGACGTGCGCGCAGCGTCGTTCCCGCCACCGACTTGCGCGGCTGCATGAGGGAGGCGATGCTCAGCTCGGCCTTCGCCCCGCCCTGCATGCCGATGATGACGAGGCGTCCGTCGGTGCCCAGGGCCTTGACGTTGGACTTCAGGTACTTCGCACCGATGATGTCGAGGATGACGTCGGCGCCGGTGGACCCGTCAGAGCGCACGCAGATCTCGTGGACGCGTTCGACGAAGTCCTCTTCGCGGTAGTTGATGACGGCATCGGCACCGAGTTCGCGGCAGAATTCGGCCTTGCGCTCGGACCCGACGGTGACGACGATCTTCACGCCGAGGTGCTTAGCGATCTGGATAGCGGCCGTGCCGATTCCGGACCCGCCGCCGTGGACGAGCAGCCATTCCCCGGCCTGGATGTTCGCGTTGCCGACGATGTTGGAATGCACGGTCGACAGAACCTCGGGCAGGCCCGCAGCCTCGGTGAGGTCGAGGCTGTCGGGAACGGGAAGGAGCTGACCGGCGGGGACGGGCACCGACTCGGCGTAGCCACCGCCGGAGAGAAGTGCCGCGACACGGTCACCGATCTTCCAGCCGGTGACCTCGGAACCGAGTTCGGCGATCGTTCCCGAGACCTCGAGACCCGGGATCAGAGTGGCACCGGCCGGTGGGTCGTAGTATCCCTGACGCTGCAGAAGATCTGCGCGGTTGACGCCGGCAGCGTGGACGGTGACGAGGACTTCGTCGGCTGCGATGTCCGGCGTCGGCTCCTCGGTGATCTGGAGAACGTCGGGGCCGCCTGGTTCAGAAATCGTGATTGCTCGCATGATTCCACTCTAGTGGTTTGCCCGACGATCGGCCCGGGCCGCTCTGTGCTGCGAGACAGCGCTGAGTCCCGAGGCCCTCAGGCACTGAGTCCCGAGGCTCTCAGTCGAAGAACCTCAAGCGAAGAGACGGAACATCGGCGAGTTCTGGTGCACGCGTTCGATCTCGATCTGTGAGGCGTCCATGCGTTCGAGCAGGTTCGGCAGGTCCTCGGCATTGCCGAGTTCGATGCCGACGAAGGCAGGGCCGGTCTCACGGTCGGAACGTTTGACGTACTCGAACATCGCGATGTCGTCCTCGGGGCCGAGGATCTCGTTGAGGAAGCGACGCAGTGCGCCGGGCTCCTGCGGGAAGTCGACGATGAAGTAGTGCTTGAGGCCCTCGTGGACAAGTGAGCGTTCGAGGATCTCGGGGTAGCGGGAGATATCGTTGTTGCCCCCGGAGACCAGGCACACGACAGTCGATCCCGGTTCGATGGTGATCGGCTTGGCAGTCCCGGGTGCCCCGATGGCCGCCGAGGCGATGGCACCGGAAGGCTCGGCGATGATGCCGTCGACCTGGTACATGTCGAGCATCTCCGTGGCGACGGAGCCCTCAGGCACGGGGCGGACATCGACGTTGAGTTCGGAGACGATGTCGTAGGTCAGGGCGCCGGCGCGTTTGACCGCGGTGCCGTCGGCGAAGGGGTCGATGTTCTCCAGGGTCACCGGTCGTCCGGCCTTGAGGGCCGCGATCATCGAGGCAGCGCCTGCGGGTTCGGCGCCGATGACGGTGGTGTCGGGAAGGTGCTCGGCCGCGTAGGCGGCGATGCCGGAGATCACTCCGCCGCCGCCGACGGGCACGATGATGTAATCGGGGGCGGCTTGGAGCTGGTCGGCGATCTCCACAGCCACTGTTCCCTGGCCGGCGATGGTGCGCAAGTCATCGAAGGCGGAGACGAGGAGGGCGTCATTGCGTTCGGCGTACCGGTGGGCCAGTGCTGATGCATCGTCATAGGTGGAGCCGGAGATTTCGATGGTCACCCGGTCGCCGCCGAAGTGGCGTACGCGTTCGATCTTCTGCCTCGGCGTGGTCTTGGGAACGAAGATGGTGCCCTGGATGCCCAGTTCCTTGCACGCGCGGGCGAAGCCCTGGGCGTGGTTGCCCGCCGAGGCGCACACGACGCCGCGGGCGCGCTCGGTCTCATCAAGCTGGAGCATGAAGTTGAAGGCGCCCCGGATCTTGTAGGAGCGCACCATCTGCAGATCCTCGCGCTTGAGGTAGACGGTGGAACCGGTGGCGGCGGAGAGCCGCTCCGAAATCTGCAGGGGAGACTTAATCACGGAGTCGGCAATTCGCGTCGCGGCCGCTTCGACCTCGTTCGCGAGTGTTTGCTGCTGGGGTGATTCGTCTGTTTTCAACACGACTCCATTGTGCTCCTTCTGTCTTGCGCTTGTGCAAGTCGTTCCGAGATAAGGACACTTGGCAGGCCGCTGACCGGTACGGGGACAGTGGTCTGCTGGTGCGCTGAAGGGAAGGAAAGTGGCGCTGAGTTGATGATTTCTGGTGCGCCCTGAACAGCGCGAAGGTCGTAACATGATTGGATGGAGATGCCCGTAATTCCTTCAAGGAGGCGACATGGCCATCAGCAGTGAGCTGGAGCAACTGTTAGCCGGCTGGATACCTCGGCAGTCGTGGTTTCCCAAGCTCGCCGCAGACTTCGGAACCGACCCCGATATCACCCCGATGTCGGTGGCTCGCGCCTTCGTATACAAGGCCGAGGAGCTCGGCGGTTTCGCCGGCCTCGTGACCGTGATCTCTGTCGGTGACGGACCGACCCTGCGCCGGCTCAACATTCCGCTCTCACTGCGCGGAGTCGAAGACATGCACCTGCGCAAGTCGCTGATCGGTCAGATCGACGACCTGGCCCTGGGCCACGTCTACGTCTACGACGGCGCGGCAGACCCCGTCTTCGTCAACCTCATGGCCGACGCGATCACCAAGCGCAAGGTCTTCGACGGCGGCCAGCTGAGCACCGAATCCCTGCGGCACAGCCAGGAGAAGGCAGAAACACGGGACACCCTGCCCTCCCAGTCGCCATCGACTGCCCATAGCGGTTCCCCCGCCGAGGTAGTTCCACCGAAGCCATCGAAGGCTGCCCTGGTCGCCGATACCCGTGAAGAGCTGCCCGTCGACATCCGACCCATCGAGGTCGCCGACGCCGGTGCCTCCAAGTCAACGGTCATCATCCACGACGAGTACGAGCCGATGGAGCTCAGCTTCTTCCGTGTGCTGGAGAACGGGATGCCGTCATCGCTGACGATTCCAGTCCTGCTCACCGAGGCTGGCTCCCGCAGCGTTCCCGAGGTCATCGGCTGGGGCTCGGGCCGGTGGTACGACATGTTCGAAGTCACCGAGATGGAAGCTCCGATGGCGCTGCTGTCCCATGTCGACGTCGACGCCGAACCCGCTTGGCGCGAGGCTGTCGACATCGTGTGCGCCGTTGACTCCGGTTCGATCGGTGCCTACAACGCTCAGGCCGCGGAGATGGGTCGCCGCATCGGCGAACTCCACTCGGACATGGCTGCCGAATTCGGCATCGTCGAAGGCCGTGGAGAACCGACGAAGCAGCTGGCCAAGAAGTGGATCGAACGCATCGACTGGGCGTTGGGCCGTGCCCCGCTGGCCCTGGACTCTCTGGTGCCCGAGCTGCGTGCCCACCGCGCGAAGCTGCAGTCACTCGAGACGATCGGTGTGCTGCAGAAGATCCACGGTGAGCTGACGCTCGATCACGTGGTGAGTTCCGGCACCGACGGCTATTCGGTCGTGAAGTTCACGGACTCGACGAACTCGGATCCCAAGCCGGTGGCACTGGACCTCGTAGCCCTGCTGCGCAGTATTGACTATGCCGCTGGTTTCGCTCGCCTGCAGCGGACCGGCGAGCTCGAATCCGAAGACGGCGGGCTCGTCGTCAACGGCTTCGGCAATGACGCCTCCGCGCTGCGGACCATCTACGACTCTCCGGAGTTCCTGTGGGCATCGCAGGTGCAGAACTCGCTGCTGAGCGGATACTCCCGTGCCCGGGGCGAGAGCCTGGGCCTCGGCGATCCCGTGCTGCGCGCGGCCCTCATCGACAGGCTCCTTGTGGAGGTCGTCACCGAGCTGCGCAACCGGCCCAACTGGCTCTCGGTTCCGCTGTCGACCCTAAGTCTCGTCCTCAAAGGCAAACCGGCTCGTTCCGGTGATGCCCCCGCCGAGGCTGAGGCCAATGTCCCCGCGACCGCCGCAGCTGCTTCAGGCAAGGTGAACGAATCGGCCGAGGCTGATTCGCCATCCGAGCCTGTTTCGCCAGCTGTCCCTGCGCAGGCCCCTGCGGCTGCCGCCGACGTCGCTTCCGACATCTCGGCTGAGGCCGATGATTCGGCTGAGCCCGACTCCGACTCTTCATCCGAGGTTGAGGCTGTGGATTCTGACAAGAAGGAAGCAGAGAAGCCTGCTGTAGTGGTCGAAGCCGACGACGCTCTGACCGACGCCGACACCACCTCGGATGCCGACACCACCTCGGTGGTGGACGACGCGGTAGAGCCGGAGACCTCGGACGACGCAGAGCCCGCCGAGCCTCAGTCGCGCCCTACCATCGAGCAGGAGCCGGCAGCACCGTCGGTCGGTGCTTCCAGGCAGAGCAAGATTCGCCGTCAGAGCCCCGCTGAACTGGCTGACTCGGCCGAAGAGGAGTTCGAGGACGAAGAAGACGAATTCGTCGTCTCACCCGTGCCCGCGACCTTCGCTGCCCGCGGTGCCGCCGCGGAAGATTCGGATTCGACAGGTCGTCACATCGTGCAGGAGGGAAAGCACGAGAAGCCACAGCCTGAAGGTTCCGACAAGTCGGCGACCGATGATTCTGAGCAGTTGCCCACCGAAGTTTCTGATCAGGACACCAGCACGGGGAAGCACTGACTCCAGTCCTGCGGGAATCGATTAGCAGAAGACAATCGGTTTATGAGAAACTGTTGTGGCTCAGCCTCGCGCTGAGCAGGCCGTGGTTCATTGCGAACCATTGGAAGCGTGTCCGAGCGGCCGAAGGAGATGGTCTTGAAAACCATTGTGCGGCAACGTACCGTGGGTTCGAATCCCACCGCTTCCGCAAAGTGAAGGCCCCCGTTCGCATCGTGAAAACGATAGCGAGCGGGGGCTTTTCGCATCCCTACCCTCAAACAGACTCTGGTTTGGCCTCTGGCTCTGGTTCGGCCTCTGGTTTGGCCTCCGGCTCGGACATCTCGGCATCGGCCTCAGGATCGTCGAAGCTGCGGACTGTCCGTTTGAAGCCGCGGGTCAGCACCGCCAGGTAGATGACGCCGATGGCCAGCCACACCACTCCGCCGATGAGAGCGGTCTCGTGCAGGCTCACCCACAGAATGCCGGTGAGAATCGCACCGATGGCCGGCAGCACCACATAGTTGAATGCTGACTTGACGTCGACGACCTGCCTGGTGCGGAACGCGAAGTGCGCGATGACCGTGAGGTTGACGAAGGTGAAGGCGATAAGCGCCCCGAAGTTGATCAGCGCGGAGATGAACTCGAGGCTGAACGACATCGCCAGCAGGCAGACCGCGCCGACGAGGATGATGTTGAACATCGGGGTGTGCGTCTTCGGGTGGATGTAGCCGAAGGCCTTGCGCGGGAGCACCCCGTTGCGTCCCATCACCAGCAGCATGCGGGAGACCGAGGCATGGGAGGCCAGGCCAGAGGCGACCGTGGCAGCAAAGGCAGCGGCGAGGAAGAAGCCCATGAAGACAGGGCCGCCGGTGAGGAGTCCGATCTCCGGCAGCGGATCGTCGACGACATTGAACTGCGAATTGTCGGGGAAGAGCTGCTGGGCGAAGTAGCTGGCGACGAGGAAGATGGCGCCGCCTGCGAGGACTGTCAGCAGAATCGCCTTGGGCATGAGGTTCACATGCTTGGCTTCGTTGGTGTACATCGTCACGGCGTCGAAGCCGATGAAGGAGAAGCAGACGACGGTGGCGCCGGTCAGCAGCGCGGACATGTGCACGCCCTCGTGCATGAAGGGTTCGGCGCTGAAGACGATTCCGGATCCATCGCCGTTGGTCAGGTTGACGACGGCGACAATGCAGAAGAGCGTCACCATTGTGACGGCGAAGACCAGGAGAACACCGTTGAGGTTGGCTGTTCCGCGCATGGAGACAGCAACAATGGCGGTCATGATCACGGTGTAGAGGACCACCCACACCCACGGCGGAGCGTCGGGGACCAGGGACTCCATATACAGCCGAGCGATGAGGCAGTTGACCATCGGCAGCAGCAGGTAGTCCATGAGTGAGGTCCAGCCGACCAGGAAGCCGAGGCCGGGACTCATGGTCTCTCGCGTGTACGTATAGGCCGAACCCGCTGTGGGGAAGACCTTGACCATCTTGCCGTAGCTGAATGCAGTGAACACCATGACGATGAGTGCGATGAGATAGGCCGACGGTACCGCCCCGTTGGTTTCATCCGACACGATTCCGAACGTGTCGAAGACCACCGTCGGCGTCATATATCCAAGGCCGAGCCCGACGATGGACCACAGCCCGAGGTTGCGTTTCAGTGAGCCTGACGCGGCCATATCAATCCTCCACAATGAGTCTTGCTAGATGGTGCAGCGATCGGATCCGGACCCGTGTGAGCACAGGAATGGAAGTGATCTGCGCCATAGATGCTATCCCGTGTGCAACCGAAAACGCAATCATTCTCACGAAACGAAACGATAACTTCACCTGTATCGCGCCATTCGCAACGAATCCAGTAGCCCAGGTTGCTGATTTCCGGGCGACCCTTCACACAGGGCCTCAAGCCCATCCCGACGCCGAGGTGGTGCTGCCCCACCGCTCCTCCCTGTCCCGCCTATCGAACGACTTTTCAGTGACTGTGGAAAGAGAGTAGGTTGATCAGCATTGGCAATGATGCTCGACGAAGAGAAGGCAAGGTCGAACAATGGCGATCGAATCACTCAGCTCCGCACAGTCGAAGGCGTGGAAGGACAGAGTCCTGCCCGAAGTGGAGAACGTTGCCGAAGGTGTCTGGGCGATTCCCGTCCCGATCCCGAACAACCCGCTCGTCTACACCTACTGCTACGCCGTCGCCGACGGTTCGGGTCTGATCCTCATCGATCCCGGCTGGGATGGCAAGGACCAGTATCTGGCGCTCACCTCGGCGCTGGGATCCCTGGGATTCACTGTCGCGAACGTCCACGGGATCGCGATCACCCACTACCACCGCGACCACATCGGGCTGGTTCCGGCACTGCTGCACAAGAACCCCGACATGTGGGTCGCCATGCACGGCGAGGACCTGCGCTCGATCAAGAAGTTCTTCTCCAAGAGCGTGGACCTGGGCACCGGAGTCGACCCGAGCATCAACATCGCCCGCGCCTACGGAGTGCCCGAGGATCGCTGGGACGAGGTCGAAAGCCTCCAGGTCGGCAGCAAGAAGGGCAAGGGCGAGGCCGGGTCGAAGAATGACTTCGCACTGCTGATGAGCAATATGCCCGACACCGTGAACATCCTCGAGGACGGCTCCGAACTGCCGCTGGAGTCCGGATCGCTGCGGGCGCTGTGGACCCCTGGCCACACCTACGGGCATTCGGTGTTCGTCCGCGACGAGGGCCAGCTGCTGTTCTCCGGTGACCATGTGCTCCCGACGATCACCCCGAACATCGGACTCGACAGCGGCGCGATCACGCACAGCCTCGGCGACTATCTCGGTTCCCTGGACAAGATCGGTAAGCTCGACGCCGAGGTGGCGGTCCTGCCCGCACACGGCTTCCGCTTCCAGGGTCTCCACGATCGCCGACGCGAACTCGTCGAGCATCACCAGCAGCGTCTGGACGAGATCACGGAACGCATGGACGCCACCGACGATCACAGCGTCTACTCGATCGCCCAGGGCCTGCACTGGTCGCGCGGATTCGACTCCCTGCACAACTTCAACCTGTTCGCCGCCCTGGCCGAAACGGCCGCTCACATGCACTACCTGGACATCGACGTCGGAGTGGGGTCACTCGTCCCGCAGTCGTGAGACGAACGAGCCCGCGCGAGAAGAGGAATCGACAATGAGCACCGAATACGTTCCCGCAGCCGAGGTCAGGCCCGAGACCTTCATGGTCCGAGCCTCCGACCACCTCCGGCGCGGCACCCAGCGCGGGCGTGAGCTGCGCACGGGCATCGAGTCCGCGATCGCCGGCTACCGGCGCTACTTCGAATTCCTGTCCATCGCCGAGGCGGATGTCCGTGCCGCGGCCGCGTCGAGTCTCGCGCGTCTCCAGGCCTGGTCCCCGGAGGCCGCCGAGGAGGTGGCAGCCGTGGCGCAGGGTGCTGAGATCCCCGTCGAGGAACTCATGGAGGTCATCGCCCGCACAGAGATCATGACTCTGGCACCGGCCTCGGCGACGGAATGCTCGACCGTGAGCTTCACCCGCCCCGGAAGCTCGCTGGCCGCGCAGAACTGGGATTGGGCCGCCGACTTCTCGACACTGTGGCACATCAACGATGTGGGTGCCGTGCCCGGGCAGCTGCGCCACGTGGGCATCGCCGAATACGGGATGCTAGGCAAGATCGGACTCAACGAGGCCGGCGTCGGCGTCCTGCTCAACATCCTCAAGCACGAGGGCGACGGGGCCGGGGGAGTGCCCATCCACATGATCCTCGAGCGGGTCCTGTCGACGGCGAGCACTCTTGCCGAGGCGCTCGAGATCATCCACTCGGCACCCACCACATCATCGTCGATCATCACGGTGGTCACCGCCGACGAGGTGGTCCAGGTCGAGATCGCCAACGCCGAGAAGCGTGAGCGTCGAGCCGGGGACACGAGCGCGATCCCGGGCGAGAAGCCGGGTGCTGAAGCCGGTGCGGGATTCCTGCTGCACACGAATCACTTCCTGCACCCCGAGCTCATCCCCGGCAGCCTCGAGCTCAATGCGACCTCGACCTCCCGTGCCCGTCACGCTCACCTCGAGCAGCGACTCGAGGACTACGCCAAGCAAGTGGGAACATCCGGCGGCCCCGAGTCGACGGCCGACCTCACCGACCTTCTGACCACCGGTCCGGGCGAGGCGCCGGTGTCCTGCACTCCGGATCCAGGTGCCACCTATGGGGATCGCTCGGCGACTCTGGTCACCGTGCAGATCGACCCGAAGCGCAAGCAGTTAGACCTGGCTCCGGGTTCACCGGCGGACGGGATGCAGGGCAACCGTCGCTATCAGCTCTGAGCTGTCAGCCTCAGGCCTTGTCCGTCTCGGCGCTGCCTTACTTGGTGCCGTCTGGCTCAGCGTCGTCTGACTTGGCGCCGTCACCCTCGGCGGCTGCTTCGTTCGCGGCTTCCTCTTCGCGCATCGAGATGATGGTGTCGAGGCCCGAGGCGATCGAGTTCGAATCCTCAAGCGCCGTCTGGGCTAAGCGCCAGGGCACCATGTCGAGGTTTTGGTCGCCGACGCGGAAACGCACAAAGGGCTGCCTGCTGCGGGGATCATCGGGTTCGAGGTCGGCACCGTAGCGCCACTGTCCGAAGCCGATGCGCCGAATCGTCTCACCGATGAAGCGCATCGCTCCGGCGACGAACTCGGTCTCCTCTTCCGTCATCATCTCGTCACGCGAGTCGTAGCGGGCCTTGAGCTGCTTGCCCAAGCGCACCAGCGCCTCGCGCCCGAACTCCCACGAGGACGGGTCGGCCTGTTCCTGGGTCCAGGCGGCGATGCCCGGTTCCACGGTGCCGATGAAGCGGGTGAGGAACTCGACCTCTTCCTCGCTGGAGTTCTCAGCCGTGAGCATCCCCATCGCCAGACCGGTGCAGCTGCGCTTCGGCTCACCGTCACCGCCGAGATTCTCGCGAGCCTTGCTCAGGACTGCCGTGAAGACCTCGGCAGTACGGGCGTCGACCGCGGCGAGGATGATCGCCAGAATCGGGATGGGCTCACCCTTCAGCGGCCCTTCCTCGGTATCCGGACGGATGAACGGCATCCCGTTTCCGGTCTCTTCGTCGTGGTCCCAGGCTCCGCCGATCGCACGGAGATAGGTCTCGCCGAGGTAGCGGATGAGGCCTTCGACGAATCGGCGGTTCTCCGGGTCGATCACATCGTCGGGAGTGGGGAAGCGGGAGAGGACGAAGAGTTCGAGCATCGGCAGGGATTTGGGGCCGAAGTCCTTGGGGAACTTCACCGTCTCCCCGTCTTCCTTGTCGAAGGTCTCGGGCAGGTCGGCGAGGACGAACGCGCCGAGGCGGACGTCCATGTTGTTGATGAAGGCGTAATATTCGCGCTGTAGTTCATTCACGCCAACCACCTTAGTGCCTAGCGGCCGGTCCTGGGGCTGACTAGAGGTTCAGTAGGCCGAGAGCCCGGGCTGTCGGGAGGCCAGGACGCTCAGGGCTTCTGCGAGAAGTCGAGCAGTCGGTTGAGGATGCGCACCATCTGCGTGGAATCGATCTCGACGACCTCGTGCAGATCCTTCCCCGCAGCCGCGCGCAGGGATGACTGCGTGTGGATGGCGGTGAGCGCCTCGATGAGGTCCTTGAGTGGAATTGTCGAGGCGGCTTTCGCGAAGCCGATGGCGTTCTCGATCAGCGATTGGATCCGCTGGACCTGGAACGAGCTCAGTTCCGCGTACCTGGGGTAGAGCTCAGGTGTGCGCAGACAGTACAGCTGGATTTCCTGCTCAGCGATCACCTCGGCGGCGGTGGACCTCTTCTGACTGAAGGTGTCGTCGATGAACTCCGTGAGGAAGCCTTCGATGTTCTCGGGTCGACTGGAGTTGAGGCGATCGCGCCAGCGTTCGATGGCGGCGTCGAGCATGTCGAGGTCGCGGGAGGTGCGCTGTTCGATCGTGGCCAGAACCAGATCGTCGCGGCTGGAGAAGTTCGAGTAGAACGCGCCGCGAGTGAACCCGGCGGCCTCGCAGATCTCCTCGATCGAGGCGCCATCGATGCCTTTGTGGGCGAAGACGGACATGCCCGCCTCCACCAAGGTGGATCGGGTCTGCCGTCTGCGGGCGCTGAGATTGTCTGTATTCATCGAACATTTCATCGTCGGGGTGGTCGCGGTGCTGGTGTGGCTGTGGTGCTGTCGCACAGGCTGTGCTGTGTCGGTCCGTGCGGGTCTCTGTCGGCCTGGGCATCCGATGAGAATCTTCACGAAACTCCTGATGCATTTGCGCTGAGGGTACTGAGTCAACAACAATACAATACTGTATCCAATACACTTTTGTATCGAGGTCTTCGTGTCAACATTCCTGTACGCTCTGGGTCGTCGTGCCTACCGCGCTCCCATCCGATTCATCGCTCTGTGGTTTGTGATCTTCGCGCTCGTCGGCGCCGGTGTCGCGGCCTTCGCGAAGGACTTCGACAACGACTTCACCCTCCCAGGGTCCGAAGCTCAGGTCGCACTCGATTCGATGGAGACGACCTTCCCAGAAGCCTCAGGTGTGGGCGCCTCCGTCATCGTCGTCGCCGCCGATGGCGACTCGGTCAATGACTCCACGTACAAGGATGAGATCGAGAAGGAAGTCGATCGGCTCGAAGACCTCCCTCACGTTGACGCCGTGACCTCGCCGTTCGACAAGATGGTCAAGGGTGCGATCAGCGAGGACGACTCCGCTGCGATGATCTCCGTCCAGTACGACGGCACCCAGCAGGAGGTCGGCGAAGCGGCCCCCGACCAGCTTCTCGACGAACTGGATCCGATCCGCGACGCCCTGCCCGAGGGCTCCCAAGTCGAAGGCGGAGGCCAGCTCTTCCAGATCACCGGCGTGGAGATCTCCTGGGTCGAAGGCATCGGCGTCGTCATCGCCTTCATCGTCCTGCTGCTCACCCTCGGATCCTTCCGCGCTGCCGGCATGCCGCTGATCACAGCACTCATCGGCGTCGGCATCTCCGTTCTCCTGGTCGTGGGATCCACGGCCTTCGGCGCAGTCAACTCTTCATCGATCATGTTGGCGCTGATGTTGGGCCTGGCGGTCGGCATCGACTATGCCCTCTTCATCGTATCCAGGGCCCGGGCACTCCTGTCCGAGGGACATGACCCGCTCGAAGCCACCGGACGGGCCGTCGCCACCGCCGGATCGGCCGTCGTCTTCGCGGGCATGACCGTGATGATCGCGCTGCTCGGCCTGTCCCTGGCCGGCATCCCGTTCCTCACCGTCATGGGCATCGGCGCCTCCGGGTCCGTCGTCGTCGCCGTGCTCATCTCCCTGACGATGGTTCCCGCGCTGCTGGGATTGGTCAAGGACAAGATCACCCCCAAGCCGACGAAGCGCTACCGTCGGGCGTTCGCAACCGCGCAGGAGAAGGCGGGCGACTCCGTCTCTCGGTCTGAGATTGCCGCCGAGGCGGAGGCTGAGGCCGGTGAACCGTACCCGAAGACGATCATGAACAAGTTCTTCGCCGGTTGGCTGCACGTGGTGACGAAGATTCCGCTGCTGACAGTCGTCATCATCGTGGGTGGACTCGCGCTGTTCGCGATCCCCGCCTCCAACCTCCAGCTCTCCCTGCCGACCGCAGGCAGCCAGGAGGAGGGCGCCCCTGCCCGAACCACCTATGACCTCATCGACAAGCACTTCGGGCCCGGCTTCAACGGACCGCTGGTCATGACCAGCGAGATCGTGACCTCCGATGACCCCCTCGATGATGTCGAGAAGATCGAGAACGAGATCGAAGACGTCGACGGCGTCGATCAGGTCGTCCTCGCCACCCCGAACCGGGATGCGACGACCGCTCTGTTCCAGATCATCCCCACCACCAGCTCCGAAGACCCGGCAACTCTCGGCACCGTCGACCGGCTCCGGGACCTGAGCGCGGACATTGAGGACGAGGACGGTTTCGAAACCGCGGTCACCGGTGCCACGGCGATCCAGATCGACGTCTCCGATCAGCTCGGCAAGGCGCTGGTGCCCTTCGGCATCTTCGTCGTCGGACTCTCGATCATCCTGCTCATGATGGTCTTCCGTTCGATCTGGGTGCCGATCAAGGCCACCGGCGGCTTCCTCCTGTCCGTCTTCGCCTCCTTCGGCACCGTGGTCCTCGTCTTCCACGACGGACTCTTCGCCGGTCCACTGGGCATCGACTCGACGGGGCCGGTGATCAGCTTCCTGCCGATCATCCTCATGGGCATCCTGTTCGGACTCGCCATGGACTACGAGGTGTTCCTCGTCTCCGGAATGCGCGAGGCCTATGTCCACGGGGCCACAGCCAGGGACGCGATCAAGGCCGGCTTCGCCTCCTCTGCCAGAGTGGTCTCGGCCGCGGCGATCATCATGTTCTCCGTCTTCGCCGCGTTCGTTCCTGCGGGCGAGCCGATCATCAAGTCCATCGCCCTCGCTTTGGCCTCCGGCATCTTCGTCGACGCCTTCCTGGTGCGCATGTCCTTGGTGCCTGCCATCATGCAGATGCTCGGCGACAAGGCCTGGTGGCTGCCGAAGTGGCTCGACCGCATCCTGCCCCGCCTCGATGTCGAAGGAGAAGGCCTTGCCCACGAGGTGGCTCTGCGAGATTGGCCGGAACCGGACTCCGAATACCGGGTCTACGGTCGCGGCATCGCCGTCAGCTCGGGTCGACGCGGATTCGCCCAGGTCGACATCTCGCTCTCACCGGGCCAGATCCTCGTCGCCAGCGGCCAAGCACGCAAGGCATTGCTGCTGGCTCTCTCCGGTCGCGTCGGACTTTCCGCCGGTGAGATGAAGATCGGAGACATGGTCCTGCCCGAACATGCCGGACGGGTGCGTCGTCGTGTCCCGTACTTCGACCTCGATAAGAACGGGCCGGGGACGATGCCAGGGTCACGCGAGCTCTCACAGCTGCGCACCTCGGCGCCGGACCTGCTCATCATCAGCGAAGCAGGTGCACTGGCCGGAGAAAGCGGCCGGGACGTACGCGATCTACTCTTCGATCTGCAGGCCGAGGGCACGGCAATCGTGCTGGGTCTGCCCGACGGCGACATCACCGGGATCCTGTCCCCGAACACGAACTACTTCCACCTCGATCTCGATGAGGCCAAGCCGGAGGCTGAGCGTGGAACCGACAATGACAACGGCGGCGTGCAAGCCCACGCGGCCGGTCGCAGCGAAATGGAAGGCGTGCAGTCGTGAGACTCGAACGTGCGAACTCGAAACGGCCCGTGACCTGGCTGTCCCTCTTCGGTCTGGTGCTCATCCCGATCATCGTGGCCGCTGGATTCATTCTGGCCACGTACAACAGCACCGATCGCCTCGATACGATCGAGGCCGCGATCGTCAACAATGACGACGGCGCCGAGGTGGATGGTGAGACCGTGCCGATCGGCCGGCAGCTGACCAGCGGGCTTGTGGGTGAAGAGGACAACAACATCCATTGGGTCATCACCGATGAGGACGATGCCGAGAAGGGCATGTCCGATGGGTCCTACGCAGCGACTCTGACGATCCCCGAGGGCTTCTCCCGGGCTGTGACCTCGGTCAGCGATGCCAAGTCGGCAACTCAGACGCAGCTGGACGTCGACGTCTCCGGAGTCGCTCCGGCCGCCGACACCCAGATCGCGCAGTCCGTGGCCGGAGTGGCACGGACAACCTTCAACACGCAGATGACCGAGACCTACCTCGACAACATCTATGTCGGCTTCAACGACATGGGTGATCAGATGAAGGACCTCGGAGACGCCGCCGGTGAACTCGACGAGGGTGGCGAAGAGCTGGCGAAGGGGACGGAGAAATCCGCGAGCGGGGCCGGTGAACTCTCCGCCGGTATGGACAAGCTCGACTCTTCTGGATCCGAACTCAGCAAGGGCGCCGGAGACCTGTCCAAGGGTGCTGGTGAACTGTCGAAGGGCACCTCTGAACTTTCGGGCGGTCTCCAGGACATGAAGAAGTCGACGGCGGATCTGCCCGACAGCACGCAGAAGCTGGCTGACGGTGCCGGAGAGCTCTCCGGGGGAGTCGACGAGTACACGAAGTCCATCGACCAGATCATCAAGGGCTTCGCCGGTTCCGGTGACTCCGGCTCCGGCGAGGGCGGTCTCGATGATCTCCTCAAGGGCGGCAAGGACCTCGACAAGGGTGCCCAGGGAGTCTCCGAGGGTGCAGAAGGCCTGTCAACGGGTCTCGGCCAGTACCGCGACGGGCTCCAGGAAGGCGCCGACCAGGCCGATCAGCTGGCCAAGAGCGGAACCGTGACCGGTCTCGATTCGCTGGTGTCGGCGGGCATGATGACCCAGGACGAGGCCGATCAGGCACGTGCTCAGATGTGCCCTGCCGGCACACCGGACGAGGTCTGCGCCGGCATTGAGAAGGCCTACGCTCAGGGGCTGCTCAACGGCACCTCGGGTGGCCTGAACAGCGCCGTCGACGGTCTGGAGCAGAAGCAGGACGGCGAGTCGCTGCTCGGCGGAGCGGACAAGCTCGCCGACGGTGCGGGTGAACTCAGCGACGGCATGAGCAAGTTCGTCAAGGGACTCGAAGACGGCCTCGGTGAACTCACCAAGGGCATGGAGGACATCTCGAAGAATGCTCCGAAGCTGCTCGAGGCCTCGAAGGGTCTGCGCGATGGTGCCTCCGGTGTCGCCGAAGGCAATCAGAAGCTTGCCGACGGAATGCCGGAGCTCAGCGACGGCATCGCCAAGGTCGCCGATGGTTCGAGCGAACTCGACGACGGTGCCGGACAGCTCTCCGATGGACTCGGCGAATTCTCCACGGGACTCGACCAGTACACGACCGGTGTCTCCACTGCTGCCACCGGCACCTCTGACCTTGCGGCCGGACTGGACACCCTGTCCGAGGGCACAGACAAGTATTCGCAAGGAGTCGGCAAGTTTGCCGACGGTGTGAAGAAGGGCGCGGACGAGGTTCCCTCCTATTCGGCACCGGAGCGTGACAAGCTCTCCACAGTCGCCTCGGAGAACATCAAGTCGCCGGACTCCTCCGACGCGGGCGATGTGCTGCAGGGATCGACTCTTGCGCTGCTCATCATGCTCGCCCTGTGGGTCGGCGGACTCGTCACCTACACGGTGCTCAAGCCGATCCCCGCCTCGACTCTGCTCTCGACGAAGTCCTCGGTGGCCGTCTGGCTGCGCGGATTGGTGCCTGGCGTAATTGTGGGACTGCTGCAGGCCCTGGTGCTGTCGATCCTGGCGGTGACTGTGTTGGATATCGACGCCGTCCAAGGCTTCGACATCGCGGTGTTGACGTTCGTCTCCGCGCTGGTGTTCATGGTGCTCAACTTCGCACTGGTGGCGTGGTTCGGCGGCGTGGGCAGGTTCCTGTCGGTGATCGCCGTGGTCCTGGCTGTAGCCGGCCGAACGATCGGCGCGGTGCCCGGCTTCTTCGACTTCCTCGCCCCGATCCTGCCGCTGACGCCGGCGATGAACGGCTTCGTTGCGATCACCGCCGGAACCACGGGCGTGGCCGCTGCCTATGGCGGCCTGCTGGCCTGGGCGATCATCGGAGTCGTGATGTCCCTCCTCGCGATCGTGCGAGCCAGGACCACGAAGCCCGAAGCCGCCCTCGAAATGGCCGACGCCTAAGGGGAGACCCCGGCATGGGGCACCCGCGTGAGGACCGTGGGGCTCAGGCGGGGGAAGGTGTTGGGAAGGCTGTGCGGAGAAGCAGCTCGGCCGAAGTTTCAGGGCTCTGGTTTAAACGCGAGCTCTGAAACTTCGATGCAGCCTTAGCGAGACCTCGATCTGGCTGAGACTCCTCGTGCGCGCCAGTTCGTGCGTACTGAACCCCGTCTCGGTGCCGCGGGCGCCGGCGCTCTACCGTCTAAGTCACTCCGAGTTGATTTGCAACCAGCTCAGTCTGATTCAGAGTGCTCAGCTTGCTGCCTCAGGCTGCCCAGCCCAGCTGCGCAGCCTCGAGACTATGTGAAGCGAGCCCGCATGGACCGAGCTTTCGTGGAGCAAACCTGAGTGGAACAAGCCTCGTGGACCGTGCGGGCCTACGTGTGAACCTCATATGAGGTCGAGGATCGCCTGTGCTGCGGCGTGAGAGTCGCCGAGTGTTGCTGCGTTCGCATTGGGATTCGCTGCGATCGCCAGCCCCCACTGGACGGAGGAGAGCTGAATCGACAGCGCGAACCGTCTGGGGTGCACAACGCCTTCGATGTCGATGGTGCGGTAGGGCCGCGAGGTGAGCGCGAGTCCGTTGAGGAATTTCTCGCGACCGTCGTCCAAGGTCAGCCGTGCGGGTGTGAGCTGACCGCGCTCGACCATCCCGTGCACCAGCACATCTGCGGCCCGAGACACCGCGTTCGTCGGTGACGCCGCATCGATGACGACACTTCCCGTGATTCCGCCCGTGACCTGCGCCGAGGTGACAGTGAATATCTGCGGCAACGGATCCCCGTTTGCCGAGGCGTGATCCCCGTCCGCGCTCGCAGCGCCGTCGGGAGTGGCTTCGATGCGCATGTCCGGGCCGATGAACTCGACGAAGCCGGCTTCGGCTAGAGCAAGTAGTTCTGCGATGCGCTGCGGGGGAGGGCCGTCGCAGATGCCGGAGACGAAGCTTTCGAACCAGCCGCAGATCTCCATGTCGATGCTGACGCGGTCGATGTGGCCGGCCACGATGAGTTCTTTGAGGAGCAGTCGTGACTGCCAGAGCACGGTGAACAGAGACTTTTCGGCGCTGCCCTCGGGCCCGGCCAGAGAGTCGTGGAGATCGTTGCGGAGGAAGTCGAGCATCCACTCGTGCAGGGAGTTCGCCTCCCTGGGCCCCCGGCTGTCGAACTCTCGTCCCTCGAGAGGATTGAGCAGCTCGTGCAGTGACATGCGGTGAGCGGGATCGGGAACGAGACTCTCCTCGATCTCCGACCAGGCGAAGGCCTCTCGGGTGACGCGGCCCTGGCGCGCAGCCTCGGCGGCTTCGTGATCTCGGGACTCCGCAGCGCCCGTGGCCGCAGAATCTTCCCTGGCTGTGGCCCGCGAGGTCTGCGTCTCGCGCGAATCGCGTGACTCCGGGTGGGTCTCTTGCCAGGTGCGCCTGGTCAGGTGTCGGGACACCGCCTCGGCGATGGCTTCACGCAGCTGTCCGGGATCACCGGCGAATGCGTCGGGGCGGATCCGGGACAGGGTGCTGTAGTAGGCGAGACGAAGATCGGCGAGGATGAGCGGCCACAGCTGGTCGTTGAAGCGAGCCCCGGCCTTGCGCTCGCCGTCGAGGTCATCGAGACCGGCGAGCAGTGCGATGTTCTCCCGTGTGAAGTAGCGCAGGGGCCAGGATGAACGCGGGTGGGCTTGGCAGATGGGTTTGCTGCGGTAGGGAACTCCACGGCGGGAGCCGAGCAGCAGGCAAGGTTCCTCACCGCTGCGCACATAGCGGAGTTCGCCTGCAACCTCGGGGTCCGGGTCGAACCGGCCTCCGCGTTCGTGTGTGAACAGTGTCTGCAGGTCGAAGTAGTTCAGGCCCATGCCGCGGACGATGACACGGCTGCCGGGTGCCACCTCGGCGACGGGAGCTTCCGCCGGCAGCCCCTGCGGGATGTAGAGTCCGCCCTTCCGCTGTGCGAAGGCCGCGAGTCGGGCACGTTCCTCAGTCTGCGCACTGGGGATGTGGCCGACAGCAAGGACGACGGCGGAGGCGATGATGGCGGTGCCGTCCTCGCATCGGACCAGCTGCGGTGGCACGGTCTCGGGATCCGTTGAGGTATGGCCCAGGGGTTCGACCGGTGGAAGGTCGATGACCGATTCGACCTTCGTGGGATGCTCGACGATCTCGACGAAGGCAGGTGCCATGTCGCGGATGCGAGCATAGGCGTCACGGAGATAGCGGCCGTAGAGAGTCCGACTGGGGAACGTGGCATCGACGGGATCGGTTCCACCCATCTCCCGGTACCACTGAGCCATATCGGGGCCGAACCGATCGGATGTGCCGTCGAATCCGAAGCGATCGGGCACCCCGTCGACAGAGCCCAACGCACCTTCGGAGAAATCAGCCGATGCGTCGGCAGAGACGAACGAGCAGCTCGAGTCGGGGAAGATCGTCTGCTCGCCGATGGTCGTGTTCATCAACAGTGCCTCGGGCTGATCTGTGCGCCAGACGATGCCCGCACCCGGCGGGTAGGGGTCGATGAGATGGACAACGATGCTGGCCGGAGAGTCGGCTCCGTCGGCTTCTGTGTCGGAGAGCCGTTCGACGGCGAGGGCGACGAGTCTCTCGAGGACCGAGAGTCCGCGGGGCCCGGCGCCGATGATCGCAACCGAGTGGGCCCGCGCGTCTAGACCATCTGTGCCCGAACTGGTCGTCACCCCTGACCTGTTCGTCACGCCCGAACCGTTCGTCTCAGTTGAGCTGTCGTCGACCGAATGTGGTGAAGAAGTTGTCACCCTTCATCTCCGGCTCCCGGGCCTGGATAGCCGGGGAAGTCGTCGCCGGGCTTGAAGCCCTTCGGGTAGCACTTGCCCTCGGCGTTCGGCTCACCGGGCTTCGTGGTTTCGGTCGGTTCGCCATCATTCTCCTCGGCCGGCTGGTCCTCGGAGGACGCCTCATCGGAAGGCTCCTCAGCGGCGGTGTCCTTCTTCTCGTCCGGAGCTGGCTTGTTCGTCGGCTTCACGGACTCTTCGCCCTTGGACGCGCCCTTGACCTCACCGAGAATCCACTTGTGGAGGACGTCGAAGTCGGGGTTGTAGGTGGGGGTGACGTCGTTGTTGATCTGCACCGTGGTGACGTCGCCCTTCTGCATGGAGATCGCGAGCTCGATGAAGGCCGGGACCTCGTTCTGCGGAATCGACGTGGCGATGTTCTTGGTCGCCGAATTCGCGAGTTTAGGGTACGCCGTAGCGAGTTCGCGCGGGTCGATCTGATCGAGGGTGGTCTTGATCATGCGCTGCTGACGGCACATGCGATCGTAGTTGTCACTGCCTTCACGGGACCGCACATACCAGAGTGCGTCCTTGCCCCTGAGCGTCTGCGGGCCCGGATCGACCCAGCCGTAGATCTTGTTGGAGACTCCGGACATGGACTTGCCGCCGCCCATCGGGATCGGACGTTCGACGTCGATCTTCACCCCGCCGATAGCATCGACGACGTCTTCGAACCCGGCCATGTCGACCGCAGCCCAATAGTCGAGGTTGAGGCCGAGCGAACCCTCTACAGCCTGCATCGTGGCGAACATGCCCGGCTCAATGCCGTGGGTGTTGCCGATGTCGTCCTTGTTCTCCTCGCCCCACTGCCAGACGGAGTTGATGAGGTCGACCGAGGATTGGCCGGTGGGTCGGAAACCGTCGGGCCAGGCCTTCTCCAGTTCGCTGCCTTCGGGGAAGACCGGGAACGCGAGGTTACGCGGCACAGAGATCAGGGCGGTGTTGCCAGTCTTCGTGTCGATCGAAGCGACGAGCATGGTGTCGGGGCGTGTACCCTCACGGTCATCGCCGTTGTCGCGGCCCATGAGGAAGACGTTGATATAGGGCTTGTCGGCCCAGAGATCTTCAGCGTTCTTGGCATGTCCCGTGCTGTCGCCGAAGAGGCTTGAGACCGTATCGCCTTGGACTCGGGCGTAGACTGAGCCGACGCCGAAGGGAATGCCGACGATCAGTGCGAGAGAGACGACGAGCACCCCAGCCATCTTGTTCTGCCACGGGGCATAGCGGTGGCCTTTGCGCAGCCCGAAGTGGGAGATCACGATCACGAGGATCCAGATCACGCCGATGATGGCGAGGACGATTGCGAGGAAGGTCAGCAGCGTCGGACTTGAGACGACGGTGCCGAATGCGCGGACTGGCCCCTTGATGAGGACATAGAGGATGGCGACGAGGAAGGTGATGACGAATCCGCCGAGGAGGATGAAGCCCAGTGGGCGGAATCGTGTGCGCAGCAGGCCGATGCCGGGGAGCAGGGTGCTCAGTGAGGTCCAGCCGACGAGGCTGGGGAATGCTTCTCCGACTCGTGATGAATGGCGACGTGCCCGGGAAGCCTCAGCTTCCTCGACGGCTTCGTCAGCTCGGCGGTCCCTGCGCCGCGGTGCGGCGCTTGCTTCGTCGGCGATTCGATCCGCAGATTCCCTCGCCGAGGCGGGGCCGCGTTTGCGTGCATCCGCGGGCTGGGCTGCATTGCGGCGAGTTGGTTCCGGTGCGTCGGTGTTGGGCTCCGAAGTCCTGGCCCTGTGTTCTTGGGCCTCGGCGGCCGATGCCACCCCTGCGGCCGATGCTTCGTTGGCTCCTGCGGCACGAAGCATCCGTGCTTCGCGGCGAGTGCGTGGTGCAACTGGACGAGGCGTCGGTGCCTTCGACTGATTGTTCTGGGAGACCGGCTGCTGTGAGGTCGAGGACGGACGTTGAGTGGATTCGGAATTCTGTGACGTGGATGAGTTCTGTGACCGCCTCGATGAGCTCGGAGGCTGAGGAGACGCTCGCCGTGATTGTGAACGCGACTGCGACTGTGACTGCGACTGCGAGTTCGATGATGGGCGGAGTGAAGCCGACTGATCCTCGCTGGCTGTGGAATCACCGCGGAATCGAGGGCGAGAAGAAGCGCGGAGACGGTGACCAGCAGGACGAGAATTGGGGTCGTTCCCATTCGGCCCTTGCTTGTCAGGGGGAATCTCTGGCAAGTTCTTAACTCCTCGTAGTTTACGTCTCGTGCTCTGTGCGATGCTGGCTATCGACGCGCATCATGAACGATGTCAGCGCAGGAGGCACCTCCGTAGCATCGTTTCCAGACCCGTCAGAGAGCAAACCGCAGAGCACTTCAGACCGATTTTACGCCCGTAGATTGATGAATGCTGGAATTCGCGTGTATGCGAGCAGAAGAGTCCGGTCGCGATCCCCTTTTATCCAGTGATCCGACTCTAGCCGGATTATGATCAAGCCCACTCTTTGAGCGCACGCTTTGCTCTTCGCCGTTGGTTTCGCATAGGCTGTTCCCCGTAGTGATAACTGCAGGTTCGACACTCTCTTCGCCAAGAGGTATCGAGTCAGTAATTGGAGTCGTGGCTGAGCGGCCGAAAGCGTCACCCTGCTAAGGTGAAGTCCCTTGAACTGGGGACCGAGGGTTCAAATCCCTCCGACTCCGCGTTGTGAATTACCCCCGTCTGGCCAGTCAAACACTGAGCAGGCGGGGGTTTTTCGTCGGAGCGCCCTCAGCCCTGGTGTGATCGCCCCTGATCCTCTAGGCTCAGGATTGTCAGTCAATCCTGTTTGGTCTGACCTTCACATCAAGGAGGGAGCCCTGTCATGAAGATCTTGTTGGTCGGCGCCGGAGGGCATGTCGGAAGAATCGCGCTGGCCGAGCTGGAGGCTCGAAACCATCACGTGGTTGCAGCATCCAGATCGACGCAGCCCGGAGTAGACACCTCAGATCCTGAATCGATCGCAGCGCTTCTTGAGGCGGTCGGTCGAATCGATGCGATCGTCGTTGCGGTGGGCTCCGCGGCATTCAAGCCCGTCACCGAGCTCACACGTGAGGACTATACGAGTGCGTTTGTGTCGAAAGCATTGGGCCAGGTTGAATTCGTGACGCAGGGCCTCGACTATCTCAATGACGGCGGTTCGATCACGTTGACCACCGGTGTACTCAGCCGCGAGCCCGTGCCGACTGCAGCTGCGGCTGCTTTGGTCAACGGCGCCGTCGAATCATTCGTCGGCGCCGCCGCTCCGGAACTTCCGCGCGGCATCCGCATCAATGCAGTCAGTCCGAACGTGCTGGCGAACTCCCCCCACTTCCACGACGCATTCGCGGGGATGGTTCCGGTGACCGATGAGCAGGTTGCCGCAGCCTTCGTGCGCTCCGTCGAAGGCAACGTCACAGGCAGGGGCCTCGCCGTCTGACCCGGCCCGGCAATCTGACGGAACTTTGCAGGCGGTATCGATTGGGAGGTGCAGCAGTGGACTCTGCGGGACCAGCGGAAGGCAATGTCGGCCAAGCATCAGAAGGTGCACTCATGTCGAACACCTCACAGAGCTCTTCTGCTCGTGCGGCGCAGGCTCCCGTGTCCAACACTGAGCGTCGGCAGCGCGTGGTTGATGAGATCAAACGGCGGATCGTGCTCGGAGAGATCCGGCCGGGCCAGCGCATCATCGAGGCAGAGCTCACGTCCTCTCTCGACGTCAGTCGCCCGACTGCGAGAGAAGCGCTCAACCAGATGGCGAGGGACGGCTTTTTGATTCAGGAAGCCTACCGAGGACTTCGGGTGGCCGATATCGAGTCTGATTCGCTGTTGGAGATCGCCCGTGTCAGGGTCGCTCTCGACACCGAGGCGATCAGTGAGATCCTCGCTGACACGACGGGGCAGCGGATGGGCATGCTGGAGGAATCGTGGCGAACGTTTGAGACGGCCACGGCAGAATCGGACCCGCTGGCCCTTCACGAGGCGCACGTGCGATTCCACCGTGGAATCTGGGAAGCGGCGGACAACTACCTCCTCATGCGCATCTGGCCGGTGATGGAAGCGCAGATGACGATCGTGTTGGCCTACGACCAGTTCACACGGACGAATCCCGCACGGGCTCATGCCATTCATGCTGCACTGATGCGTGCGATCCGCACGGGTGATTCGGCACAGATCCGGACGGCTCTGGACGTTCACACCATGGACAGTGCCCAAGAACTCGCGTTGCTGACACCTAGGCCTACAGAGTGACCGGTCTCTAGGCCGACAGGCCCACCGGCTGACCGGTGCCTAGGCCGACAGGCTGACCGACTGACCGACTGACCGACTGGCTGACTGACCGACTGTCCCGTCTGTGCAGCAGCCAATCGGTCCGTATCGGGGGTCTCCTGAAATTCAAAGCGAAAGAGCATTGACGCGATCGGGTCGAGTGCGTAGCGTGAGCAGCATAGGGATTGTCATACAATTCTATCGGCGTGTGAAGCTGCGGCCAGTGTCGGTCGTGGTCGACACTGAGGGAGACGTGCATGAAGGTCGTCGTTGTCGGTGGCGGAGTGGTGGGTCTGGCGAGTGCCTATGAATTGGCGTCCGCCGGCTGTGAGGTCACGCTTCTGGAGTCCGGAAAATGCGGAGCCGGTGCCTCCCATGGCAACGCGGCGAAGGTGGCACTGGCTGAGAGTACCCCGGTTCCCGCTCCTGGAGTCTTGCTTCAGGGCATCAAATGGATGCTCAGGCCCGACAGCCCACTGTCGATCAGACCTTCTTTGGCGCCCGGATACCTGAAGTTCCTGCTCCGTATGGCCCAGCACTGCAATACCAAGGACTTTGAGGCTGGCCTCGACGTGCATCTGCGTCTTGGAGAAGACGCGAATGCCCTCTTCGACGACTATCAGCGTCAGGGCATGGACTTCGAGATGCATGCTCGCGGGGTTCTCTTAGCGTTTGAGACCGCGGATCGTTTCGAAGAGCACTGCCGGACGCTGGACGCGTTCGCTTCGGTCGGGCATGTGGCAGACGAGCTCCACGGCGATGACCTGCTGGAGGCGGAGCCGGCGCTGAGTGACAGCGTTCGTCATGGTCTCTTCTTTCCCACCGATCGACAGATCGAGCCAGACTCGCTGACCCGCGGATTGCTGGCGAAATTGAGTGACCTCGGCGTGAATGTGCGCGAAGAAACGAGTGTTGGCAGCTTCGTCCGCGGCGGTGACACCGTCACTGCGGTCGTCACGAGCGACGCGGAAGTCATCGCGGCTGATGCCGTCGTAGTCGCCGCGGGTGTAGCCAGCGGTGCGCTCCTGACGAAGCTCGGACGCAGACTGCCCATCTATTCGGGCAAGGGATACAGCATCGACTACGCTCCGCCGCCGATCAATCTGAGAACGTCTCTGACGCTCGAAGACGCGCGGGTCGCGGTCACCCCACTCAACGGCCTGCTTCGTCTGGCCGGAACGATGGAATTCGGAAGCAGGGATGACGAAGTCAACGACGTTCGCGTGGATGCTATCCGCGAAGCGGCCCGCCGTTCCTTCCGTGACTGGGGCGAAGAACCGGCGGGCGAACGAACACCGTGGGCGGGCTCGCGACCGATGACACCGGACGGGCTTCCCGTGATCGGCAACCTGGGAACCGCCAAGAACGCCTATGTGAACTCCGGGCACTCGATGTTGGGGCTGACACTGGCACCCGCCTCGGCGAAAGCGCTCACCGACATCATGCTCGACCGGAAATCCACCCTCAGCTCCGATCTCCTCGCACGGGTCTCACCCCAGCGATTCTGATCGACTCACCCCTTCGTTCGACGCTGAACGATGAACACCAGTTGAAAGGTCAATCCCATGCCAATTACGTTCACCGGCATCTTTGCCGCTTGCATCACCCCGTTCACCTCCGATGGCGCCGAGGTGGATCTTGACGGCATCTCGGCCCAAGTCGAGCACATGATCTCCAACGGTGTCCACGGGTTGGTTCCGGGCGGTTCCACCGGAGAATTCACCTCGCTGACTGTTGCTGAGCGCAAGGCCGGCAACCGAGCCTACATTCAGGCAGCGAACGGACGCGTGCCCGTGGTCGCAGGCACTGGGGCACTCTCAACGGCCGAGACCATCGAGCTGAGCCGCGATGCCGAGGAAGCCGGTGCCGATGCGCTCATGATCGTGCCTCCCTTTTACGACACCCCCTCATTCGAAGAGATCGTCGTTCACTATCGGGCAGTCTCGAAGGTCGTCGACATCCCGATCATGTTCTACAACATCCCTGATGCCACGGGGCTGGATGTCAGTGCCGAACAGTTCGGGAGGCTCGGACGGGAGGCAGGAGTCGCGTGCTACAAGGACACCAGCGGCGACTTCTCCAAGTTCACCTCTGTCTACCTCGACCAGTCCGAGGATATCCAGGCAATCAATGGCTGCGACACGTTGACCTTCGCCGCGCTCGCACTTGGAAGCAACGCCGGCGTGTGGGGAGCAGCCAGCTTCGTTCCCCGCCTGTGCACCGATCTGTACCGTGCGCTGGCGATTGACACCGATATGCCGCGGGCGCGCGAACTGTGGGAGAAGATTCACCCGATATGCGTCTTCCTCGAATCTCATAGCTACGCCTGTGGAGTGAAGACCGGGGTCCAACTTGTCGGACTGCCAGCAGGACCGACGCGCGGACCGATTCTGCCACTGGCCGCGGAGCATCGTGAGGAACTTCGGGGCCTCCTCAACGCTGCGGGTCTCGAAACCGTCGCCTGATCCTCAGACGCCGTTCGAACGAGGTGGAGGCGCAATGACCAACAGACAGCTCATCCAAGCTGTAGATGTTCACGCAGCGGGTGAACCGGGCCGGGTCCTCATGGGCTCCGGTCTGCGAGTCAAGGGAGCGACCATGGTCGAGCGCCTCCGCTACTGCCAGGAGCACCTCGACGATCTGAGAACTCTGGTGCTGCAGGAGCCTCGCGGATATCCAGGGCTCTGCTCGCCTCTGATCGTCCCGCCGGCGGACCCCACCTGCGACTTCGGTCTGATCGTCATGGAACAGGGCGGGTTCCGGCCCATGTCGGGATCGAATCTCATCTGCTCGGTCACCGCGCTCATCGAAACCGGTGCGATCGACGTCAGCGAACCCATAACCACTCTGCGCGTCGACACGGCGGTCGGGATCGTCACCGTCCGAGCCCAGGTTGAAGCGGGACGGGCAACGATGGTCACCTTCGACAATGTTCCCGCATTCGTCCACGGCCTCGATCTGCCGCTGGACGTCCCCGGCTACGGAACGATCCCCGTCGACATCGTCTTCGGGGGACAGTTCTATGTCCAAGCCAGGGCCGAGCACCTCGGCGTCGACCTCGAACCCGCCAACGCCAAAGCGATCATCCGAGCCGCCTCGGTGCTGCGCAAAGCCGCTGACGACGCCTTCGACGTTGTCCACCCGCTGTTTCCTGAGATCGACTCGATCGCCTTGCCGATGATCCACGGACCCGCGCGAACCTCGGGCACGCACGGCCGCAACGCCGTGGTCCTGCCCAACGGCGAGGTCGATCTCGACGATCCGAGCACCTGGTCAGGCACTCTCGACCGGTCGCCGTGTGGAACCGGAACCAGCGGTCGTGTGGCCGCCCTGTATGCCAGGGGAGAGCTGGTCGTGGGGGAGCGGTTCGTGCACGAATCGATGATGGGGACCACATTCACCGCCGAGGTGAAAGAGACAGCGTCCGTGGGGGAGATTCCCGGAATCATCCCGTCGATCAGCGGTCGCGGGTGGATCACCGGTATCCAGCAGCTCGTCCTCGAAAACGATGACCCGTTTCCCGTCGGCTACACCGTCGCCGACATCTGGGGGCTGGGAATCGGCCGCATGGCTGCCGGGGACTGACCCCGATGTCAAAGCCCCCGGCGACAGATCGCCCGGCTACGAAAGGACAGCGCATGGAACTCGAAGGCCGCACCATCCTCGTCACCGGGGCCGCCGGCGGCATCGGCTCGGCGATTGCCACGGCCTGTGCTCGCCATGGTGGAACCGTCATCGCAGTGGATCGTGTGGAGATGCCTCACGATCCTTCTCTGCCCGCCGAGGTAGGTGCTCGGATCATCACGCACCTGGCCGATATCTCGACTGCAGTCGGATGCAGCGCCCTTCTCGCCGAGGTGCTCGCTGGCTTCGAAGCTGCCGACGGACTCGTCAACTGTGCAGGAGTCATGCGCAGGGGTTCACTGCTCGACGTCGACGAGGACGACTGGGCCGCGAGCTACTCCGTCAACGTCGATGCCGTGATGCGTCTGTGTCGCGGCCTCCTGCCCTCACTGATCGCATCGGGATCCGGTGCTGTCGTCAACATCGCCTCTCAATGGGGACTGCACGCGGCTGGAAGGCACATCGCGTACAACTCGTCCAAAGCCGCGGTCGTCTCGTTCAGCCAGAGCCTGGCTCGTGACTACGGCGGTGAGGGTCTGCGGGTCAATGCCATCTGCCCCGGTGAAATCCTCACCCCGATGGTGCGACAGAAGCTCGAGACCTCGAATATCGCCGAGGCGGTCCTGGCCGAGTCCATTCCGCTGGGTCGGCTGGGCCGTCCCGAAGAAGTCGCGGAGCTGACGACGTTCCTGCTCAGCGACCGGTCATCGTTCATCTCCGGTGCCGCGATCGAGATCACCGGTGCTCAGCAGGTCGGTTGAGGTCAGGGCTCGGCAGAGTCGCCAATCTGATTGTGAACCGTCTACGAAGGAGGACACCATGACTGGTGCAGAAGTCCGTCCACTTGCCGGAAAGAGGGTTCTCGTCACAGGCGCCTCGATGGGGATCGGAGCTGCCATCGCCAGAGCCGTCCACCGCGATGGGGCCGCGGTGGCGATCCACTTCAACTCAGATGAAGACGGAGCCCGCGATCTCGCCGCCGAACTCGGAGCTCGTGAGTCGGCATTCGAGCTCAGAGCCCGTGAGCCAACCGCCGAACTCGGAGTGCGCGCGCACGTTGTGGGTGCTGATCTGTCCCAGCGGGGGGCTGCCGAAGAGCTATGGGCCTCGGCACGGGAAACTCTGGGCGGCGTCGATACTCTCATCAACAACGCCGGCGCCTGGATCGCCTCGCCCATACATGACTCACAAGGCTGGGCGCAGGGGTGGGAGGCGAACCTCCAGCTCAATCTCATCTCCGCCGCAGACCTGTGCAGATGCGCACTTGAGGACTTCTCCAGCCTCGGCGGGGGCACGATCGTCAACATCACGAGTCGCTCCGCCCACCGCGGAGACGACGTCGAACATCTCGCCTATGGCGCGGCCAAAGGTGGGCTGCAGAGCTTGACCAAGGGAATCGCCCGCGGTTTCGGCCGCCAGGGCGTTCTCGCATATGCGGTCTCACCTGGCTGGGTGGATACGGGGTTGGCCGCGGGCGCGATCGACGACGCGGCGCTCGCCGCCCTCCCTCTGCGTGAGGTCACCCCACCCGAGGACGTCGCCGAACTCGTGGCGTTCCTGGCCTCTGGGCGTTCGCGACATCTGACCGGGGCGACCCTCGACATCACCGGAGCCGACTACGTGCGCTGAGCGGATATAGGGCTGAGGTGCCGTGGCGCAGTGCCCTGTGCTGAGCGCACGCAGTCGAGTGACGTTCAGAACCTCACAGCGTCGATGAACTTCTTCAGCTCCGGGTCCTCGGCCTTGTTGAAAGCGTCGTCCGGAGTCGCATTCACCGCAATCTCTCCCTCGTGGAAGAACACGACCCGGTCCGCAGCCTTTGACGCGAACGCCATATCGTGCGTCACCAGAGCGACAGCAATACCTTCCTCTTCCTTGAGCCTGCGCAGAACGTCGAGGACTTCGGCCGCCACAGGCGGATCAAGCGCGCTCGTGATCTCGTCGCAGAGCAGAAGCTTCGGCCTCATCATCAGCGCACGAGCGATCGCCACGCGTTGTCGCTCACCCCCGGATAGTTCGCTGGGACGGGAGTGGAGATGGTCGGACATTCCCACCTCGGCGAGGGCCTTCTCCGCTCTATCCAGCGCTGCTGATTCCGACATTCCCAAGCGTTTGCGTGGGGCCAGCGTGAGGTTCTTGAACACATCCATGTGCGGCCACAGCGTGTAGCTCTGGAAGATCATGCCGACGTGGGAGTCGACCTGCTTCCACGCCGGGGTGCGCTTCGAATCTTCGAACACGACCTCGCCGTCGAACGTCATCGTGCCGTCATCGGGGTCGGTGAGTCCAGCGATCGCTCGCAGCAGCGTGGACTTGCCCGATCCCGACCTGCCGATGATGACAGTGATGTCGCCGGCGAGCATGTCGAAGTCGATGCTCTTCATGACCTCACGATCACCGAAGCTCTTCTTCAGCCCGCGGCAGGATACGAGCACATCACCGGACTTCGCGGTGATGTCCCTGTGCGCCCCGGTGTGGGCGGCAGAGTTTTCGCTCATGGTTTGACCTCGACTTTCGTTCCTGGCGCCATCTGCGCGGCGAGGCTCTTCTTGCGTGTGCCGCGCACATTGCCTGTCGCCATCATGTTGCGTTCGATCTTGCTCAGGATGAGCGAGGCCGGGAAGGCGATGAGGAAGTACATGAGAGCGGCGACGGAGAGGATCTCCAGAGCCCGGTAGGACTCCGTGGAAATCTTGTTCGCAGTGAACATCAGATCAGCCACTGCGATCGTCGACACCAGTGCGGTGTCCTTGAACAGTGAGATGTCGAGCGACATGATCACCGGCAGCTGCTGTTTGAGCGCCTGCGGGACGATGATGTGTCGGATCTGCTGGAACCGGGTCAGGCGCAGCATCTTTCCCGCTTCAACCTGTTCGGGCGGGACCGCTTGGAATCCGCTGCGATAGGCCTCAGCCATGAACGCGGTGAGGTTGAGCGTCAGCGCGATTACGGCCGAGATGGTTCCAGGAATCGTGATTCCCGTCAGGGTCGGCAGCGCGTAGTAGACCCAGAACAGCTGCACCAGAAGAGGCGTACAGCGGAAGATCTCGATGTAGAGCTGAGCGATCCAGCGCACCACTTCGATGTTGGACATGCGCAGCAGTGCTATCGGAATGGCGAGAATCATGCTGAGCACGATGACGATGACCGATATCTCCACGGTCAGGAGGAGGCCGTCGAGCAACCGTGGGAAGTTGTTCGAGACCACGCTCCAGTCGAACGTGTAATTCATTGGAAGTCCCTTCTACCTGTGGCGGAGTCGATCACTTCATTGCAAGATCGCCGAGGTTGTCGGGACTGATCACTCCAGCCTTGTCCAAAGCTGCCTGGAAGGAACCGTCATTCTTCGCGTTCTGGATGGCGATGTTGATGACCTGCAGAGAACGCTGGTCGATGTCTGCGCTGACTCCGTAGTTCGAGTCGCTCTTGAAGATGACAGGTTTGGGACGCACGATCTTCAACGATTTGTTCTTCTGCGCGGCATCGGCCAGAGTCGGCAGGTCGCCGAAGGCGGCGATTGCTCGGCCCGACTCCATCGCGGTGACCGACTGCGGTATCGCCTCGGCGTTGACGATGTCGACTCCCAGGTCGACGACTCGCCGTTCGTAGGAGGTGCCGGTTGCCACGGCAATCGGCTTCTTGGCCTTGATGATGTCGTCGGTGGATTTCAGATCCGAATCGGACTTGACGATCCAGACGCCTTCGTAGGTGTAGACGGGATCGGTGAACTGAATGGCAAGTGATCGCTCCGAGGTGGCGTCGAGGTAGGCGCCGATATCGAACCTGTCGGCCTGCAGACCCGAGACCATCTTCGACCACTCGGCGGCGACGGGCGTGAACTTCACACCCATCTCCTTGGCGAGTGTCTGCAGCGGCAGCACGTTCGGCCCGCCCATCTTGCCGTCCTTCTGCTCGCCCGTCATCGGGGGAGCAGAGGCGATTCCGACTCGAAGCTCGCCCTGATCCTTGATCTTCTTGATCCAGGCGCCGTTCTCCGTGCCTCCAGCGCCGCCTCCTGAGCGCAGCCCGGCTCCGAAATAGCCTCCGGCAAGTGCCAGTACGACGACGGCGACGATCGCAATGATGATTTGACTTGTTTTCGACATCTTTGTCTCTCTTCGTCAAAAGGTCGGCCCCACGCTGGGTCGACCGTGCAAGAAACGGCGGGCCCCTCAAACTGGCGGGCTGACACGTTCCTCCGCCGCCATGTCATACAATCGACCATATAGCGACTTCTGCGCAATATCGAGAGTTAACCGGAAACTCGACTCACAAGTGTTACCAAGTTACGGAACTCCGTCTTTCTCTCCCATATCAAACTTCGATGATTGTCAGACAAAAATGAGGCAGCTGCTTAGTCGTGTGCACGGCCTGCTCTCAGGAGGTGCGGTCCGCTCTCAAGCAGCACGCCTCACTCTCAAACGGTACGGCCCATTCTTAAGCGGCAGGGCAGGCCGGGCCTCACCGGTTTGTGCGCAGCCACAGGATGGCGACGTGGAGCGCGGTGCGCGACTCCGCATCTTCCAACGAGACGCCGAGCCTGCGCTGCAGCTTGTCCAGTCGCGCGTATAGCGCCGGACGGGACAGGAAACCGCTCCGGGCAAGCGCCGACTTATTGCCGCTGTGAGCGAGGAACTGCTCAAGCAGGCCGAGCATCTCAGGTTCAGTCTTAAGCAGAGGGGCCAGTTCCGCCTCGGCGAAGGCCCGAACGCTCGGGTCGTCGCGCAGCGATGAGAGCAGCCCCCGCAGTCTCACGTCGGAGAAGCGGTAGTACTGCCGCTCCCGCAGTTCGAGCGTCGAGGCGATCTCGGCTACCTGGGCCGCAGATTCGAGGCCAGCGGCCGCCTCGACGATCGATTCGCTTGTCTGCCCGACACCAATGGTGGTGTCGCGGATGGGCAGATCGGCGATCAGCCGTGCAAGGGCTGCATCGTCATCGGCTCCCGAAGGCAGAGCCAGCACGACCCCGAATGAGCCCGATTGCAGTCCGGCGGACAGCGTGGAGCAGCGATGGGTGGTTGCCGCAGTCACGAAATCACGGTGCAGAGACCGCTCCCGCAGTTGAAGGGTCGTCGGGTCGGTGTTCTCACCGCGATCAACGCGCACGACCACAGGAATCATGCGACCTCGCGGTGCGAACCCCAGGTCCGCCGCGCGAGCCCGAACCTGTTTCTCGTCAGTCTCCGCCGATTCGATGATCTCGCGCACCAGCCCGCCCTGGGCTTGAACGAGGAGATCCTGCTCGTCGCGTTCGGCCATCCGCGCCAGGGTCAGAGTCTGCGCAGCGCGCTCGATGACCTGCGCGGCCTCCTCATCGGATTCCAGTCGGCCCGGGGCCAGCAGACGACCCCACCGGCGATCACGCAGTCCCACCGGGACCTGCAGCCACCGTTGCCCATGCCCATGCCCATGCCCATGCTCGTGCGCGTGCTTACGTCCGAGTCCATTCTCATCGGTCTCGCCGAGGTGGTCCGTCCTTTCGCCCTCACGCTGAGCACTGCGTGACGTGAGCGCGGACCCGGCGTGGGCGAGCAGTCGGCGTCCGACGTCCTCGAGCATGACGGGTGAGCCCAGCAGCTCCGCCGTTCGGTCGACGATGTCTTGAGCTCCAGCGCTATCCAGGCTCAGCTGTGTGAAGACCTCGTGGACAGTGCGCGCGTGCTCGACACGGGCCAGCTGTCGATTGAGCAGTTCCTGGTGAGCGAGCTGGGTGACGCGGACGAACTTGATGCGGTGGCGCAGAATCACAATCGGGATCTCACGACCACGTGCAGCGGCACGGACGTTGTCGATGGCCTCGTCATCAGGACGACCGTCGTCATGGATGAGTTCGATGACAGCACCGGAGGCGGAAGCGGATTCGAGCTGATCGAGGAACTTTGCGGTCGACTCCGGAGAAGACCGGTACGACAGGCCCGTGCTGAGCACGAGTTCACCGCCTTCGAGGAACTGTGCGACATTCTCCGAATCGGCGATGTGGACCCATCTCACCGCACGTCCCACCAGGTCACCACCGGCCACGATCTCGGGATCTCCGCGGCGGATCTCGTCGACGTCGAGCAGGTTCGCGATTGTCAGGTCCGGTGATCGCCGCGACCAAGCATCCACTGTGCACTTCCTTTCGTCCGCTTAAGATCGTGTGGTTTACATAGTGTAAGTCTGATCCAGCAAATGCTTGCAGGGTGTCCATGGTGGTTCGGGTTCGTCTGGATCACCATTGAAGGATCAGGGTCACCTCCACACCAATGGGCTGACCCGCCTCGGCGATATGGAACGAACCGTGAAGGGACGGCACATCATGACTGTGATCAATGCGAACGAAGAACTCGACTGTGAGGTCAACGATTCCAGCGCCGAAGGTACGGAACACACCGTGGATCCAGGTCACGGCGAACGAACGTTCACAGCCGAGCAGCTGAGTGCGGGCCAGCGGGCCCACGACCTCGACCGCGCGCATGTCTTCCATTCCTGGCAGGCCCAGGGGCCGTTCGACCCGATGACGGTCGTCGCGGCTGAGGGCCCCTATATCTGGGACGGTGAGGGACGGAAGCTGCTCGACATGTCCTCGCAGCTGGTGAACACGAACATCGGACACCAGCACCCGAAGGTCGTTTCGGCGATTCAGGAGCAGGCGGCGACGCTGTGTACGATCGCCCCTCAGCACGTCAACAATGCCCGTTCCGAGGCGGCCCGGCTCATCACCGACCGCACTCCCGGCGATCTCGACCACGTGTTCTTCACCAATGGCGGTGCCGACGCGAACGAACACGCGATCCGCATGGCCCGCCTGCACACCGGCAGAACCAAGGTGCTCTCCGCTTACCGCAGCTACCACGGCGGCACCCAGCTGGCCGTCAACGTCACAGGTGACCCACGCCGTTTCGCCAACGACTACTCGGCCGAGGGCATTGTCCACTTCATGCCCGCCTACCAGTACCGTTCCTACTTCAGTTCCACTACCGAGGCGGAAGAGACCCAGCGTGCGCTGCAGCACCTCGAGGACATGATCACGCTCGAGGGGCCGAACAACATCGCAGCGCTCATCCTCGAGACCGTGCCGGGTACCGCTGGAATCTACGGGCCCCCGGCCGGATACCTCGAAGGTGTGCGGGAGCTGACGGCCCGCTACGGCATCGTCTTCATCGCCGACGAGGTGATGGCTGGCTTCGGCCGGACCGGTCGCTGGTTCGCCGTCGACCACTGGGACGTCACCCCGGATCTCATCACCTTCGCCAAGGGCGTGAACTCCGGATATGTGCCGCTCGGCGGAGTCGCGATCTCCGACGCGATCTTCGAGACCTTCCGCGACCGGGCCTACCCAGGTGGTCTGACCTACTCGGGCCATCCGCTGGCCTGCGCTGCAGCAGTCGCCACGATCACAGCGATGGACGAGGAAGGTATGATCGAGAACGCCGAGCGCCTCGGCCGCGACATCATCGGACCTGCTCTCCACGAGATGGCAAAGCGCCACCCCTCGATCGGAGACGTTCGCGGCATGGGATGCTTCTGGGCCGTTGAACTCGTCAAGGATCGCACGACGAAGGAGCCGATGGCGGCCTATGGCGGGAGCTCGCCGGAGATGAACCGGGTCATCGGTGCCATGAAGGCCGGGGGAGTGCTGCCCTTCGCGAACTTCAACCGGATTCACGTCGTCCCACCGCTGAATACGCCTGATGCCGACGTCCGCTTCGGACTCGAGGTCCTCGACGAAGCACTCAACATCGCCGACGAGTACGTCAACTGAGCGACGAATAGGTCAACTGAGCGACGAATAGGTCCGCTGGCCATACCGCTTCCTCACCAGGCCAATTGTGAACGTGGATACATTCCAGGCCTGGTGAGGTCGCGTTTGGCCAGCTCAGAGATGAACGCGGAGGGGTGGAAGCGGGGCTGCGCAGAACAGTGGGTGAAGATTCGGGGAAATAGGCGGTAGACTTTTTGCTGATTGAGGTCGCTGCCCGTCAGCTAAATCATCCACGGTCCGAATTGTGTCTACGTTCAAGGTCGCTTAGTGGAAATCATCTTCGTCGTTGTGCTGGTCATCGTACTGGCACTTTTCTTTGACTTCACCAATGGCTTTCACGACACGGCCAATGCCATGGCGACTCCGATCGCGACAGGAGCGATCAAGCCGAAGACGGCGGTCACCCTGGCGGCGTTGCTCAACCTGGTCGGTGCCTTCCTGTCCACCGAGGTGGCGAAGACGATCTCCGGGGGCATCATCAAAGAAGGTGGTGGGGGAGTCCAGATCACTCCGGACTTCATCCTTGCCGGCCTCATAGGCGCAATCCTCTGGAATATGGCGACGTGGCGCTTCGGTTTGCCGTCGTCGTCTTCGCACGCACTGTTCGGCGGACTGATCGGCGCCGCGATCGTAGGTGCCGGACTCAACTCCGTCGACTTCGGCGTCTTCTTGTCCAAAGTGGTCCTGCCCGCGCTCGCCGCGCCCATCATCGCAGGTGTGGGTGCCTATCTGTGCACCCGTCTGGCCTATGCCATCACACGACGTAACGGCGAAGGCAAAACCGCTCACCGGGCACCGTTCAAATACGGACAGATCTTCAGTTCCTCGCTCGTTGCACTGGCCCACGGCACCAACGACGCGCAGAAGACCATGGGCGTCATCACCCTCGTCCTCGTGTCCGCGAATCTGCAGGACCACGGAACCGGTCCTCACATCTGGGTGATCGCAAGCTGCGCGCTGGCGATCGCGCTGGGAACGTATGTCGGCGGATGGCGAATCATCGACACCCTCGGTACGAAACTCACCACCGTCAAACCCGCCCAAGGGCTGGCCGCCGAGACATCCACGGCAGCCGCCATTCTCGCCTCTTCCCACCTCGGCTTCGCATTGTCGACGACGCAGGTGGCATCCGGCTCAGTGGTCGGCTCCGGCCTGGGCCGTAAGGGCGCGGACGTGAAGTGGTCGACGGCCGGACGCATCGCTTCGGGCTGGCTGCTGACCATCCCGGCGGCTGCGATCGTCGGCGGCATCGCAGCTGGAATCGCGCACCTCGGCACCATCGGCGTCGTCATCGACACCGTCATCGCGGTCGTCGCAGTCCTCTGGATCTTCCTCAGCTCACGCAAGGTGGCGGATCCCGAACTCTCGAACTTCGACGCTGTCGGCGATGCGGTGGGCATCCGCGGTCGCAAGCGCAAGATTCGCAAGGACCGCAATCGCAAACGTGCGGCCATGAAGCGTGCAGCTCGCATCGAGGCTCGCGAACAGCGCATCGCTGACAGGGCGGACGCGAAGTCCGGTACTTCCCCCGCCGTCGAGGCTGACTCCAGGGCTATGAGCACCTCAGCCACGGAGACAGATGCCGACAAGGCACCCAAGGGCAAGGGAGAGACAAAATGATCGAGTGGGGCTCATTCCTCATCGTTGCGGTCGCGACCTGGGTGTCAGCGATCGTCGTCATCCTACTTTTCTCCTCTGCCGTGCGGATGCGCGCAGTGCACATCGACCTGGCGGCCCAAGGCCAAAGCAAGCCCCTGCTCAGGGTCGGCTACTGGACGGTGTTCGGTATCTGCAGCATCGTTGTGCTCATCGGCGTCTACCTCATCGTCCCGGCACTCCACGGCGCCTGAGAGCGTCCGGGCTCGTGGAGAGCCGACATACACTCGAAGTGTGATGCAGCCGCAGAACAGTGCCGGGCTCTCACCGGATCTCCTGAAAGACATCGCAAAGGCGAACCCTAAGCGCTTAGGGCGGTGGACGGCCGAATTCGACCGGAACGATCACGTGGTGCTGCGAACCAGTTTCCTCAAGACTCTCGGCCTTGCCGTAGCTGCATGGGCATTCGTCGCCGCCCTGGTCTTGATGTTCACCGTTATGCCGTTATCCATGTGGAGCCCGTTCTCCGATGATTTCGCTGGGTGGCTGCAGCTCATTTTCGGCCTGCTGCTTTTCCTGGGCCTGATCCTGTTTGCCTTCGGCGGCGTGCTGTGGACGTTCGTCTATCCCCTGGTTCGACCGCGAACGATCGTCTCACGGTGGGGCGTCCAGATGGTCGTGTCGAAGCCAGGAGGACAGTTCACGCTGTTCAAAACAGCATGGTCCGACGTTGTCCGCGTGGGTGGAATCTACACCCCCATGCGTTGGCCGTTCCCACCCATGCTGACCGTGACTATCACTGCTGGAGGTCACAGCGTGGAGCAGAAAACGTTGATCCGCCCGCGCAGGAGGCCGGAAGCTGTCACAGGCAATATGAGCCGATTGCTGCCTGGGCGGCCCCGCGATGTGCTGGCCTTCCTCGTTCAGATTCACGCAACGATCGGTTAGGAGCGCGCCACTGGTCTCTGACTCAGGCACACGAAAATCCCCCAACCACCTCGGCGATGGTTAGGGGATTCTCTATTGCTCAGAGACTCAATAACGGAGTCTTGGTGTCTCAGGCGAGGCCCAGACGGTTGCGCAGGTTGTCGACCTCGGCGCGAAGCTCGGCCGGAACCGAATCGCCGAGCTGCTCGTACCATTCTTCGATGAGTCCGAGCTCGGTCTCCCACTCTTCAGGCTTGATCTCGAGTGCCTTGCGCAGCTGCTCGTCGCTGAAGTCGAGTCCCTCGGTGTCCAGACCGCCCTCGACGGGGGTCAGACCCAGTGGGCTCTCAGCGGCGTCGGCGGTGCCGGCAACACGCTCGAAGACCCACTTGAGAACGCGTGAGTTCTCGGAGAATCCTGGCCACAGGAACGAGTTGTCCTCGTCGCGGCGGAACCAGTTGACGTAGAAGATCTTCGGCAGCTGAGCACCCTCGGTGTTGCCGATGTCGAGCCAGTGCTGCAGGTAGTCACCGACGTTGTATCCGATGAACGGACGCATAGCCATGGGATCGCGGCGAACGACACCGACGGCTCCGGTGGCGGCAGCGGTGGTCTCCGATGAGAGCACCGAGCCCATGAACACTCCGTGATTCCAGTCTTTGGTCTCAGTCACGAGCGGCATCGTCGTCTTGCGGCGGCCACCGAAGAGGATTGCCGAGATCGGCACGCCATTCGGGTTCGTCCACTCAGGAGCCAGGGTCGGAACGTTTGCGATCGGGGTGCAGAAGCGCGAGTTCGGGTGAGCGGCTGGGGTCTCCGACTCGGGAGTCCAGTCGTTGCCGCGCCAATCGGTGAGGTGGGCCGGCTTCTCGTCGGTCTTGCCTTCCCACCACACGTCGCCGTCGTCGGTCAGTGCGACGTTGGTGAAGATGTTTCCGCCGGCTTCGATGGCGCGCATCGCGGTCGGGTTGGTGGTGTAGCCGGTGCCCGGTGCGACTCCGAAGAGACCGAACTCAGGGTTGACGGCGTAGAGCTGTCCGTCGTCGCCGAAGCGCATCCAGGCGATGTCGTCGCCCAGGGTCTCGGCCTTCCAGCCGGGAATGGTGGGCTCGATCATGGCGAGGTTCGTCTTGCCGCAGGCCGAAGGGAATGCGGCGGCGATGTACTTGACCTCGCCTTCCGGGCTTGTCAGCTTGAGGATGAGCATGTGCTCGGCCAGCCAGCCTTCATCGCGAGCGATTGAGGAGGCGATGCGCAGCGCGTAGCACTTCTTGCCCAGCAGGGCGTTGCCGCCGTAGCCGGAACCGAAGGACCAGATGGAGCGCTCTTCGGGGAAGTGGGTGATGTACTTGGTGGAGTTGCAGGGCCAGGCCACGTCTTCCTGCCCGGCTTCGAGGGGTGCGCCGACGGAGTGCACGCACTCGACGAAGGTGCCGCCGTTAGCCACGATCGCATCGAGCGCGTTCTTGCCCGAGCGGGCCATGACAAGCATGGAGAGCACGACGTAGGGGGAGTCGGTGAGCTCGATGCCGAACATTGGCTGATCGGCTTCAGCATGTCCCATGACGAAGGGGATGACGTACATGGTGCGTCCGCGCATCGAACCGTCGAAGAGAGGCTCGAGGGTCTCGCGCATCTCGGCTGGATCCATCCAGTTGTTGAGAGCGCCGGCATCCTTCTCATCCTTGGAGCAGATGTAGGTGCGGCCTTCCACGCGGGCGACGTCCTCGGGATCGGAAGCCGCGTAGTATGAGTCCTTGGTGCCGGTCAGGCGTACGATCGTGCCGGCTTCGACGAGCTTGTCGGCGATGGTGGCCCTCTGTTCATCCGAGCCATCGACGAAGACGATATCGTCGGGAGTGGTGAGGGTGGCGACCCTGCTGACGAACGAGAGCACCGACTCGTTATCGGTCGGTGCGTTCTTCAGCTGGTCAGCGACGACGTCATGGTCGAGGACAGTCATGAGTGGTCTCCTGGTCAATCGGGATTACGGGGTTCTGCCTGGCGGCGGGTACATCTCCACCGTAGGACTCGGGTGGGCCGGAAAATCCCGGTTTTGAGTCACTGGAAGATGTGCATTGGGTCACAACGGCATCTTGAAAGTCGTGAATGCAACAAATGGGTGACGTGTCTTTTCATGGCGGTGACTGTTCGTTGCAAAGCGTGATTACCCCCGGAGACAGTGGCTGCGGAACCGTCTTGTGTGACCTCAGTGCCCGCTTCGGGTGACCATGACTCACTCCCGAAGTGACTTCAGCACCCTCGCGGAGGTGGCTCTCCTATTCCGGCGGACGCCGAACGTCCAATCGCAGGCGCAGCCCCATCTCACCGAAGTCTCAAATGTGGGGAAGCGCACTCTGGCCGAATTTGAGCTTGGACGAATTCGGTGTGTATAGTTGATCGAGTTGCAGGGCGTGAAGCCAGGCACCATGCGCCACTAGCTCAACGGATAGAGCATCTGACTACGGATCAGAAGGTTGGGGGTTCGAATCCCTCGTGGCGCACAGTAACGAAGCCCCTCGCCAGCAGATATGTTGGTGAGGGGCTTTTTCGATCTGTAAGTGCTGCGGGCGTTTTCGCATTGGGAACACCGGTCTCTGGAAGCCTCGGGCGCTAGAATTGGGCCATGGCCGCAATCACTGCCGATGACGGTGTTCGACTCGAGTACACACAAGCTGGAGATCCCTCCGGTCGTCCCGTGGTGCTGTTGGCAGGGTTCAAGGCGCCGGCGGCCAGTTGGCGTTACCAGGTCGAGGCACTGACGCAAGCAGGATACAAAGTGTTCTCAGTGGACCTGCGCGGTCACGGAAATGCCGACCACCCCACATCAGGCGTGACCATGGAGCGTCGAGGCCAGGACGTTGCGCAAGTTCTCGAAGCCTTGGGCCTGACAGAAGTTCTACTCGTGGGCGGATCTATGGGCGGCAACACGATCTGGTCGTTCCTGTCCCAATTCAGCGCCGATCGCATCGCCGGAATCGTTGTCGTCGACCAGACACCGAAGATGCTCAATACCGCTGACTGGCCCCACGGATACTACGGCTACGACGAATCCAACAAAGACACCTACTTCGCCGAGGGCATTCCTCCCACCGGGCATGGCACCCCTGTCTGGAAACGTGGCAAACGCATGCTGCGCCTGCTCAAAGCCATGAAAGGCGTGGATCACAAGCTCAGCCGCGGTGAGCTGGCTCTTCTGAACGGCCATGCGAAGGCCGACTGGCGCCCCGTCATAGAGGGAAGCGACGTGCCCGTGCTATTCGTCGCAGGAGCCGAAAGCGAGCACTGGCCAGCGGCGCATGCGACCGCAGCCGCAGGTCTGGCCCCAATCGGATCATCGACGGTCATCCCCAACGATGGGCATGCCGCCAACATCGAACAACCCGATGCCTTCAATCAGATTCTGCTCGAATTCGCTGAGTCCCTATAGCTCCTGCCGCCTCACCTCCATCGAGTCAGCAACTCCTCACGCTGCCCCGGTGACAGATACTTGACCACTTCCCGCAGCGTCACGCCCGAGGCTCGCTTCGAGCGCGGCAGCATCCAGTCAAAGACCATATCGGGCCGCTTCCGAGCAGCGTCACGCAGTACCCAGCCGATGGCCTTGCGGATGAAGAACTCCTTCTAGTCCAGCATCGCATCGGCGAAGCGGGCGAACCGATCGAAGTCTCCACGGCCCTCGCGCAACGGTCGCAGGTGGGCCAGCAGCGCGGCGCGCCGAATCCAGAAATCTTCGTCTGTCGCCCAGCGGTCGAGGGCTTGGTCAAAACCCCCATCGTGTTCGCTCAGCGGGCCGACGACATCGCCGGCCAGTGGATCGACCAGCGCCCAGGTCCGGGACTCTCGAAGCAGCCGTTCAAGGAAGCTGCTGTCCCCGACGCCGAGGTGGTCCATCGATTGGACGAGCACCATCGTGGCCGCACTGCGACACTCGTAGGCAGGTGCCCGATGTGGGTGTGATTCCGGCGGTGAGGGCTTCTTGCCTGCTTCGAGGTTGCTCGTGTCGATGGTGGCCTCGGTGTCCCACAGCAGTTCGGCGAGTTCGATGATTGCGTCATGGTCGAGATCTGCAGAGCGCAGCGCGTCACGTACGACAGCCCTGGTAGCTGGTACGCCAACCCCGTAGTGGACGAGATCGCTCTTGAGGTACTCCCGCTCCTTCTGGGCGCGTACGGCGGTGCCACCCTCGCGGAGCTGGCGGTCGATCGCCTCGGCGAAGGAATGTGCAGTGGACGCTGCTGAAGTCATGGCACGATCTTCCCACTGTCCGCTGAGCCCGGTGCAGCGGTTGGCAATTTCTGGTCGATCCGAGATCGAAGAAGCCCACGCACACAGTGACATCACTGGTGTGCGTGGGCTGCGGGTACGACTCAGCCTTCGGCCGGTGATGGCCGAGAGGACTTCGGGGTCAGTCCGTGCCGGCGTCGAAGGCAGCGGAGAGGCCGGCGAGGTCGCTGGCTGCGTCGATATCGGCACCGGAGTTCGCGATTTCGTCGGCGCCGCCGGCCTCAAGTGAACCGACGAGTTCCGAGGTCGGGCCGGAGACGATGCCCATGGCCGCGTACTGCTCGAGGCGGGCACGTGAATCGGCGATGTCGAGGTTGCGCATGGTCATCTGACCGATCCGGTCCTCGGGGCCGAAGGCGGCGTCGCCCACGCGCTCCATCGACAGCTTCTCTGGGTGGTAGGACAGGTTGGGGCCCTGGGTGTTGACGATCGTGTAGTCGTCACCGCGGCGCAGGCGCAAGGTCACTTCGCCGGTGATCGCCGAGGCGACCCAGCGCTGCATGGATTCGCGCAGCATGAGTGACTGCGGATCCAGCCAGCGTCCCTCGTACATCCGGCGACCCAGGCGGCGACCCTCTTCGTGGTAGAGCGCGATGGTGTCTTCGTTGTGGATGGCATTGAGCAGGCGCTCGTAGGTGATGTGGAACAGTGCCATGCCCGGGGCCTCGTAGATGCCGCGCGACTTGGCCTCGATGATGCGGTTCTCGATCTGGTCGGAGACGCCGAGTCCGTGACGGCCGCCGACCTCGTTGGCCTTGAAGACCAGTGCCACCGGGTCGTCGAACTTCTCACCATTGATCGAGACGGGACGGCCGGCCTCGAAGCCGACGGTGACCTCTTCGGTGGCGACCTCGACGTCATCACGCCAGGCGGCGACACCCATGATCGGGTTGACGATGTCGAGTCCGGCATCGAGGAACTCAAGGCTCTTCGCCTCGTGGGTCGCACCCCAGATGTTGGCGTCTGTGGAGTACGCCTTCTCGGCGGAGTCGCGGTAGGGGTAGCCGTGCTCGACGAGCCATTCGCTCATCTCCTGGCGTCCGCCCAGTTCCTCGACGAAGTCCGAGTCGAGCCAGGGCTTGTAGATGCGCAGCTTCGGGTTGGCCATGAGGCCGTAGCGGTAGAAGCGCTCGATGTCGTTGCCCTTGTAGGTCGAGCCGTCGCCCCAGATGTCGACGCCGTCTTCCTTCATGGCGCGCACGAGCATCGTGCCTGTGACCGCACGGCCCAGAGGAGTCGTGTTGAAGTAGGTCTTGCCGCCGGAGCGGACGTTGAAGGCACCGCACTGCAAAGCGACGAAGCCCTCTTCGACCAGCAGGCGCTTGGCGTCGACGAAACGGGCGATCTCAGCACCGTATTCCTTCGCACGCTCCGTGACGGAGTCGAGGTCGGGCTCGTCATACTGGCCGATATCCGCCGTGTAGGTGCAGGGGATGGCGCCCTTGTGACGCATCCATGCGACTGCGCAGGAGGTATCCAGTCCGCCGGAGAAGGCGATTCCAACATGCTCACCGACTGGGAGCGAAGACAATACTTTCGACATGCTGACCAGCTTAGCGGCCAGGACAACCCGTGTCGAATTGTTATGCATAGATATGTATTTTTATGTGCTTAATGCTTCGGCTCGCTGAGCAGAATCGAGCGGACCACTTAGCGTCGAGGGCAGAGGCTATAGAGTGCCCGCTCGATGCTAAGTGGTCCGCTCGACGTTTCGTGGTTGCGACCTCGGGGCTCAGCGATTCGAGTGGTGGGAGCGGATCGCCTCGGCGACGGCGATCGCATCACCTTCGGGAGCATCGGACTGTCGATCGGGACGGGCGATGAAGAGGTAGATGAATCCGGCTGCCAGCACCACGACGAGGCCGATGAGCACGATCCAGTCGGCGAAGAAGGACCCCGAGTCGCCGGGCAGGGAGAGCAGGATCATGGCGAAGATGCCGTAGGCCAAGGCCGCGGTGTTGACGAGGAAGCCCCAGCCGCGCAGTGACCATGGGCCGGCGGGCTTCCATCCCTTGGCGCGCTGACGCAGTGCGCCGAGGACGACCATCTGGAAGGCCAGGTAGATGCCGAGGATCGCGAATGAGGTGACGGCGACGAGAATTCCGTCGTTGAACCAGATGAGCACGCAGATGAGTGCCGGTGCGATGCAGGCGACGATGAGGGCGTTGCGTGGGACCTTCGTCCCGTCGGTGACCTTTGACAGCCAACGGTGGCCTGGCATCATGCCGTCGCGAGCGAAGCTGAAGATCAGGCGCGAGGCGGCGGCCTGGAGGCTGAGCACGCAGGAGATGAAGGCGGTGATGGCGACGAGGAGGAAGATCTTGGCCCCAACCGTGCCGAGGCTTCCCTCAAGGATCGTGGGAATGGGATCTTCGACCTGTCCGGCCACGATCTCGTCGAGGTTCGGGGCCGCCAGCACGTAGCCGGCGAATGAGAACAGGGCCGAAACCGCGCCGACGACGATCGTCATGAGCATGGCCTTCGGGATGCCGCGAGCGGGATTGGAGACCTCTTCGGCCACGTCGCCGCAGGCCTCGAAGCCGTAAAAGAGGAAGAGTCCGGCGACCGCTGCACCCATGAAAGTTGCGACGTAGCTGCCGTCACCGGCGGTGCCCATGGAGTCGAAGAACACGCCGAAACTGTGCTTGCGCTCGAAGATAAGCAGGAACAGTCCCAGTCCGATGACACCGATGAGTTCGGCGAACAGGCCGATCCTGGCGATCCGAGCCAACCATTTGGTGCCGCTGAAGTTGATGGCCAGGGCGAGGATCAGCAGCGCCAATGCCAGCAGGAGAGTGGTGTTGCGGCCCAGTGCGAAGCCGAAGAGGCTCGCCACGAACCCGGCCCCGAACTCCGACACCGAGGTGATGGTGACGATGAGTGCGCAGATGTAGACCCAAGCTGCCATCCACGCATATTTTTTGCCCCACAATCTGCGTGACCACGGGTAGATTCCACCGGCGATGGGGAATTGGGAGACGACTTCGCCGAAGACCAATGCCACCAGCATCTGCCCGCACGCGACGATGATGATCCACCAGATCGACGGTGGACCACCGGTGGACAGGGCGACGGCCATAAGGGAATAGACGCCGACGAGGGGCGAGAGGTAGGTGAAGCCGAGGGCGAAGTTCGCCCAGGGGCTCATCGACCGTTCGAAGGAGTCGTTGTAGCCGAGGACGGAGAGGTGGTCGGCGTCCGAGAGATGTGATTTCGGGGATGGTTCGGTCATCAGGAGTGCACCTTTGCACGAGTCGACGGTGATTCAACGAGACTCATCGTATCTCAGAATGCGGATGGGTCTGGGTGTCTGGAGTCGGTGCGCTCGAGGGAAGAACAGCGCGGCTCGGCCATGCGGGCGAGAACGATTTCATCCACGAGGCGGAGGTGGCCGGTTCTGCGGCAACGTAGGTTGGTTCCTAAGGACAGCGCAGGAAATGCAGGCCGGCGCAGGATTTGAGGAGAAGCCGTGAGCATGGAAACGGAACGCAGCGACAAGGTGATCGTAGGCGCAGAGCCGGCAGCTGCCTCGGCGAGGGAGGAAGTCGACCCCAAGGGGCGACCCCTGGCAATCGTTCCGGCCACGGTGCCGTGGCTCGAGTTCGCAGTCTTCGTTGCCGTCGCGGTGATCCTCGCCTGGCTCGTGTGCCTGCCGCTGTGGTTGAGCGGCGAGGGCCTCGGAAACGTGATGCTGGTGCAAGTTTCGGGGATGGCTATGATGTTCACCCCGCTGATCGCTGTGGTCGTGGCGATGTTCATCCAGCGCCGTCGCACCGGTGGCCCGCGGGCCAGCATAGTCAGGTACCTCGGTATTTGGCCGCTGCGTCCCTTCGGTCGGGTTTTGGGCATGACCGCGCTCGCATTCTTCGGGATCTTCGTGCTGGTCGCCGTGGCCTACCTGGTGGGAGCGGCCTTCGGCTGGATGCAGGTTGACCTGCTCGGCCTCTCTGGGTTCAAAGCGCAGTTGGCGCAGCTGCCCGGACTCGAAGAGATCCCTGTGGTTGTGGCTGTGATCGGCTACCTGGTGATCATGGCCCTGGGCTCGCTGTTCAACTTCACGGTCGCCTTCGGCGAGGAGGTCGGCTGGCGGGGTTGGCTGCTGACGAGCCTGCGTCCTCTCGGCACCTGGCCCGCGCTCATCATCGTCGGAGTGATCTGGGGTCTGTGGCACGCACCGCTGATCCTGCTCGGATACAACTTCGCTCGCCCCGACATCACCGGCCTGGCGTTCATGGTCGGCGGATGCGTCATGCTGGGAATCCTGTTCGGTTGGCTGCGGCTGTGCACCGGATCGATCTGGCCGGCCGTCGCCGGGCATGCTGCGCTCAACGGTTCAGCGGGAATGCTGCTGGGACTCTTCATCGATGGCTCCGCCGAGGCGCCGGACATGGCCTTGGTCTCGTTCCTGGGTGTGAGCGGCTGGATCGTGTCAGCGATAGTCATCGCCGTTCTCTTCGCCACCGGCCAGTTTCGCAAGCAGCCCGAACTGGGTTTCAAGCGGCCGAAGGCTGTAGCGCCCGCGCCCGTTGCACCTGCAGCGAGTGCGACCGAGACGCCCACGTCGGGCACGACTGGGACTCCCGCGACGAGTCCGACAGCGGCGCCCAGCCGCGAAGTGCTTTGAGGCTGAGGTCGAGCATCCGTTAGGCTCAAAACCCCACACCTCAAGGAGAACTCCATGGCACTAGGTCCATCGTTGCTGCAGACAGCAGGACGCGTACTCACCGCACCAGTCTTCATCACCGGCGGTTATTCGGCGCTGACCAGCCCCGGCGGTCGTGTCGCGGCCGCCGCCCCGACACTCGATGCGATCCGCGAATACCTGCCGGTCCTGCCCGAAGACGATGAACTCCTGGTTCGCGCCAATGGGGGACTGCAGCTCCTTGCCGGAACCACCATGGCGCTGGGCGTCAAGCCGCGCCTGTCCGCGCTCGCCCTCGCTGGATCCCTGGTGCCGACCACGCTGGCCGGTCACGCCTTCTGGGACATGGACGGCGCCGACGCTGCCGCTCACAAGATCCACTTCTCTAAGAACGTTGCGGCATTGGGCGGACTCCTCCTGGTTGCAGGCGCTCAGACGACTAAGCGGGCAGCGAAGAAGGCGGCACAGAAGGCCGCGAAGAAGGCTCAGAAGAAGGCCCTGAAGCAGGGCTGAAACCGGTCCGCGGCTGCCCTCGTGTCGTCGCTTCTCAGTCCACCCCATTTTAGTTAGCTTAGGCTAAGCTCAGGAATGAAAATATTACTGGGCGAAGGGGCGGACGAGTATGGTCAATTGGCAGCGCGGGGTCATGCGCCTGATGCGCATCACCAACCATGAGGTCGCGGTGACGCAGGTCGAGGACTTCACCGACTACTACCGGCGAATCCACTTCACGGGACCCGAGCTCCTGTCCGAGCTCAGCGAGGTCTTTCCCACTGTCTGGACTCGTCTCTGGTTCCCCCATCCGGAGAAGGGCCGCGCCCAAGTCAGTCAGCGTGGGTACACCTTCGTCGATGTGGATCTGACCGCCGGAACCTTCAGCCTCGACTTCGTCCTTCACAGCGATGAGGCAAATCCCGCGGGAAGCGGACCCGCCAGCAAGTGGGCCGCGACCGCGAGGCCGGGCACGAGGATCGAAGCCGCGCTGACCCCCGCCCGCATCGATCTGCCTGACGACACCGATCATGTGGTCCTTGCCGGCGACCTGACAGCACTGCCCGCAGTGAACTCCTGGCTCGACGCTTTCCCCGCCGAGGTGGCTGTGACCGTTGTGCTCGAAGATGACCATGATCCAGAGACCGTTGCAGGCCTTCCTCGGACCGACCATCCGAACATGCGGTGGGACTGGGTCCCCCGCAACGGCCCGATGGGGCACGCCCTGGCCGAGCACATTCGATCGCTTGGTCTCGACCAGAGTGGTCTCTATGTCTGGGCAGCAGGCGAACGCGGCCTCATCAAGCAGGTGCGCGCCGTGGTCAAACAGGATCTGGAGCTGCCGAAGGATCACTACTTCTCACAGTTCTACTGGTTTGAAGGTAAACCCACCGGCTGAAGGCCCAGCAACATGGCTAGTGTGAAGAACATGCCCGAAAAAGATGACGGCAGCACCAAGCCTCTCAAAGCCGAAGCTGAGTCTCGTATCGTCGAGGTGGACAAGATCATCACCTTTCATGATGTCGATGACCCCGATATGTGGGTCCGGTCCGGCCCGCCCCGCGCACCGATCGCGCTCGTCGAGCATGATCCTTCCTGGTTCGAGCAGTATTCGCAGCTGTCTGACCAAATCCTGGCCGTGCTCGGGCCCACGGCATTGGGCATCGGACACGTGGGCTCCACCTCTGTGCCGGGATTGGCGGCGAAGCCCATCATCGACATCGCACTCGTCGTCCCTGACCCAGGTGAAGAGACCGCCTACCGGCCTCGTCTGAACTCCATAGATTTCGAGCTCGTGCTTCGCGAACCTGCCTGGTATCAGCACCGAATGTTCAAGCACATCGACGCTGGCACCGGAAATTCCCTCACCCCAATTTGCAATCTCCACGTCTTCGGCCCACGGTGTTCGGAAATCGCCCGTATGCGCATGTTCCGCTACCGGCTGCGCAGTCATCCCGGCGACCGGGACCGCTATCAGAACGTGAAGCTGCGCTCCGTCGCCGAGGCGAACGCCGCCGGTGAGACTGTCATGGAGTACAACGCCCGCAAACACGATGTCATCAGAGATATCTACCGCAGCATCTTCCGTGCAGAAGGATGGATCTGAGCGACTTCGCCGCGGTCTCTGGAAAACGGCACACAAGCGCCTATGCTCGAGATATGGCGAAGGCACTTCTCATCGTGGACATCCAGAACGACTTCACCGAGGGCGGGGCGCTCGGCGTCGATGGCGGCGACCGTGTCGCCGAAGAGGTGACACGCTTTGTGGACACCCACGCCGATGACTACGACGCGATCATCGCCTCCCGCGACTGGCACGACGCCGGCAGCGACAACGGCGGCCACTTCAGCCAGAACCCCGATTTCGTCGACACCTGGCCCGAGCACTGCGTCGCGGACACCGAGGGCGCTGCATACGATTCACTGCTGGCCGCCGAAGCCATCACCCACCACGTGCGCAAGGGGCAGGGCACACCCGACTACTCCGCCTTCCAAGGGACGACGGATACGGGGGAGCGCCTCGGCGATCTGCTCACAGACCTCACCATCACCGAGGTGGACGTCGTCGGCATCGCCACCGACCATTGCGTGCGCGCCACGGTCCTCGACGCTCTGAAGAACGGATTGTCCGTCCGCGTTCTGCAGGACCTCATCGCCGGTGTCGGCAAGGACTCCTCCACTTTGGCGCTGGCTGAGATGGACGCCGCGGGTGCCACGATCGCCTGATACTCGCGAGACTCCATCGAAAGTTGCAGATTTAGTCTGAACTCCTAGGCGATGTTTTGAGCTCAGAAAATTGATGAGCTTAAGACATGAACACAACACTCACGAAAAGCGCGCACACACTGGTGTCGAAGCGCGGTTCGTGGTTCGTCCTCGGCGGGGTCGTCATCCTCGTCACTCTCCTCTTCGGACTCCTGTCCGGGGCAGGCGAGGATCGGGCCAACGAATCCGCCCCGGCGAACTCCGAATCCACTCAGGCCGCACAGCTCCTGCAGAAGTTCCCCGACGCCGACAAGCAGTCGGTCATGGTCGTGGCCACCCACGACGACGGTTCGGTCCTCAGCGACACCGACCAGTCAGAACTGGGGAAGCTGAGCGGCTCGCTCAGCGACTACATCGACTCGGCTCAATCCGGTGATTCGAGCACAGACTCATCTGCCGGTGACGATGCATCCAAGGCGAGCGGGCCCATCATGAGCGATGACGGCAAGGCCGCGCTGCTCATGGTCCCCATCGAGGTCGGACTGACCAACTCCGACACCGCTGAGACCGTCGACGGGCTCCGCGACTTCATCGCCGATGACTCGCAGGCCGGTGCGCTCGAGGATTCCGGAATGTCCCTTCTGGTCACCGGTGGACCCGCGATCGGCGCCGACATCGCCTCTGCCTTCGGCGGCGCGGACTTCACGCTCCTCATCGTGACCATCGTCATCGTCGCCCTGCTGCTCATCATCACCTACCGCTCGCCGATCCTGTGGCTGCTGCCCCTGATCGTCATCGGCACCGCCGACGGGCTCGCCTCCACGGTGACCGGGGCCATCGGTGACGCACTTGACCTGCAGTTCGACACGGGCATCATCAGCGTCCTCGTCTTCGGCGCCGGAGCCAACTACGCGCTCCTGTTCATCTCCCGCTACCGGGAGGAGCTCGGCCGCGAAAGCGATCACCGTCTGGCGCTGGGCTCCGCTTGGACGCACACAGCCTCGACGATCCTCGCCTCGAACCTGACCGTGGTCCTGTCCCTGCTCAGCCTTATCTTCGCCGTAATCCCAGGAACCCGCGGACTGGGCATCACCGCCGCGGTCGGACTCATCATCGCCGCAGCCGCCGTGCTCTTCGCACTGCCCCCGGTCCTCGCGATCTGCGGCAAGGGCGTGTTCTGGCCCTTCGTTCCCAAGGTTCAGGAAGCAGCCGATGAAATCGCGGTCGTCGAAACAGCTTCCGACGGAACCACCGGAGCGAAGCCCGTTGCGAAGGCCTCCATCTGGAGGACCATCGCGACTCGCGTGGTCAAGAAACCGGGCATCCACCTCGGCGCCGGAATCATCATTCTCGGTGTCATGGCTACGGGACTCATCGGCACCTCGGTGGGACTGGACCAATCCGAGAAGTTCCGCGTGCAGTCAGAATCGGCACAGGGCCTCGATACTCTGGCCGACCACTTCCCGCCCGGCGAATCACAGCCGATCTGGGTCGTCACCGACTCGGCACATGCGAAGGAGGTCGCGGACTCCGTGTCAGACCTCGACGGGGTCGTACGCGCCAACGTCACCGACAAGACGACGACCGGGGGAACCTCGATCTCGAAGGTCATGGTCACCGGCGAATACGAACCCGACAGCCCCGCAGGCCTGGATCTGGTCACCGACATCCGATCCGATGTCCACGCGATCGACGGTGCGGACGCAAAGGTCGGCGGCGCGGCTGCCACGGAACTCGATGCCCGCGACGGAAATGCTCAGGACTTCCTGGCCATTGCACCGCTGATCCTGGCCATCAGCTTCATCATCCTGCTCGGCATCCTGCGTGCACCTCTGGTGGCGGGCACCCTGCTGGTGGTCAACGTGGCCTCCTCGGCCGCATCGATCGGTCTCGGAGCGTTCCTCAGCCGGACGATCTTCGGCCAGGCGGCACTGGATGCGCAGGTTCCGATACTCGCGTTCCTGTTCCTCGTGGCACTGGGCATCGACTACTCGATCTTCCTGTCCCACAGGGCGAAGAAGGAATCTGTCATCCACGGTTCCCGTCAGGGCATGATCGAAGCCGTCAGCCACACCGGCGGCGTGATCACCAGCGCCGGCATCGTCCTGGCCGGAGTGTTCGCGGCACTGGGCATGCTGCCGCTGATGGTCCTCGGTCAGCTGGGGCTCATCGTCGGAGTCGGCGTGCTCGTCGACACCATCATCGTGCGCACGGTCATCGTCCCAGCCATCTTCGGATTGGCCGGCAACAAGATGTGGTGGCCCAACAAGGCGATCACCCGCTCGGAGCACAAATACGCCGATGCTGATGCCGCGGCAGCCGGTGCCGGTGTTACGGCAGCCGGTGCTGGTGAGGCAGGAACTCGGGAATCATCGGCTGCCGATGACACACCGGACGAGAGTGCTCAAGCAGGCAGCACTTACGCAGAGCGCACTCACCTGCTGAGCGAATCCGAGAGCGTCGGTGCCTCGACAGGACACAGCAAGCACTGACCGTCACCGCAGTGTCGAGGACAAACGGCACTGACAGCAGTGGACGGGGCCCGGCCATCGTAAGACATCGGTGGCGGGGCCCCGGCGTGTGAATCCTCGGCTGAAAGTGCGCACTGGGCTGAAAGCGAGCCCAGCTGAAGCCGCACGCATGCCTGACAGTGTGCACTCGATCGAAAGCGCAGCCCGTTGAAAAGCGCACGCGCTCGCCGCAGATGTGATTGAGTTGGCAGGACGAACGACATGCAGGAAGGTGAAACCGTGGACACACGCGGGTGGACAGAGCGCACCATGGAGATCGGCCAGCACGCGATGGCCCTGGCCCTCACCGTGATCTCGTGCATCCGCGCCATCGACGGGGGAGCGGCACCGCTGGCGGCGATCGCAGTGAGCATCGTCTTCCTCGCCTGGTACACCCTCGGTGCCGTCCGGACTGCCCGCAGCGGTGCGATCGTCCTGGCCAAATGGTGGCTGCTGGTCCTCGCCGGTGCGTGGCTGTGCACCCTGCTGGTCTCCGCCGAATTCATCTGGATCGCCTTCGTCCTCTGGCTCCTCGCCGGACACCTGTTTTCGATCCGCATCGCCGTGGTCTTCACCGCCCTGACCTACATCGCCACGGTCGTGGCACCCCTGGCCCATTACGGTGAGGTCGGCACCGCGAGCATCATCGGTTCCCTCATTGGGGCGGTCTTCGCCCTCGGCCTCTCCCGCGGCTATATCGAACTTCTGCGCGAAGGGCGCAGGCGCGAAGAGCTGCTCCAATCCTTGGAGCTGGCTCACCAGAATCTCCTTGACCTACAGGACGAACTTGCCCTGACCCAGCGTCATGCCGGAGAGATCCAGGAACGCACCCGGGTCTCTCGCGACATCCACGACACAATCGCACAGGAGATCTCCTCGATCCGGCTCATCGCCCACGCCGAGGTGGACAAGACCACCGACGAGCATGCCCAGCAGGTCCTGCGCCAAGTCGAGGACCTCGCCGCTCAGAGTTCGCGAGACGTGCGCCGGATCATCGCCGCCCTCGCCCCGGCCGAGCTCGAGGACGGGGCGCTGACCGCGGCCATCCGCCGTCTGCTCGCGCGTCTTGAGGACGACACTTCTATCAACGCTCGCGTCGAGGTCGATGAGACGCTGCCTTCTCTGCCCGCCGAGGTGGAGGTGGCCCTGCTGCGGACTGCACAGTCCGCGCTCGCCAATGTCAGACAGCATTCCCACGCCTCACGCGTCATGGTCAGCCTCATGGATCTCGACGGGTCGATCCGCATGGACATCGTCGACGACGGCGTCGGAATGGCCGAGCCGGGCTCGCGCAAACGCGAATCCGAGTCCGGCTTCGGCCTCGACTTCATTGGGTCGCGCATGCGCGAGCTGGGCGGAGAGCTCGTGATCGAGTCGACGCCGGGCTCGGGATTCGCAATCTCAGCCACACTGCCCAAGAATCCGATTCTGACTTCCCGGCCGGGGGCCGCGGTCGACGGTGAACCCAGGAACCACCTCGGCGCGGCCGATGACGCCAATGGACAATCCACACAAGGAGACAGCGCATGACGATTCGAGTGATCCTCGTCGACGACCATCCCGTGGTGCGGGCCGGCCTGCGGTCCGTCATCGACGCACCCGAGCACATCACCGTCGTCGGTGAGGCAGGCAGCGGCGAAGAGGCACTGGCCGTGGTCGACGAGCTCGCGCCCGATGTGGTGATGTGCGACCTGCGCCTGGGGGAGGGCATCGACGGCATCGAGGTGACGAAGCGGCTCAACGCCCTGCCGAAGAAGCCTGCGGTCCTCATCCTCACGACCTTCGACAACGATTCCGAAATCGTCGCGGCACTCAACGCCGGCGCGGCCGGGTACCTGCTCAAGGACATCAACCCCGAGGACATCTCGACCGCGATCGAGAAGGCTTCACGCGGGGAGACCTATCTGCCGCCTGAGATCTCATCGAAGGTCATCGCCGCGATGCGCAATCCCGGCCCGAAGCTGACCCGACGGGAACGCGACGTGGTGAAGCTGCTGGCCACCGGTGCCTCGAACGCGCAGATCGCGCAGGAGCTCTTCGTCACCGAGGCGACCGTGAAGAGCCATCTGGTCAACGTGTTCACAAAGCTGGGCGTGGACTCTCGTTCCCGCGCCATCCGCGTCGCCGAGGACCAGGGGCTGGTGTAGCACTCGACATCGAGTCCGCGGGGATGAGAGCACAAGAGTTGTCCTGAAGTTCATCGACCTTCTCTGCCGTAATGACGGTCTGCCTGGGCTGGCCCGGCCAGAATAGTGAGAATGGGCGAGGCGATGGCAACGTTGGTCGTCATCGCGCAGGTAAAATGGAATCTGCCTGCCTGGGCGGAAGCCATCGGCGCAGAGCTGATCGGGTTCCCGTTCCTCCGACCACCACCTTATAGCCACTCGCATTCTGCTGGGGTTCGCTGAAACACGCACGGAGCGCCGCCACACTTGTGCGTGCACATGGGGCTCGACACGACGGCCGAGTCTCGAGGTGTAGGAGCATGACAAGGACCCGGCGGCATGATTGGGGCGCGGCGATTAAAGAATACGCGGGGAAGACCAGATCGTAAGTTGAATGAATGATCAGTAACCGACTGTGATGACTGTGCTGGTGAGAAGCTCTCCGTCCGCCGATCTGCGGCCCAGATTGTGCTCTCCAAATCGACCTCAACTGTGCGGGTTCTTCTCCTGCAGGTAAGCTCTCCCTTGCAGATCGAGACCGGTGGAGGCGAAATATGGCGGATATGGACAAGACCCTGCCCGGCCCCACCGACGAATCAGCCGGACAACGTATCGGCGCGCTCTCGGGAAATACCAAAGGCATCAGAATGCAGTCAGAACAGACCGACGGCCAGGCAGTCCCGACCGATCCAGCAAAAGACCCAGCAGATGTACCGGCCGAGGATGCCGAAACTCCACCGGAGATCCGTCCGTTGCCGCGTGCCGGCGACCTCACCTCGGCGAGTGAAGACGCCATCGTCGACCCGTCCGAGGCGATTCTCGAACGCATCGACCTCGACTCCTGGAAATGGCCCGAGTACTTCGCATTCTCACTCACTCGGATGGAAGAGCTCTTCCCCGTCGGCGGCATTCCGCGCGGTATCGGCTCGGTCCGTGATCTCTTGACTCAAGAGCATGATTTCCGTCCCCTGCCCATCGACCGCGAGAAGTGGTCCGCCGCAGACGAAGCCTGGTCGACCGTCGGCGATGTCCTGGCCAATACCTTCACCGATGCCTGGCTCGTCACTCGTGAAGGCGTGGCACTGGCGGAAGAGTACGCCTGGCCGATGAAGCCGGCGCGCCAGCACATGCTGTTCTCGATCAGCAAGTCCATCGTCTCCACCGTCGTCGGCGCACTCAGCGACGCGGGCCTGCTCTCACCGGAAGACCTGGTCGCCTCCCGAGTGCCGGTACTGTCCGAGAGCGGATACGCCGGAGCAACCATCCGCGACCTCCTCGACATGCGATCCGGGATCAAATTCTCCGAGGAATACCTCGAAGAAGGTTCCGAGATCCGGGCACTGTTCGAAGCCGTCGATTTCGCGCCTCGGACAGCTACCTCGGCGAGCGGAATCAAAAACTTCCTCATGGGGCTGACCAGCGAACGCGAACACGGCGGTGCCTTCGTCTATCGCAGCTGCGAGACCGACGTCCTGGCCTGGATCTGCGAAGCCGTCGTCGGGCAGCCCTTCTCCGTCATCGCCAGCGAATATCTGTGGTCGAAGATCGGTGCGGCCCACGCAGCGCAGGTCTGCCAAGACCGCTGGGGCGGGTCCATCGCCGACGGCGCCATCAGCACCACTCTGCGCGACCTGGCAAGGTTCGGCGAGATGATCGCCCGCGGCGGCACCACCGCCGAGGGCGAACGTGTTCTGTCAGGCAATTGGATCGACGACATCTTCACCGGAGCGGCCGACTCCGCCCAGGTCTTTGCGGACTCTCCATCGGGGCAGTCCTACCCGGGCGGCATGTATCGCAGCCAGTTTTGGGTGCCTTCGGCTAGTCGCGACGTGGTCATCGGCATCGGCATTCACGGCCAGATGCTCTACATCGACCGCGCCACCCAGACCGTGGGCGTCAAGCTCTCCAGTGACCCCCAGCCGGTGAGCCTTGCCCACCAGCACGGCACCCTGGCCATGTTCGAGGCCATCGCCGAGGCGGTTCCCCCGAAGGCTGATTCTCCAGCTGTTCCGCCGGTGGCCTCAGCAGTCGAGCCGGCAGCCGACCTCAGGAGTCCAGCTCCGACCGCGACTGCTCCCACCGAGGCTGCTCGAAGCATCGCTCCCCAATCGCTGGCAGCTCAGCCCGGCATCTTCTGACCGACTTCTTCTGGCCGTCATCGTCTGGCCCGCGTTCGGGCGCGCTCCTCCGGTCACATGTGACGAAAGCGAATACATCCCCTTGCCACTGGAGGTAGCGTGGCAATTTGGAACGATTTCGATCCCAGGAGGTAGCGCACCATGACTGATTTCTTCGATCGCGAAGGCGACGGAAAGTACGACAAGGCCTACAAGGAGACGACTCCGGACATCCTCAAGGCCTTTGGTGATTTCAATAATGCCGTCTTCGCTGAGGACGGGCGTGAGATTCCGCTGAAGTACCGTGAGCTCATCGCCTATGCCGTCGGACTGACGACCCAGTGCGCCTACTGCATCGATGCGCACGCGAATGCAGCGGTCAAGGCCGGCGCTTCGGAAACCGAGCTGGCAGAGACCGCATGGACCGCCTCGGCGATTCGGGCCGGCGGCGCATTCGCCCACGGACGCCTCGGCTTCAAGCTCACCGGAGCCCACGACCACAGCTGAATCGAACCGGGAGTCGTGCCCGATCCTCGATTGCTCAGAGTCGCTGATGAACGGGGCCCTTCGATTGCCTAGACTGAAGAGCAATCATGACTGAAGATTCCCGAACCCCACTGCGCAGAACACCCCGCCCGAAGCCGCACCGGATTCTCGTGCTGGCTTTAGGCGGGGTGTCTGCCATTGACCTCGGCGTTCCCGTCCAGGTCTTCGGCCGCGGCTCCAACGCGGTCAGCCCCACCGCGTCTGTTCACCCCAGCGGTATCCTTCCCGGCGGAACCTGGCCGTACTCGGTTGAAGTCTGTGGGGCGGCCCCCGGGATGGTCATCGGAGCCGATGGTCTCTCCTACAGCGTCGACGTCGGACTCGACGCATTGGAAGCGGCAGACACGATCGTCATCCCGGGCGCCGCTTCGGTCGTCGAAAATGAGCCATCAGCGGCCGTCGTCGGGGCTCTGCTCTCCGCGTTCGAGCGCGGTGCCCGGGTCGCCGCAATCTCGACTGGCACCTTTGTCCTTGCACGCACCGGTCTGCTTGCAGGGCGGCGGGCGACGACTCATTGGTCAACGGCGAAGGAACTGGCCCGACGCTATCCCTCGATCGAGGTCGACGAGAACGTCCTGTTCATCGACGAAGGAGCGCTGCTGACCTCGGCCGGAGCAGCCTCAGCGATCGATCTCTGCCTCCACCTCATCCGCCGCGACCACGGTGTGGGACTGTCCAACCAGGTCGCTCGCCGGTTGGTCGCGGCCGCCTACCGCAGTGCAGGGCAGGCCCAATATGTGCCGCGCAGCGTCCCTGACCCCCTTGGTGAGGTCTTCGCCGACACGAGAGAATGGGCTTTGCAGCATCTCGGAGAATCACTGACACTGACCGACCTTGCGGCAAACGCGGGAGTCTCCGTACGCACGTTCTCACGACGCTTCGTCGACGACACCGGATACACGCCGATGCAGTGGGTGCTCCGGGCCCGTGTCGACCTGGCCAGAGAGCTCCTCGAGAACAGCGACTTGGGGATCGAGCAGATCGCTGACCAGGTGGGACTGGGCACCGGAGCGAATCTGCGCATGCATTTCCAGCGCATCCTCTCCACCTCTCCCAACGAATACCGCCATACTTTCTCCGGCTGACTCCGGGGAAGATCTGTCCAGCAGTCACGACTGTGCGCCGCTGATGGCTTACACGCCGGAGACGGCTCACACGGTGATGGGGAGAACGCCGCCGTCAGCACGTAGTGCGGCGCCGTTGGTAGCCGATGACTTGGCGCTGGCCAGGTAGGTCACCAGATTCGCTATCTCGTCGGGTTCGATGAAGCGTTGGATGAGCGAGGACTCACGCACGAGTGTGGACTTCAAAGCCTCAGGAGTAAGCGACTGTGCGGAAGCGATCTGCTCGACCGTGTCTGCTACACCGGCGGAATAGGTCGGGCCGCCCAGAACGGTATTGACCGTAACGCCGGTGCCCCGGGTGAGTTTCGCGAGACCGCTGCTCAGCGCAAGCGCAGCTGCCTTGGTCGCCCCGTAGTGGATCATGTCACCGGGCACATCCACGGCGGACTCGGTGCCGACGAAGATGATCCGCCCCCACCCCTTCTTGAGCATCGGATCAAGAAGACGACGCGAGAGGCGGACCCCACTCATCACATTGATCTCGAAATACCGCAGCCACTCCTCGTCCGAGATCTCCTCAAACCGCGATACGTCAAAGAGTCCCACATTGTTGACCAGCACATCCACGGGATCGAGCGCGTCGAGGAGTGCACCGACGTGCCCTGGGTCAGCGAAGTCGGCGGCTATCCCCGAGACGTCGCAGCCGGGCACCAAGCTGCGAAGACTCTCAAGCGCATCGGACACGCGGTGCCCGTCGCGGCCGTTGATCACTACGGTGGCCCCCTCTGCGGCCAGGCTCGCGGCCACCGCGAATCCGATGCCCTGAGTGGAACCGCTGACGAAGGCCCTTGTGCCTGAGATCTCTGTATCCATGGTGTACGTGTCCTCTCGCGCCGCTGTGCACGGCACCATTTACTTTCCTGAGTAAGTGAATCTTAGGTGTATCAACTTTCCTGGGCAAGTGAAGTACTAGAATGGCGCTCATGATCAATGACGAATCCGCTGATGCGTTCAACTCCGATGAGCTTGAAGTATGGTCGGCAGTGGCGACGCTTCTGGAGTGGCTTCCTGCGGCACTCGACGCGCAGATGCAGGGTGATTCGGGGATCAGTCATTTCGAGTTCGGGATCCTCTTCGCCCTCTCCGAGGCTGAGGGAAAATCGCTTCGCATGAGTGAGCTTGCCAGCTACGCCAATAGCACCCTGTCCCGCTTGTCACGAGCAGTCGCACGACTTGAGCGGAAGCTGTGGGTGCGCCGCGCTACGGATCCGAGCGACGGCCGAATCACGATCGCGACGTTGACCGACAGCGGGCAGGGGGCTGTGTCTGCGGCGGCGCCTGGGCACGTTGCTCTTGTGCGCAGGCTCGTCTTCGATTCGCTGACTCGCACACAGGCCCACCAGCTGCGTGACAGCAGTCGACGAATCACCGCCGCCATCCGTGCCGACGGCGATTGGCGCTCTGGCGAATCGACCAGTGAAGGTCGCGATTGATCGGCGCCTGAACGGGTTACATGGCTGATGGCCGGATACTTGCGGCATCTGGCAATACGTCTGGCGAGAAGCTTGCGTAGAATGTCTTGCTGGCCACTGTTGCTGTCTGTCTGAACGCGAGACTATGGAGTTGTACCCACAAGCAGAACCTCTGACAAGGAGTGACTTTGACTCGCATCGCCATCAACGGTTTCGGTCGTATTGGACGCAGCACACTGCGCGCTCTGAAGGAACGCGGCAGTGACCTGGAGGTCGTCGCCATCAATGACCTCGGCCCTGTCGAAGGCCTGGCTAGGCTGCTCAAGTTCGACACCACGCTGGGTCGCTTCGCCTTCCCCGTCGAGGTCTCCGGTGATGAGATCATCATCGATGGAAAGTCGATCAAGATCCTTGCCGAGAAGAACCCGGAAAACCTGCCCTGGTCTGAACTCGGCGTCGACGTCGTCCTCGAATCCACGGGGCGCTTCACCAAGGCCGACAAAGCCCGAGCGCACATAACCGCCGGTGCGAAGAAGGTCCTCGTCAGCGCCCCATCGAAGGGTGCTGACGTCACTCTGGCCTACGGCGTGAACACCGAGGCCTACAAGCCTGAACACACCATCATCTCGAACGCCTCATGCACCACGAACGCTCTGGCACCCTTGGCTAAGGTCCTCGATGACCTGGCCGGTATCGAACAGGGCTTCATGACTACGGTCCACGCCTACACCGGCGACCAGATGGTCCAAGACGGACCGCACAAGGATCCTCGCCGTGCTCGGGCCGCCGCGGAGAACATCATCCCGACGTCGACCGGCGCCGCCAAGGCCATCGGCCTCGTGCTCCCGCAGCTCGAAGGCAAGCTCAGCGGCGACGCGATGCGCGTTCCCGTGCCGGTCGGGTCGATCGTCGAGATCAATGCCATCGTGTCCCGTGAGGTCACCCGCGACGAGGTGCTCGAGGCCTACCGCACGGCTGCCGACGGGGAACTCAAGGGCATTCTGGAATACGAGACCGAACCGATCGTCTCCAGCGACATCGTCGGGCAGGCCGCATCCTCGATCTTCGACTCCGCCCTGACCCGCGTTGAGGGCAAGATGGTCAAGGTCGTCGCTTGGTACGACAACGAATGGGGCTTCTCCAACCGAGTCGTCGACAACCTGGAGCTCATCGCCCAAGGCTGACCCCAGCTTCGGCTGACTCCAACCAAGGCTGACTCCAGCCCAGTTAAGCGCAACGAGAGCCGGCCTCGGCCATGCAGACTGCATGGCCGAGGCCGGCTCTCAGATTCACATCAATCAGATGACTTCGATCAGACGTCGTCTTCGGCGGGTGTTCCGCCCTCGTCTTCCCAACGCTCGATGGCGCGAACCTTGGCGCGGTTGAACTTCAGACGCACTCCGTAGCCGCCCTGGGAGTCTTCGAGGACGAACCTGGCCCCGAATTCCTCGAGAGCTTCGAGGACGCGGTGCTCCTGCAGTTCGGTGAGGTCTTCGAGACCTTTTTCGAAATCCTTGAGTTCGGACTTCTTCACATTGGCTTTGGACGCAACATCCTTGGCCGATACGCGAACCAGGGCACGGGCTGCACGAGCCAACGGCCCGTCGAAGATCTGTTCATTGCTCATGGTCATACCCTGCCAGAAGAACCCGGAACCCGCCAGATTCCCTGCAGGCTGCAGACGCCGATCAGGCCGAGTGCTGCGCATTCTTCCGATGCTGTGCAGCCAGCCGGACGGGAGCGTCGGGTGCACCGAACCCAAGGTAGTCACCTCGGCGTTCGATCATCTCGAAGAAGACGGAGCCGATCGTCGAGGTGTAGAAGTGCAGGAACTCACCGTGTTCGTCGCGATCGTAGAGGACATGGTTCTCCTGCAGCTGCTGCAGGAATTCCGGGTCGAGGTCGAACCGTGAAGCGAGGTCCTCGTAATAGTTCTGCGGCACGGGAAGGAAGTCCAGCCCGCGTGAGAGCGCAGTCGCGGCGGCTTCGAAGATGTCCTCGCAGGCTACTGCTACATGCTCCGGATAGGCCTCGACCACCGAGCCGATTCCACGGCCCGCAACGGCCTCGGCGTTCGGCTGGGGTGAGACGTTGAGCGGCATTCGAACCGAACCATCGGTGCTCGACATGACCTGGGACCTGACCAGGCCGGATGGGCTCGGAACGTCCTGTGAGGATTGGGCATGCAGTGCCAGCAGCGAGGTATAGAAGAGGACAGCCTCGTCGTAGTGATTCGAGGGCTGGGCCAGGTTCACATGGTCGATGTGTGAGACCTGCTCGTCGTGATCGTGTCCGAATTCCTTGATCCACGCTGGCGTCGTCTGATTGAATTGATGGAAGAAGACCTCGGAGCCGTCGGGAGCGAAGACCCCGCGCAGCACCTCGTCGTTGTGCGTCTGATCGCGCGGCACTTCCTCCGCGAGCAGCAGCGCGGCGCGCTCCATGGCTGACTGCGAGTCGGTGACCTCGAATCCGATTCCGCGCAGGAACGTGCCGTTCACCGGCGCCGAGGTGGTGCCCGCTTCCTCGGTCACCTCGCTGACGATGATGCGGGCCTTCCCCCGAAGCCACAGCTGCACGTGGGGTTTGCTGCGGTGATAGCCGATGAACTGGAACCCGAGTTGGCGCATCTGGCGAGTCAGGGCGCCGAGGTCGTTGGTGCTCAGCTCGACATAGTTGATTCCGCGCGGTTCCTCTACCTCTGGCAGAGGCTGCAGGTCCAACGCGGAGCTCGGGACCTCAGGCTGCGCCTCGCCAGCAGTTCCCGCCGCGGGCGCATCGGCAATGCTTGCTTCGAGCCAACGCAGCGAGCGCAGGCCATCGACGGCAGTCCGGTTGGTATCACCCTGGCGGAACGAATCATTGAAGACTTCCAGCGACACCGGACCGGAGTAGCCCGTAGCGGCGATCCTGGTCAGGAAGTCGCTGAGATCCCAGGCGCCCTCACCGGGGAAGACACGGTGGTGGCGGGACCAGCTGAGGACATCCATGGTCAGTGCGGGCGCGTCGGCCAGTTGGAGGAAGAAGATCTTGTCTCCGGGAATCTCCGCGATGCGAGCCAGATCCGTATTGCGCGAGAGGATGTGGAAGCTGTCGAGGCAGGTTCCGATCCGGGGGTGGTCGGCGGCCTTCACAAGGTCCCAGGCGTAGTCGTATTCGGAGACGAACCGGCCCCAGGCCAGGGCCTCGTAGGCGATGTTCACGCGATAGCGATCGGCAAGATCACCGAGGCGGCGCAGCTGCTCGACGACCACGCCGTCATCGGCGATGGTGGCGGTGCCGACGTTCGAGCACAGCAGCATGGTTTCGATCCCGAGCCGGGCCATGAGCTGGAATTTCGATTCCGCACGCTTCAGGTTCTTCTCAAACTGCGCCTCCTCGACGCCTTCGAGATCCCGGAAAGGCTGGTACAGGTCAAGGCTGATGCCAAGCTCGCGCGCCAACTCGGCGATGGTCTCGGGGGAGTCGGGAGAGACGACGAGGTCCTGTTCGAAGACCTCGACTCCGTTGAAGCCAGCACGTGCCGCGGCCCGCAGCTTCTCCTCCAGAGTTCCTGACAGACACACTGTTGCTATCGATGTTCGCATGGACGTCCTTCCTCACTTCTCGTCATAGGCAATTCTTCGTCACGGGCACGCGCCTCAATATGATCACGGCTCACCTGCACGCGCCTCAGCGTGAACGCACTTCGTGCACTGTGTCGATCTCTTCGAGGCTGAGCCCCTTGGTCTCTTTCGCCGTCATCGCGGCCACTGCTGTGAAGACGCAGACCCCGGCCGTGAAACCAGCGACCGAGATCCAGTTCTGACCCGAGGTGCCGGCGACGGCTGAGGCCAATACCGGGGCGAGTCCGCCGGAGACGGCGAAGCCGATCTGCGTGCCCAGGGCCAAGCCGGTGACGCGAGCGGTGGTGGGGAACATCTCCGCGTAGAACGACGGCCAGATCGAGTTGGCCATCGAGTAGGCGCAGCCGGACATGATCGCACCGCAGACGAAGATGAGTGTCCAGTTTCCGCTCGAGACCGCAGCGAGGTAGGGGAACATCATCAGTCCGGCGCCCAGGGCTCCCGTGATGAAGACGGGTTTGCGCCCGATGCGGTCGGAGAGGACCGCGGCGAGTGGAATGGCCAGCAGAGCCACAGCATTGGCGATGACCGAGACCATCAGCATGGTCGAGCGTTCGAGGCCGACGATCGATGTGGCAAACGACAGCGACCAGACGGTGAAGACCATGTTCACGGTGTTGACCATGGCGCATGACGCGACGCGCAGAACCGCGGCTTTGTGCCAGCGGAAGACCGCTGTCAGGGGAGGGTGTTCATTGCGAGCTTCCTTGAAGGCAGGCGGTTCGTCCAGTCCGCGGCGGATCAGCCATGCGGTGAGCACCACGAGTGCCGAGAGCCAGAACGGCACGCGCCAGCCCCAGCTGAAGAGCGCCGCCTCGGGGAGGAAGGCGGTGAAGGGGATGAAGACCGCGGTGGCCAAGAGGGTGCCTGCCTGGGTGCCGTGCAGCGTCCAGCTGGTCGTCCAGGCACGTTTGGTCTCCTCCGAATGCTCCAGGGAGACGCTGATTGCGCTCGCCTGCTCACCTGCAGCGGAGAGTCCCTGGATCACACGGCATAGCACCAGAAGCGCCGGCGCGAGGTATCCGACCTGATCAAAGGTGGGCAGGCAGCCTACGATGAAGGTCGAGAATCCCATCAGGAACAAGGTGAGCATGAGGACGAACTTCCGTCCCATCCGATCGCCCAGAGGCCCCATGATGAGGGCGCCCAGCGGACGAACGACATACGCGACGCCGACGGTGCCCATCGCAAAAAGGATGGCCATGCCCGGGGCGGTGGTGTCCGGGAAGAACAGAACATTGAGCACCAGAGCTGCGGCGGTTCCGTAGACCGCGAAGTCGTAGTACTCGAGAGCCGATCCCGTCCAGCTGGACAGTGCTGCACGAAGCGGGGTCTTGCCGGGACGAGCGTCTTCGGTCGCGTTGATCATGCTTCCTCGCATTTCTCTATTGCCATAATGTGGAAGTCGTTGTTACTGTGTGGTTTACAGTGTGATCGAGATGACATAGTCTGTCAACGTTCAGTTCACTTCGATAGCCAGGGAGGCGAAGAATGCCGGCTAAAGGGTCAAACTCTGTGACCAAGGCCTTCGATATGCTCGAACTCCTGGGAGATCACGCGGAGGGCATCAGCGCCGCGAGAGCCGCAGAGCTCACCAGCCATCCCTTCAGCACCGCCTACCGACTGCTCGGCGGCCTCGTCGAGTCCGGATACGCGGACTACGAGCCCTCCACCAAGACCTACACCTTGGGATTGGAAGTCTTCCGGCTCGGACAGAAGGTTGCTCACCGTCGTGGCATCGCCGGATCGTCGAAAGACCTCCTGCAGTCACTGACGACGACCACGGGGGAGTCGAGCATCCTCTCCGTTCGCCGCGGCAACGCCGCGCTGACGGTGATCACGGTCGACGGTCCCCAGTTCCGGACCACGACGGATCCCGGGGACGATTCGCCGCTGCACACCTCGGCGTTGGGGCAGGCACTCCTCGCCCACGACCCGAACAGCGATAACACGATCGCTGAACTCGAACTGGAGCCGCGGACCCCGAATTCCATCACCGACCCCGCACAGCTGCGAGCCAAGCTCGAACAGATCCGCAACACCGGTTGGGCGGGGCAGTCAGAGGAGAACGACATCGGCATGAACGCCCTGGCCGTGCCCGTCTTCGACCTCGACGGGAGTCTGCTGGCGGCCCTCGCCTTGGCCGCACCGGTGTTCCGCCGAAGCCTGGATGAGCTCATCGAATTCGTTCCCCAGCTGACCGAGACGGCGGCCGCAATCGCCGCCAGAATGCCCAGGTGATCATGTCGACCGTCCTGATCCTCAACGGACCCAACCTCAACCTCCTCGGCGTCCGCGAACCTGAAATCTACGGTCGCACCACCCTGGCCGACATCGAGGACATGTGCACCGCAGCCGCCGCCGAGGTGGGCCTGAATGTGCGTTGTGTGCAGAGCAACCATGAGGGTGGGCTCATCGACGCCGTGCACGAGGCACGGGAGACCACGGTGGGGGCGATCATCAATGCCGGTGCCTACACGCACACGTCGCTGGCGCTCCACGATGCGCTCAAATCCTATGATCATCCGATCATCGAGGTGCATCTGAGCAACCCGCACGCCCGCGAATCGTTCCGCCACCACTCCTATCTCTCGCCTGTGGCCGCCGCGGTCATCGCCGGCGCCGGAGCCAAGGGGTATGTGCACGCGATGGAGATCCTGGCCGACAAGCTCGATACCTGAAACACCGAACGCACCATATGAAAGCGAGACTATGACCCGATCACTGCTCCTAGGGCTCATCGGCGAAGGCATCTCCGCCTCCCGCACCCCGCGCATGCACGAGGCTGAAGGTGCCGCGCATGATCTGACCACGATCTACCGCACGATCGACATCGCCGAGAAGCGACTGGCTTCCGTGCCACTGGATGAGCTGCTGACATCGGCAGTGCGACTCGGCTTCGATGGACTCAACATCACCCACCCCTTCAAGCAGCAGGTCATCGACCTCCTCGACGAGGTGGCCCCCGGCGCCCGCCGGATCGGCTCGGTCAACACAGTCGTCATCGACGAAACGGGACGGACGACGGGTCACAACACGGACGTCACCGGTTTCGCACGCGGCTTCGAAGCCGGACTCGCGGGGGCGGAAAGGAACCGTGTCGTGCAGATCGGTGCCGGCGGAGCGGGACGAGCCGTCGCCTTTGCTCTGTCGGAACTCGGGGTCAAGGACCTCGTCATCGCCGACATCAGCGCGGAGCGGGCACAGGATCTGGCCGCCGAGATCGGGGACCATGTCCGTGCGATCTCGATGGCAGAGCTGGAGCCGGCGATCACCTCGGCGGATGGAATCGTCAATGCGACCCCGGTCGGCATGGCGGCCTTTCCGGGGACCCCCTTCGACACGGAGCTGCTGAATGCGCAGACCTGGGTCGCCGATGTCGTCTACTTCCCGCTCGAGACCCAACTGCTGCGGGAGGCGAAGGCCAAGGGCTGCCGGACTCTCGACGGATCAGGCATGGCCGTGAACCAGGCGATCGATGCCTTCGAACTCTTCAGCGGATGCAAGGCCGAGCCGACGCGGATGCGCGAGACCTTCCTGTCCTTCGGCGCCTGAGGCGCGAGCTGTCGATCAGTCACCCAGGAGTTCCTTGACTGCGCGATCGATGAACTCCGTGTCAGTGGGGTTCGCGCCGATACCGGCGAAGTGACCCCAGACTCCTGGTATCTCTCGGAACTCACTGCCCATGATGAACTCGCCCGCTCGTTTGTCCTCTTCAGGGGCGAAATACCGGTCTTCGTGAGCCGGCATCTGGATCAGAGGGGCCTTGATAGCGTTTAGTGCCTTGGTGGTGTCGCCGCCGTAGCCGGGGGTCATGCCGACGTCCCCATGTTTCCAAGTCCATAGCATTGTCAGTAGGTTGTTGGCGTCGCGTTGGAGGAAGTGTCCTTCCCAGAAACCCACCATGAAGTCGTCGAGGCTGACGTACCCGAGCTGGCGCCATACTTCGTCCCAATAGAACTGTGCGGATAGGCCCCATCCTGCATACACACGGGCAAACGCGCGAAGACCCAGGTTCGGTTGGCGGTCGTACCATCCGTTCTGCCACGCCGAATCGGCGGTGAGAGCAGCTTGCAATGAGTTCAGGAAGACGATGTTGTTGGGCGACGTCTTGGTTGACCCGCAGAAGGGAAGTAGCCCGTCCATCATGTCCGGGTATTGCACGCCCCATTGATAGGTTTGACCAGCGCCCATGGACCAGCCCAACACGAGCCGTAGGTGGTCGATGCCGAAGTGTTCGGTCACGAGCTGGTGCTGGGCCCTGACGTTGTCATAGAAGGTGCAGTCAGGAAATCGAGAGCCATTCCGCGGCTCCGGGGTGTTGCTGGGCGACGATGATTCGCCATTGCCAAACAGGGCCGGAATGATGATGAAATACTTCTTCGGATCTAGTCCCATGCCGTCTCCGACTAACCAGAAGTTGTCAGAGATGAACCCTGAGTACCAGGTGGGGTAGACGATTGCGTTGCTCTTCTCTGCGTTGAGTTCGCCGAAAGTCACGTATGCCAACTTCGCAGACTCAATCGTCATCCCGGACTGGAGCTCGAAGTCACCGAGTTCGTAGGTCTCGTAATCGCTTGTCATGATCAGCCATCCTTCTCAGTAGGGGCCGACAGGTCTGTCAGATCAGATCATGTGGCCAGGGGCGCTCAACCTGGCGATACAAAACTGCTTTGATGCGGAGCAGCAATCACGCTGAGCAGTAATTAGAACGTATTCTTGCGGTTCGCTACATTGCGTATACCCGATCGCCAGAACTGGGCTGAGATACAGTCCGCTAACTGCAACCTAGCAGGGTTCCGCGCGAAAGCAATGGCAATGTTTGCAATATGCCTTCCGGCGGTGCTCGTTAGGGCAACGTTGCCGGACAATGCAAATGGGACTTTGGCCTCGGCTAAGGAAACTCGTAGCCTCTGATCGCCGAGGTGTGAGGTCACCGACGCGCGAAGTGGCGGCTCACTGCGCGTTCTTCTGCTTCCGGTATTCGCGGACATAGGTGATGACGAAGATGCCGACGATGATCGCCAGGGTCAGCCACATGGCGTATTTGTCGACGACCTTGAGCACATCGACGGCGGTCTCACCGAGCTGATAGCCCAATGTCGTCCAGATGATGGTGAAGAGCAGGCAGCCCAGGAGGTCGGCGACGAGGAAGAGTGACAGGCGCATCCGGGTCCAGCCGGCGACGAGGTAGACGAGGGTTCCGGGAACGCCCGGGCAACGCGAGACGACAGTCATGAGGAACAGTGCCCAGTTGGGGATCCGTTTGAGGGATTCGATGCGTTTGAGCTGCCGCTCGTTCTGCGCGAAGAGCCGCAGCACTCCATCGCCCCACCGGCGGCCGGCTAGCCAGAAGGCCCAGTCGAACTTCGCCATGCCGATGAATCCGGCGACCACGACGAGCCACAGCGGAATCTCACCGACGCGGGCAAAGGCTCCGGCGGCGACAACAGCGGTCTTCGCACCGTTGATGAATTCCTGCAGGACCGGAGCATGCACCAGCATCCAAGGACGCAGCGGCATCAGCGCCAGGTAGACGAGTGGGATGCCGATGATGATGAAGAGCAGCAGTCTGTCGAGGCTTGTGGCCTTGCCTTGCCAGGGCTTGAGCGCCGCCCAGGGGTTCTCCGTGGGGGACTCGGGTTCCGTGCCGGCCGTCTGGTCAGACGGTTCGTCGGAGGCATCGGCAGGATGCCCCTGGTCGGAAGCGCCTACTTCGGAGTCGCTGACTTCGGAGCTGCCGAATTCGGCGTCCCTGCGCCGGGCCTCGTCATCGGGAAGACGCTTGTCACTCATCGGAGGCTCCTGCGTGGGCTGTGTGGTCGGCGCTCACGGTATCACAGCGACACAGGCGAACCCTGGCAGACCGCGGCTGATTCGGGCCGCCCAGCACAGCGGCTCGGCGTCGGTATTGCACGAAAACTGGGGTGCTCTCAAGCTTTCGTGCTGCGGCGGGCATCGCCCCAGATGTCGACACCGGAATCGATGGCGAACTCATCGATCGCGGTCAGCTCTTCGACGCTCAGCGGTGCCGCCTCAAGTGCCGCAACATTGTGCTCGAGCTGCGAGACGCGGCTGGACCCGATGACCAGCGAGGACACGCGGTCATCACGCAGCGCCCAGCTCAGTGCCATCTGCGCCAGTGACTGACCGCGCGCTGCCGCGATGTCGTTCAGACCGCGAATGCGCTCAAGGTTGTTCTCGGAGAGGAACCCATCCTTGAACGAGGGAGTGTCTTTGCCGGCCCGGGAGTCGTCGGGAACCCCGCCCAGGTACTTGTCGGTGAGCAGACCCTGCGCAAGAGGGGAGAATCCGATGACGCCCAGGCCTTCGGCTTCCGTGGTCTCGAGCAGACGGTCGGATTCGATCCAGCGGTTGAACATCGAATAGGAGGGCTGGTGGATGAGCAGGGGAGTGCCCATCTCCTTTGCCAGCGCCGAGGCTGTGGCTGTGTCGTCCGCCGAATACGAGGAGATGCCGGCGTAGAGGGCGCGGCCCGAGCGCACCGCCGTTTCCAGAGCCGCGATGGTCTCCTCCAGCGGAGTTGAGGCATCGGGACGGTGGGAGTAGAAGATGTCGACGTAGTCGAGGCCAAGCCGCTTCAGCGAAGCGTCGAGGCTGGCGAGCAGGTACTTGCGGCTGCCGCCCGGACCACCGTATGGACCGGGATGCATCGCCCACCCGGCCTTGGTGGAGATGATGAGCTCATCGCGATATGGGTGAAGATCCTCGTGCAGCAGCCGACCGAAGTTCGTCTCGGCCGACCCCGGTGGTGGGCCGTAGTTGTTCGCGAGGTCGAAATGGGTGATGCCCAAGTCGAAGGCCCGACGCACGATGTCACGCTGGTTCTGGAAGGCGACGTCATCGCCGAAGTTGTGCCATAGCCCCAATGACAGGGCGGGGAGGGCGAGTCCGGAACGACCGACCGGTCGATAGGTCATCGATTCGTAGCGGTTATCGGCTGCTTGGTACATGGTGCCTCCTGCGGCGGGAACGAACTCGCAATGCTGATCTCAGCCTAAGCGAGGATGAGGAACAAGTCGCGGGCGGGCGTCAACTCGTCGCCGGTACGGCCCGCGACCTCGATCCACGCCGGGCTCAAATATGTCGTCGCTGGCGACGACATATTCCGGCGCCGCATTGATTCAGAGATCACAGAGCCGAAATGTTCCGAGGTGACGCTGACCGCTGAACCTGTGCCGCCGCAACAGCACCGATTGCGACCAGCAAAGTAGACCAGTGGTCTTGATTTTTCAGTGTGTCCTATGCCTCAATGGTCACGTGACGAAATTTCATTCGATTCGGGATCAGCTTCTCGACCGCCTGGAGTCAATGGCCGCCGGCGAGCAGTTCCCACCCGAACGCCAGCTCGCCGAGGCGCTGGGCATCTCACGGATGACCCTGCGCAGGGCCATCGACGAACTGGTCGCCAAGGGCGTCGTCCGCCGCCGCCATGGTGCCGGTGTCTTTGCGCTCGGCCCGAAGTTCGACCAGCCGCTGGCCGCAAGCTCCTTCACCGAAGACATGCTGGCCCGCGGACTGCGCCCCGGGTCTCGCGTCATCTCCTTCGACGTCGCGAATGCCGGAGCCCACATCGGACGCAGGCTGCACATTGCTGATGACGCCGAGGTGATCGCGATCGTGCGCCTGCGCTTGGCTGATGAGGAACCGCTCGCGCTCGAAGAGCTGCACATTCCCTCTGCCCTCGTTCCCGGCCTATGTGCGCAAGACCTGGAGAACAGCTCGTTCTACGAACTGCTGCGCTCACGTTTCGACATCTCTCTCAACCACAGCGTGCAGACGATCGAGCCGACCCTCCTCGATGAGGATGAAGCCAAGGTGCTCGGAGTTCCCGAACAGTCACCGGCGCTCCTTTTCAAACGCACTTCACGGGGGGCCGACGGAGTGCCCTTCGAGTTCGTCCGCTCCGTCTATCGCGGCGATCGCTACAAGATCCGCACCGAACTCACCGTGCCAGAGCAGCACCCCAAGCCAGAGCTGCCCGAAGGGAAACTCGCATGATCATCGCCGGCCTCATGACAGGCACCTCCGCCGACGCCCTCGACGTGGTTCTCGCCGAATTCGTCCACGACAGTCCCAGCGTCGGCGGCAGTGGAGACAGTGAGCTGGGCGTGCGCATCCTCGCCAGCCAGGAAATCGACTTCGATCACCAGCTCCGAGCCGATATCCTGCGTCTCCTCGAACCTGGTGATGTCCCTCTGTCTCTGGTCTCGAGCGTCGATGCCCGCCTGGGCCGGTTCAGCGCCGAGGCGCTGCAGCAGGTCTGCACCGAGTCCGGTCTCGACTGCGACCTCGTTGTCTCCCATGGGCAGACCGTGCGCCACGACATCGCAGACGGTGTCGTGACCTCGACGATGCAGATCGGCCAGCCCGCCTTCATCGCCGAGGCGACCGGCAGCCCCGTCCTCTCCGACGTTCGCGCCCGCGACGTTGCAGCTGGGGGCCAGGGCGCCCCTCTGGTCGGGATCCTCGACGGACTCCTTGCTGGAGACATCGCGGCACCGACCGCGGTGCTCAACCTCGGCGGCATTGCGAATATCACGGTCCTGGCGCCCGAGCGCGATCCTGTTGCCTTCGACACCGGGCCGGCCAACGCCCTCATCGACGTTCTCGCGCGCAGGATGACCGGAGGGGAAACCGGCTTCGACCGTGACGGCAAGCTCGCCGCACAAGGACAGGTCGACGACGGTCTGCTCACCGAGCTGCTGGCCGATGCGTACTACGAATTGCCCGCGCCGAAGTCGACGGGCAAGGAACTCTTCCACGCGGACTACCTCGACCGTTTCCTCGGGACTCGGGTCCACCTCGGCGAGCATGATGCCATCGCCACGGTCACAGAGCTGACCGCCCGCACGGTCGCCGATGCCTGCCGCGCTCACAGCGTCACCCGGGTCGTCGCCTCCGGCGGTGGCACACGGAACCCGACGCTGATGCATCGTCTGCAGGCCGAACTTGGCGACGGTGTCATTCTGACGAGCACCGATGAGGCCTTCGAGCTGCCCGAGGGCAGCAAGGAAGCACTCCTCATGGCGCTGCTCGGATGGCTGACCTGGAACGGGCTGACCGGGACAGAGCCGGGTCTCACCGGTGCCGCGCATCCGAGCATCGCGGGGCGGCTGAGCCCGGGCAAGAACCCCCTGCAGCTGCCGGAGCCCCTGCACCGAAGACCCACCCGTCTGACAATCCTGCCCTGACCACAATCCTGCCCTAGCGAGAACTTGCACCGACGCAGACTTCTCGACGCAACGCACACCCCTCGTTTGAAGGAGAAGCACCATGCAGATCATCGACCTTTTGGTGATCATCGTCTACCTCGTCGCCACGGCGTGGTTGGGACTGAAGCTCAGCGGAAAGCAGAAGGACCTCAAGGACTATTTTCTGGGCAGTCGAAACCTGCCGTGGTGGGCGGTGTGCCTGTCCGTGGTTGCCACCGAGACCAGCGCGCTGACGGTGATCGGAATCCCGGTCATGAGCTACCTCGGTGACATCAGCTACCTGCAGCTGGGGCTGGGCTACATCCTCGGCCGAGTCGTCGTCGCCTTCTTCATGCTCCCCAGATACTACGACGGTGAGATGCTCACCGCGTACGCCTACCTGGGCAAACGCTTCGGCACCTCGACTCAGACGACCGCGGGCGTGACCTTTTTGTTCACTCGCCTGCTGGCCGACGGAATCCGGGTCCTCGCCGCTGCCATTCCCGTCAAAGTCATCCTCGACGGGCTGGGCATCCACACGAACTACTTCGTCATCATCGTCGTGCTCTCCTTGGTGACGATCGCCTACACCTTCATCGGCGGCATCAAGGCTGTGGTCTGGGTCGATGTGGCGCAGATGTGCCTCTACGTCGTCGGCGGCGTACTGACGATCATCGTCATCAGCGCGGCCTTGGGCGGTGGCTGGTTGGGCGAGGCCGCAGCGGCCGGCAAACTCAATATGTTCATCTTCGAGGGCAACCCGATCTCAGCAGACGCCTCGTTCATTCCCTCGCTGCTCGGCGGCGCGGTCTTCGCCATGGCCTCTCACGGCTCGGACCAGCTCATCGTTCAGCGCCTCCTGTCTTGCCGGTCCAAGGTCGAGGCGCAGAAGGCGCTCATCGTCTCCGGCGTCGTCGTCTTCGTCCAGTTCGCGATCTTCCTTGCGGTCGGACTGGCACTGTGGGCCTACTACGACCACGCCCTGCCTGCCGATCTCGGTCTGACTCGTGATGACGAGATCTTCCCGCTCTTCATCATCGAAGGTCTGCCACCGGGCGTCTCCGGACTGTTGCTGGCCGGCATCCTCGCCGCGGCCATGTCCACCCTGTCCTCGTCGCTGTCCGCGCTGTCCTCCTCGACGGTCAACGACGTCTACGCCCGGTTGAAGAAGACGCCCATGACCGACGCCGAGGGCTTCAAGGTCGGACGCTGGGCGACCATCGGCTGGGGCATCGCCTTCATCCTCCCGGCCACGATCTTCCAATCCGATGAGGGCAACATCGTCATCCTCGCCTTGGGCGTCGCGGGCATCACCTACGGCGGTCTGCTCGGCGCGTTCGTCTTCGGCATCGTCAACAAACGTGCGACCGCGGTGGATGCGAACATCACCTTCGCCCTGGCAGTGGCCGTCAACGCCTTCTTCTTCATCATGGAGAAGTACGTCACCGGCGAGGTCTGGGTCGCCTGGCAGTGGTACCCGGCACTCGGCATCATCGTCATGGTCGGCATCGGCGGGCTCCTGTCCCTGCGCCATCCGAAGGCCGCGAACCGGTCCACCGTCGCCGAGGCGGAAGGCAGCAACCGTTGATGACTCCGTCCCAGCAGCCCTCGCCCCACCCGTCGTCTCCGCGACCGCTGCCTCCGACCGAGCAGCGCAACCCCCTCAGTGAGGGACTCGACGAGCTCGACACCCTCGGGGTTCTCAAGGTGATGAACAGTGAAGACCATGCCGTTCTCGGCGCGGTCGCAAACGCCCTGCCTCAGCTGGCCGAACTCGTCGACATCGCGGCCGAGCGGATGCGCCGAGGTGGGACCGTCCACTACTTCGGAGCCGGCACTTCCGGTCGTTTGGGGGTCCTCGATGCCAGCGAACTGTTGCCGACCTTCAACCTGGAACCAGGGCGCGTGGTCGGGCACATCGCCGGCGGCCAGGCGGCACTGGTCAACGCGGTGGAGAACGCCGAGGACTCCGTCGCTGAAGGTTCCAAGGTCGGGGCAACTCTCGGCTCCGATGACGTGGCGATCGGAATCGCTGCGAGCGGTTCGACGCCCTACGTCCGCGGCGCGCTGGAGGCCGCCGGTCACGCGGGTGCGCATACCGTGCTCATTTCGAACAACCCGCAGGCCCCTGTCGCCGAGGCGGCGGCCGCCCATATCGTGCTCGACACCGGGCCCGAGGTCGTGACGGGATCAACCCGCCTCAAGGCCGGCACAGCGCAGAAGATGACCCTCAACGGTTTCTCGACGGCACTGATGATCGCACTGGGCCGCACCTGGCGCAACCTGATGGTCTCCGTCGTCGCAACCAACGACAAACTGCGCGAGAGGACCGTGCGTATCCTCTGCGAGGCAGCAGACCTGCCAGATGCTGATGCGCGTAAGTTGCTAGAGCAATGCAGCGGGGACCTCAAAACGTCTCTGGTGGTCTCCTTCACCTCTGCGCCCCCGAGCGATGCGGCACGGCACTTGGAGGAGACCGACGGATCGGTCAAGGCTGCGATCGCCGCAATCACTGCGGCCGGAGCCGAGGCTGAAGCCGAGGCGGGAACTGGGCCAGGGCGCGAGGACCGATGAGCGGATTCATCCTCGGAATCGACATCGGAGGAACGGGCAGCAGGGTCGCGCTCGCCTCGTTCGAGGCAACCGCTGAACCTGCGCCGCCATGCACCCTCACCGGCCCCGGAGTCTCGATCGGCGCGGAGGGAAGCAACGCCCCGCAGCAGATCCGACGCCTCGTGTCGGCTGCGAGGGAAGCGTGGCCAGAGAGCTTCGAATCGATTCGCGGAGTCGGCATCGGCGCCACCGGGATCGCCTCGCTGAGCACGGACGTCGGTGAATTCGCACGGTCTGTGGCGACCGAAACGAAAGCGGAGACGGCGGTGGCGATCGACGCGGTGGCCGCCCATCTCGGCGCCCTATCGGGAAGTGGGGGAGCGGTGACAGTCCTGGGGACGGGCGCGATCGCCATCGCCCACCCCGGCCCCGATGCTCACGGGGTTCTGCCGCCGATGTGGACACGGACCGATGGGTGGGGTCACCTGTTCGGTGACCGGGGAGGCGGAGCCTGGATCGGCAGGCACGCACTCGAGGCCGCGCTGAAATGCCACGATGATGTCGATCTTTCCGGTACTGCGCTGCTCGAAGCGGCACGGGAGAGATTCGGTGAGCCAACCACCTGGCCGGCGACGTTCTACACGCGCAGCGACCGTGCCGGGCAGCTTGCCGCGTTCGCCGTCGATGTGGCTGGCCTTGCCCGCGAGGGCGACCCTGTATCGACGGCATTGCTGGCCGAAGCCGGACGAGAGGCAGCGCGCAGTGCAATCGCTGCCGGAAGCCAGGGCGCCGAGGCTCACTCCCTGATCGCACTCACTGGTGGTCTGCGCCAGGCAGGCGAGACTCTCGTCGAGGCGTTCCGTGCCGAGGTGCTGCGCCTGAATGCGGAGGCCGTTGTCGTCGACCCTGCAGGCGATCCGCTTGACGGGGCGTTGACCTTGGCCAGACTCGTGGCAGAGGAGCGGGTTCGACCGCAGCCCGGAGTTCTGTGGACCTGAGGCAGTTCTGTCTGCCGCCGGGCTCCATCTGTCCATATCATTCGGTTCCCTCGTGGACTAGCATCGATTCTGTGCCATCAACGCTGAGGAGGGTGTCATGACAGACCCCGCGCACAATCAGACTGCCCGCAACCAGACGCCTGTCGAATATGACTGCATCATCTCCGGAGGTGGGCCGGCCGGGATCGTCGCCGGTCTGCTCCTGGCCCGCGGCGGTGTGAAGGTTGTGGTGTTGGAGAAGCAGACAGACTTCTTCCGCGACTTCCGCGGTGACACCATCCATCCGTCAACGCTGAGACTGCTCGATGAACTCGGGCTCTACCACGAATTCGCTCGGATCACGCACCGCAAGGTGACCAATATCAGTCTCATCGGCGACGACGGTCAGGACTACATCCTCGGCGACCTGTCCAGGCTGAACACGGCGCATCCGTTCATGACGATCGCACCTCAATGGGACTTCCTCAACCTGCTGGCCAAGGCGGGGGAGCACGAACCCGGATTCGATCTGCGAATGGGGGTCGAGATGACCTCATTGATCTGGGATGGCGACAGGGTCATCGGTGTTCGCGTGCAGACTTCCGACGGCGAGACCGAGCTGCGTGCGCCACTGGTCGTGGCTGCCGACGGGCGCTGGTCGAAGGCTCGGGACGAGGCGCAGCTGTCGATGCGGGAACTGCGGTCGACGATCGACGTCTGGTGGTTTCGGATCGACACCACGGCGCAGCTGGACGACACCATCGCACCCCGAGCCAAGGGCGGCAATGTGTTCGTCGCAATTCCACGTGACGGTCACGTGCAGATGGCCCGACTCATCCCGAAGGGTGAGGACGCTCGATTCCGTGAGCAGGGGATCGGGTCTCTTCGTGCAGCAGTCGCAGAGACATTTCCGGCTTTGGCGGACGACCTCGAAGCACTCGAACTCGATGATGTGAAGCTCCTCGACGTCCGGCGCAACGAAGCCAAACGTTGGTTCGTCGACGGGCTGCTGTGCATCGGTGATTCTGCGCATGCGATGAGTCCGCTGGGCGGAGTCGGCGTCAATCTGGCGGTCCAAGACGGCGTGGCCACAGCCCACCTGCTGGCGAAGTCTCTGCGCTCGGGGTACGTGCCCACCCGCGAGATCAGGCGTGTGCAGCGGAGACGGATGCTGACGACGAAAGCCGTTGAACTGCTGCAAGGCGGCATCCACGCGATGATCGAACCTGTCGTCCACAACGGCGGAGCCATTCGTCCGCCGAAATCGGTCGTGTGGCTGTTGACGACATTTCCAGCGCTGACCGTGATTCCGGCGCGCATCCTCGGGATGGGTGTCACTGCCGAGCACGTTCCGGACTTCGCCCGCGGGCAGCCGGAACGGATCTGACCTTCAGCCCAGTCTGACCTTCAGCCCAGTCTGACCCTCAGCCCAGTCTGACCCTCAGAACGACTGAGTTCAGCCCCGGATCCGACGCTGCCTGGACAGCAGATTGGCGAGCTGACGGCATTCGGCCTCGGACATCGAACTCAGGCCGAACCCGGCATCCGCGAGGATCTGACTGGCACGATCGGTCATGGCGCGTCCCTTCGCGGTGATCTTTGCCAGCACCTCGCCGTCGTATTCGGGTTCCAGTATTCTCTCGATCAGGTCATTGTCCTCCAGCCACCGCACCGTGGAGAAGGATGAGCTGGCCTCGACCTGCAGGTGATCGGTGAGTTCGACGAGGGGGAGCGCGCCTTGCTGGTCGAAGAACAGGAGGAGCAGCACTTCATAGCGTGCATACGTCAGGCCGAGAGGACGGAGTCTTTCGTCGAGGTTGGTGATGAGCAATCGGTGGGCACGCATCAGCTCGGTGGCGGTCTGCATCCGGTCGCGTTCGGGCCACCGCTGCTCCCAGGAACGTGCCGCCATCGACACAGGATCATTGAGTGCAGGTGACGCGCTGTCGATCCTGATCTCCTCCGAGTCCGTGAAGCCGTGACCGGTGTTGAGCTCCATCGTGGTCCACTCTTCGGTATCCACGTCCGGACCCACCCCGGTGCGCACCGCTGGATGCGCGCCAGTTCTCACACCCGCACTGAACCGGCGTTCGCTCTCAACCACAGCCGGCTCCATGCCAGGCTCGATGCCAGAGTCCAAGTCGGGTTCGAAATCCGGTTCGAAGTCCGCATCCGTCTCCAGATTCGCCTCCGGCTGGTTGGCGTCATTCTCGGCATTCTTGTCGTTGAACGACTTGATGGCCGAACGCAGTCCGGAGCGCTGAATCACCGTCTGGATGGTGAGGTCTCTTTCATCCGGCCGCCCGACATACCGGATATCGCGCAGGCCTTGGTCCTGTGCCGCAGATTCGAAGACGAAGTGACCGTACCTGAAGATCCGGCCCATCAGCGGCTTGTGCACCGAGATATCGAGGATACGCGCCATCGGCATCGTCGCCTTGTGCTGAGTGAAGATCCCGTGGATCCGAAACACTCGCATGTTCGTGATGACGAACCGGTCCATATGCACGCAGAGCGCACGGTAGACACCGAACAGGGCAATGGCGGCGCCGATGCCCAGTGGAATCGAGGCGTAATCGACAGGCACCGTGAAGCTGAGGGCCGCGACGGCCAAGCCCAGCAGGATGATGAGCGAGGGGGTGACGAAGGCAAGGAAGTGGCGACGAACCTCGTCGACGACTACTTCGCCCTCATCGGAGATGAGATGATTTTCGACCCTCGGATCGGTCAGTGCCCCGAACATGTCCGGCTGCTTCCTGCTCGCTTACGAGGACAGGGACGTGAAGAACGTGACCAGTGAGCCGACACCGCCGCCCACCGCTTCGAAGGCGTTCCGGACTGCATCGGCGGAATCTTCCGGCCGAGTGAACAGATAGAAAGCCACGAATATGACGACGAGCGTGAGGACGGTCTTCTTCAACCACTTCACAAGGGACTCCTCTATGCCGCGTCGCGCAGATGGCAGATGCGGACAATTGGTTGCACAACGACATAATCGTAACCGCCCTTGCCGTCCGTCATTGCATTGACGCGCCCAAAACCCGTGATCGAGATCTCACATAATGAGAATCGGATCTGAATGGCCGCCGAGGTGGCCCTGCCCTTCCAGGTCATCCCGCGGTTGCTGTTCCGGTTTCCCTCAACCCGGTTCAACGGTCAGCACCACTGTGCAGATCACAGGATCTGCGTATTGTTATGAGCATGAAAAAACTATTTGATGCCATCCGCAATACAGGTTTTCGTCGTGGCCCCGACAGGGTCCTAGGCGGTATAGCGGGAAGTCTGGCCGTGTCGACCGGACTCAACGTGTGGCTGGTTCGACTGCTGGTCCTCGCCTCATTCCTGCTTCCGGTCCTGGGCCTCGGCGCCTATCTCGTCGCCTGGGTCCTCACCCCGTGGCAGGACGGAAGCATTCCCGTCGAACAGGCATTGGGCGGCCGCCTCGAACAGTGACGTCCCGTCTGCCAGGCAGAGATGAACGGCAAAGAACCCCTCCGATCACGGTGCTGACACCGGATCGGAGGGGTTCTTTGGACTGGGTGGGCCCCGTGGGGATCGAACCCACGACCCACGGATTAAAAGTCCGTTGCTCTACCAACTGAGCTAGAGGCCCCGCCTCAACACGACCGCATGAACATGCGTCATAACGGTGTAGTTGGAGACTCAATAATATTAGAGGTAAGGGACCCGAATACTCAAACTGGTTCGCGGCGATGACCTGCGGACTTCACACGTCGATCATTTGCCGAGTTCGGGATGATCGTCACCGGTGTAGGTGCGAGGCAGGGCATCCGGTGCGGTGAGATCCTCCTCGGCGGCTTCATCGATGACATCTGATTCGATGGCCTTGTTCTTCTTGATCTTTCCGCGCAGTGCGGCAATGTTCTTCAGACCTGCCAGCAGCTTGCGGTCCTTCTTCGGCGCGACGAACTCGGGGTCGGTCTCCAGCGGGAAGATCGCAGGTGCGGCCCCGAAGGCCTCGGTCGACTCATTGGCCACCTTGCGGGCCATCTGAGCATTGACCACACCGCCGATGACCGCGCCGATGCCGAAGGGCATCAGGCGACCGACGAGTGAACCACCGGCACGCGCGGCGAACTTGCGGACGAAGGTTTTGCGCAGCTTCCGCACCAACAGGTCGACCACTGGAGCCGGCAGCTGCTTGGTCACTGTCGACCCCCAACTGCCGAACATCGACTCCGTACCGCCGGATTGCTTGCCGAACTTCTGGACAAGATTCTTCCCGTCCTTGCCGAGCATGAGCCCCAGCACCAGCGCATTCGCACGTTTGGCATCCTGGACGGGCAGTCCGTGGATCTCGGAGATCGCCTGCGCGAACAGCGCGGTGCCTTCGAGGAATCCTGCGGTCTCAGCAGTGGCAACGCCCAAGGCGGCTGTCGTGCCGAGCCCGGGAACAGCGGCGGTGGCACCGACTGCCGCGCCACCCGAGGTCGTCAGCGTGAGATAGTGCCGACGGATGATCTTGATGAGTTGCTCCGGAGTCGCCTCCGGATTCCGGCGACGCAGGCTGCGCACATAGGCCAGAGCCACTGGGCGCTGGACCGAGAGAAGCCTCGACAGCATCGACTGGGCGCGGGGATTGAGGGACCCGTCTTCATTGACAGCGAACTTCGCTGCCTTGTCCAGGCCCTTCTTCGCCACTGATGATTTTGCCACGGGAGTTCCTCCTCGTTGTCTGCACTCGTCGCCTGCTGGTCGCAGACACGAATTTGTCACCAGTTTAGTAGTCGCCACTGTGAACCGGGCGAATGCGACCTGACCGGGAGACGATCACTGACTCTGAGCTATTCACCGCTGCGAGCGGGGGACTAGACTACTCTGACGATGACACAGCCACGCTTCCACCGCCCGATACCCCTGGCCGATCTCGATTCCATCAGCGATTCGAGTGACCCGGTGACCAGATCAGAGACCTCTCATGCAACCGCGGCGCTTCTCCTCGGAGACTCGCGCGGTCAGCGTGATGAGGCCGCGACGAAACGGTTCGTGGAGTTGGCTGATGACATCGGTCTCGAGGTCATCGCCGAAATGTGGTCAGCCGCACCCGCTGTCTCCGCACCGGGAGCGCTCTGGCGTCTGTATGCACTGCGCGAATGGATCCTCACCTCTCCGCGCGAGCTCGCCGACATGTTCTCCGCCGGGCAGCGCAGGATGACTGATGGCCTCGGCCTTGATGACATCCTCGCTGGGGTGGAGCTTCCCGCCGGCCCCGACGAGGTGGCTCGTGCCATCGATGAGATCTTGGCCGGAGCCTTCCGAGGGGACGTCGTCATCGCCCTCCTGCGTGCGGCCGCGTTCGTCGGCATGTGCGCCGAAGGCACCGACAGTTCCGGGGCCGCCACTCGGCTGCGCCAGTTCGCGAAGGATCTCAAGGACGCCGCCATCTCCCACCGCCACGGTGGGCTGGACTGAGCAAGCAGCCTGACCCAACTGGGGAACCTGGCCCCATACGCTAACTGTGAGATTTTCAACTCCCGTTCACCCGCATCGGCGGTGGACTCATGGGTGAGAACGAGTATCGTTGTGCGTGGCCCTTGTGGCCACCGGACGCTGGATCTGAAGCCCCGGGCTCCAAATTCAGCCGCTTCGAGCGGCCTACCGCCGAGAGGCGCTCTCGGTTCAGCGTCCGGCACAATACAATTGAAGCAACATGCACATTCGTCCGGCGCGACCGGGCCCCGGGCAGGAGGAGCGCATGCGGCTCAAGCGAGTACCGCAGGACACTGTCTTCTACGAACGTCTCTCCGATCTGGTCGGGCAGATGAGGCAATGCAATCTGGTGCTTGCTGAACTCTCCGGCATCGAAGTCAGCGAACGCAGGCAGGTCGCTGACCGTCTCCGCGAGATCGGCGATCAGGCCGATGAAGACATGGGCGCCGTGCTTCGCGCGCTCCGCGAGAACTACATCACCCCCTTCGACCGCAATGACCTGTACCTGCTCGGTCATCACATGCGCGACATCTGTCACCTTCTCCACGGTGCCGGATTCGTCCTCGCCTCCGAAGCCTTCGACGAACTGCCTTCGGGTGTCCTCGAGACCCTGGCAGTCCTGTCCAATCAGACGGACCACACCTCCAGGATGGTCACTCGGCTGCCGGGAAAGCTCGATCAGTGGGACTACGTCGACGCCATCAACCGCCTCACCTACCAAGTCGAAGCACTGCAGTGGCGGATGTCCGACGCTGTGCCGAACTCGAAGCGCGGCCTGACGTACATGACCGCGGTCTCCCAGCTGGGGCAGGCCTTCGTTCGTGCCGCATACGGCTTCACCGAGCTGGGCAAGGTCGTCGCCGCCATAGCGATCAAGGAGTCGTAGTCCGTGGATCTGCTCTTGGCGGGAGTCATCGTGACCGCGGTGATCTTCGCCGGTTCGAACGGTTTCCATGATGCTGCGCTGACCATCGGCAATGCCGTCGTCGGACGTTCCATCAATCCTCGGTGGGCTCTGGGGCTCGCCGTCGTCTTCAACTTCATCGGGGCGCTGCTGGGCGAGGGGATCGCCTCGGTGGTGGCGAACCAGATCGTCCATTTCGACGGTGACCCCGAGGTTATCCTCACCTCTCTGATCATCGCCTTCGTCGCCGCAACGGCGTGGAGCCTGTTCACGTACTACCTGGCGTTGCCTGTGTCCTCCACGCACTGCCTTATCGGCGGCTTGCTGGGCGCAGGCATCGTGCTGGGCTTCACGGTCAACTCCGCCGAGGCCCTCAACTCTGTGATTCTGCCGCTCGTGATCTCACCGATTCTCGGGTTCGTGCTGTCCTGGGGGCTCACGGCTCTGTTGTCGAAGACCTTTGCAGCTTCACCGCCCAAGCCGCTCTTCCGGGGTGCCCGCATGGTCGACTCGGTGCTCACCGCTTCTCTGTCGCTGGTCCACGGTGTTCAGGATGCGCAGAAGATCGCGGCCCTGGTCATGGTCGGCCTCTTGGCAGTCGACGCCAACCCGTACACGGAGCTCTCCGTCATCGAGATCTCTTGGCCGGTGCGACTGCTCATTGCCTCAGCCTTGGCGATCGGCACCGGCCTGAGCGGCTGGCGGGTTGTGCGCACACTGTCGGTGCGCATGGCCGGGCTCGATCCGCTGAAATCGGCGGCAGCCGATGGCACCGCCGCGGTACTCATGTACACGGCGGCACTCATCATGCGGGTGCCGGTGTCGCTGACCTTCATCCTCGGATCGGCGATTCTGGGCACTCAGTACGCCGGACGCAAGGGACGTGCCCGCGCCCGTTTCATCCTGCCCGTCGCCGGGGTCTGGGTGCTGACCATCCCCGCGGCCGCGGCATTGGCGATCTGCATCGGCCTGGCGGTCAGGCTCTTCACCGGTTAGAGCCTCACTTTCGTGGCGCGGTGTGAGCCTTCCGGCCGAAGACGATTCCGGTCGTGACCATGGCTACCGAGAGGACGAAGTGAAGCCAGTTGTCGGCGGTGTTGAGCGGAACGAAGTTGCCCATCGATTCCATCGGAACGACAAGTCCGTAGATCCACAGCACCGCGTAGACGATGCCGCCGACGATGAGGTAGGTCCTCGCCAAACCACGTGATCTGAGTCCGAGGAGTCCAACGAGGCCGAAGAGCAGGTGGACTATGTTGTGCAGCACTGAGACCTGGAAGATCCCCAGCAGTGCGGCTTGCGAATGGTGCCCGGCGAACATCATCGTGTCCAAGTCCGTGGTGATGCCCGGGATGAAGCCCAGGATGCCCACCAGGAGGAACACGGCACCAAAGAGGCCTGAGACGATCTGGACGCTGGTGCGGGAAGTGTGAGCTGATGATGAAACTGTGTGAGTGCTCATGACGATCCTTTCGAAGACTCTCGTCGTACATCACCTGATTCGGAGCGGATTGTGGCGTGGATGGGTTCGGTCGAGGATTTTCTGCCGTGGTTTTCTAATGCACCCGGTATTCCGGGCTGATCGAGTGCTGCGACGGTAGTCTGGTGACGGTGAAGGCTCGCGTGGCAAAGCTGTGGCGCAGGCTGCTGGTCCTGCTGATCGGCGGCGTCATCGCTGTGCCCTACGCGGCGGTCGTGATTTGGATCGTGACTGCATCGAACCAGGTCGGCAACCGCTCCGATTCGCTGACCATCATCGTCGTCGGCATCATCGCTTTCGTGCTGCTGTGCGTCCCGGCATTCCTCGCCGTCATCCGCGCCCTCGAGCGCACACTGGCTGAGCAGCTGCTCGAACTGAGAATCACCACCCCGCCGAGGCGGCCCCGAACGGCCGATCGGCTGCGCGGTGCCCTGTTCTACTTCGGTCACACCTTCGCCGGCGCACTGCTCCTCTTCACGACCGTCGTCCTCATCCCAGCCGCCATCGTTCTAGGCGCCGATCCCCAGCAGGCTCATGAACTCTCCAACGGTCTGATCGGAACCGAGACTCGCCCTGCAGCCACCGTGCTGCCCGCAGGGCTGATCCAGGCTCTCGCCGTGGGAATCCTGCTGATGTGCATCGCCGTCATCGTCGTGGAGGGATACTTCCTGCCGAACTATGCGCTCGTTCTTCTCGGCCCATCTGCGGCCGACCGCGCTGAGCTCGCTGGTCGCGAGCGGGCCCGCCGGTTCCGCCGCACGGTGCTTGCCCGCGAGGTCCACGACTCGATCGGCCACGCGCTGACCGTGACGACGATGCAGGCGGCTGTGGCCAAGCGCGCACTGCAGACAGACCCCACCCTCGCCGAGGCGGCCGTTGACGAAATCGCCCGCACCGGACGTGAGGCGGTGGCCGAGTTGGACCACGTTCTCGCGCTGCTCCGCACGGAGGCCGATCTGGAGGCAGGCGATGGCACCGTCATCAGTGCGGAAACGGCACAGCCACCTCGGCGAACGATCGAAGACTTCGAGGTCCTGGCCGAGGAAGCGAGGTCAGTTGGGCACCCGACTCAGCTGAGAATCAGCGGCGATATGGGCTCATTGTCTTCAGCTGTGGCGCACGAGCTGCATCGGATCGTGCGGGAGGCTCTGACGAACTCGCTTCGCCACGCTTCAGACCCGGGGGCATCGGTGTCGATCAGCGTCGATGCGAGATTCGTGACGTTGACGGTGAGCAACGCCTGCGTGGTGAACACCAGTGGTGCGAGGAGCAATGCGGGTGCAGGCCGTGGTCTGCAGGGGATCAGAGAACGTGTTGAGCTCTTCGGCGGGGAAGTTCGGTGGACTGCAGATGGTGGCTCATGGACGCTTGAGGCCGTGCTGCCGACAGACAGCGGCATTGTACGAGTTGCGGACGAGGAGAGGCAGACATGAGCATCAGGGTGGTCCTCATCGACGATGAGCCGTTGGTCCGTGCCGGGCTCGCGGCGATCATCGACTCGGACATCGGACTCGAAGTGGTCGGCGAGGCCGGCGATGGTGCCGACGCCATCGACCTCGTCCAGCGCACGCAGCCCGATATCGTCATCATGGACGTGCGCATGCCGCAGCTCAACGGACTCGAAGCGACTCGATTGCTCGTGGCGCGGCAGGACCCTCCTCGCGTGCTTATCCTGACCACCTTCGACAGCGACGACTACGTCTTCGAAGCGCTGCGTGCCGGTGCCGATGGCTTCGTCCTCAAACGGGCCCAGCCGGAGGAACTCATCCGCGCCGTGTACGTCGTGGCCAGTGGGGAAGTACTCCTGTATCCGCAGAAGGTGCGTGAGATGGCGGCTGAGGCGGGGAGGCGCGAAGATCTGGCAAGTGTTGCCCAGCTGAGCGATCGCGAGCAGGAGGTGCTCTCACTCATGGCGCGCGGACTGAGCAATGTGGAAATCGCCGGTGAACTGTTCCTCGGCAGTGAGACGGTCAAGACCTATGTGAGCTCGCTGCTCGGCAAGCTCGGCGCCAGGGACCGGACTCAAGCCGTGATCAGAGCCTTCGAATCGGGATTCATCACCCCCTGAGGGGCATGCTTCACCCTGTGAGGGATGCCGTTCACCCGTTCGGGGGAGTCTGCCAGGACGGCTTCGGAGCGAGCGTTGAAGCATGAAGACAACACAGAGCTATACACAGTCAGCCTATCCATCTCAATCGACGCAGCCGCTCAACCTCGGTGTCATCATGATCGGCCTGAGCGCGGTCTGGTCTCTGACCATGCTGGTCGTCTCCGTGCTGTGGGGGAGCGGACTACTGCTTCCTCCGTTCGGTCATGCGGAACCGGGCGAATACAATACGCTGTTGGACTATCTCTCCATCCCTGCTGGAGCAGCACTGGTCGGGTCCTGTGCGCTGTTGAGCCTGACTCTCGCAGCGACCCTCCTGACCCTGCCGCGACTGCGCGGCAGAGCCGTCGCAGCGGCTGGAATCTTCGCGGTCTTCCTCACCCTCGTCACCACCGTGGTCTTCACCGACACATTGGTGTTGGCGTACCTCGGCTACACGCTGTGTCTGCAGTTCCCACCGATTCCCGTCGCAGTGCTCTGGCAGGGATTCATGCTGCTCGGCCCGGGGCTGTGGATAGCGGTGTGGGCATCGTTGGAGAGCCGCCGGCGAAGCTCCAGGGCAGGCGCCGATGCTGCGGTCGTGGATGCCTCTGTAGCCGATGCCTCCACTGCGGGGGTGATCTCAGTGGATGCAGCGGAGGGTCGCCAGCCAGTCCGAGTCAGTGCCAAGATCGCCGTCGGCGTGGCCGTGGCTGTTCCCGTCATTTATGCATCCACTCGTATTCTGTGGGCACTGGGTATCCCATTCGGCCTCAGCCCCGAGTTCTATTCCGAAGGCCTCCAGGTCGGGATGTGGCATTCAGGTCTCGCCTTGGCGATCGCCGGACTGCTCGGAGCGCTGCTGACCCTGGGGCTGGTGCAGAGATGGGGAGAGAGATTTCCGCGTTGGACAGGGCCGTTGGTAGGACGACGTGTGCCCATCCTCCTCGCGACGATACCCGCCGGCATCGTCACATTGGCGATGTTCACCGGAGGCATGGGCATGATCCATTCGGTTCTGCTCAACGGTGTCAGCATCGATGGCAACTGGGTGACGATCGGCCCGACTCTCCTGTTCCCGCTGTGGGCTCTGGCGCTCGGTTGGGTGACCTATGCCTACCGTGCCAGGCGACTTGATGCCCGCGCTTTTCGGCGGCAGTGACGGGCCGATTCCGCGTGCGCTGCTGGTGGGGCAGGATGACCGTGTGGTTTCACTGGCGGCGGTGTCGGCGGCTGAGCGTCCTGTGTCGTACCAGGGTGGCCAGACTGTAGATGAGCGCCGGCGCCGAGGCGATGAGCAGCGCCACGCCGCCCAGCCTCGTCGTCGGCAGCAGCACCGCACCGCCGATGACGAAACCAGTGAACAGCACGGCCGAGATCACCCCGCGGGCGAGGAGCTCGAGGCCGGCGACCCGCCGATCCAGTTTGGGCGTGGCCACCGAAAGTTCGCCATCCTCGAGCCTCTGCACGAGGCTGTCGAGGCGTCCCGGCAGGCCCAGCGTCAGGCGTACGAAGTTGATCGCCTCTTTCGCAACTGTTCCGGCGGCGCCGCCCTTCTCCTCTTCGATCAGCTCGCTCGCATAGGGTTCGACGACCTCCCAGATATTGAACGAGGGGTTGAGCGAACTGCACAGACCCGAGACCATGGACAGTGAGCGAATGATGAGGAAGAGGTTCTCCGGCAGCTGCACGGGCAGGTCGCGCACCACCGTTTCGAAGTCCGTGGAGAAGGCCCGCAGCTCCTTTTCGTCGACGTCGCGCAGCTGGGCGAACCCCATGCCTCCGAACCGTGCGAAGAGCCCTGTGAGAGCGCGTTCGAGTTCTTCCGTGTCCGCGCCGTCGAGCAGCACTCCGATGAGTTCGACGCTGGCGACGAGACGGCGGGAGTCCCGCAGCGCCACGGCGATGATGAGCTCTCGCATGCCCGCCCGCAGGTTCTCGGGCACATGCCCCATCATCCCGAAGTCGACGAAGGTCAGATGCCAGCTCGCACTCGCCGCGGTGGTGGCTGGGTGGACGGGGGTGACGAAGAGATTGCCGGGGTGAGGATCGGCGTGGAAGAACCCATTGCGGAAGAGCTGGTCGAACATCGTATGCGCAAAGACCGCAGCCACCTCGTGGGGATCGATCCCGGCTCGATGCAGTGCAGTGACATCATTGGCCTTGATCGCGGTGACATCTTCCATGGTCAACACCTGTGGCGTGGTCTGCTCCCAGACGATCCGCGGAGCCTGCACCCGGGTCGAGCTGGACGCAGAAGAAGCGGTGTCTGCCGACGCAGACGCAGCCTTCGATGCGGCCGCCGAAGACGCTGCCGACGCTGACCCCGAGCTTGCCGAGGATGCAGCCGCGTCCATGGCGAAGGTCTCCGCATTCGCGGCCTCATGCAGATAGTCGATCTCTTCGAGGCTGACATGGGCGAACTCTTCGACCAGTGCCGGCATATCGACACGGAGGGAGACGAACCGGACTCGAGAGAGCCACCCGGCGATCCGACGCAGGGCACGCAGGTCGACGCCGACGACATCGGCGATGCCGGGACGCTGGACCTTGACGACTACCTCGGCGAATCCGAGTTCCGCGGCCACCTCCGGGTTCAACGTGGCCGCATGGGCCTGACCCAAGGATGCGGCAGCCAGTGGGCGGGGCTCGAAGGAGACGAAGGCAGTTCTGAGTTCCATCCCCAGCTGCGCCTCAGCGAGGGTGCGGATCTGTTCGAACGGGACAGGTGCGACCTCGTCCTGCAGCCCCTCCAGCTCCTTGGTGATCTCGGGCGGCAGAACATCCATCCTTGAGGAGAGGAACTGACCGACCTTGATCATCAGTCCGCCGAGCTCCACGGCCAGGGTGCGAAATCGCTTGGCCGTGGAACGCCAACGGTCTATCCGGCCTCGTGCCGCGAACCGACCCAGGCCGATCCGCGGCAGCGTCAATTCGAACCACCACGCCATGACCATCTGAGCCGCGGCGAAGCGGAGGATCCGACCGTAGCGAGCCCGGAGGGTTCTCTCCCTCACGCGTCAGTCCTCGGCGAGGATCGAATACAGTTTGCGCTTGGTCTCCTCGAGCACGGTGACCGCCTCGGCGACCTGTTCCTTGTTGCCGGAACGGCCCACCTGAGCTGCCGCTTGAGCCAACTCGACGCCTGCCTTGGCCAGATTCGCGGCCCTCGGCGCTTCGGGTTTCTTCGTCGTCTCCCACGGAGCACTTGACCCCTGCTCGGAATCGACCTGTTCGCGGCCGGCCTCGGTGAGCGAATAGGTCTTACGTCCGCTGGAGGACTCCGCACTGATGAGTCCCTCATCCGTGAGCAGCTGCAGCGTCGGATAGACCGATCCCGGGCTGGGCTTCCAGCTGCCGCCGCTGCGTTCTTCGATCTCTTGGATGATCTGGTAACCGTGCATGGGTGCCTCAGCCAGCAGTGTGAGGATCCCGGCGCGGACGTCTCCGCGGTTCATGCGGAAAGGCTGCTTGGGGTTGAAGGAAGAGCGCAGCTGCTCCATTGCCTCCCAGATGTTGGCACCGCCCCAATCGCCGCCTCGGCGAGAGAAGCCTCCGTGATTGAATGGCTCGTTCATGATGACCTCCAGGTCTGAATGTATCGCTCTGACGATATATAACGATATATCGGCGATGTGTTGTTGGGAAGATCATTCGGTTGATTGCGAAGGCAACTCCCAGACCATGTTCAGACGCGCAGGAAGAGGGCAATCAATCTGACCTCGACGCTGCCGGCAGCTATCAGGCTGGCCGACAAACATCAGTGGTGACGGCGGTTATCAGGCCGGCGAACTGGTATCAGCCGTGTCGGAAGTGATCAGTTCTGCTGGAAGTCTTCAGTCTTGCCGAGGCCCATTGGTCACGAGCAGGTTGCCTTTGGAAGTGTTCTGCACGTCGGTCAGAGACAAGCGCTTGGGTGCATCGCCATCGAAGATCCCACGGCCGGCACCGGCAACCACGGAATGGATGGCCAGGGTCAGTGCGTCGATGAGTCCCGCCTCGAGCAGCTGACTGACAATGGACACGGGCCTTGTACCGCGATGTCTGCTCCGGTGCCTTCCTTGAGCGTCCTGACATAGTCAACGGGATCTCCGGTGATGAGCGTCGAATTGGACGATGTGAGATCTTCAGGGGACAGGGTCCTCGAAGCGACATGCTTCGGGGCGGAAGCGACACCGTCGACCGAATGGAACAGGCTGGAGATGAGTTAGCGCGTCATGGGATTCTCCTGATTGAGCAATCTGCACAGCCGATTGGCGGTACGGCGAATTGGCGGTACGGCTAAAAACGCAATTGCAGTTCTCATCATGTACTTCGGTTGTGAGGCGGTCGCCATGAAGTCAAAGGGACTGCATTGTGCTCGGGCTAGAGCTGCCGTGCTCGTGGGGAGTAGTGGTCACCGCTGGCCCGCAGCCCGTGTGACTTCCACGATGCGGCAGTCGTAGAGACGGCGCCCTCGCGGGGTGACTCCAGGCCGTGAAAGCAGGCAACGGTTGGTAACTTCGTCTCGATCCATGCGCCGGGATCGAGATGAAGTTACCAACCGTTGGGCATTCTCGCTGGGAACTGCGGCCTCCTGGCCGGGAGCTCGGTAGCCCTTGGACGCGCTCCACCCTGCTCTTCACCCAGCCCACGGGCCCCACGCACCCCGCAAGCCCCACGGGCCCCGCGAGCCCCGCAGACCCCGCAGATCACCCGAAGCGGCCGGAGATGTAATTCTCTGTCTCTTCCTTCTCGGGGTTGGAGAAGATCGTCGAAGTCTCGTTGAACTCGATGAGCTTGCCGGGCTTGCCGGTGCCCGCGATGTTGAAGAACGCTGTCTTGTCGGACACACGAGCGGCCTGCTGCATGTTGTGAGTGACGATGACGACCGTGTACTGGTCCTTGAGGTCGTTGATGAGATCCTCGATGGCCAGGGTAGAGATCGGGTCGAGAGCGGAACACGGCTCGTCCATGAGTAGGACCTCGGGCTCAACGGCGATCGCACGAGCGATGCACAAGCGCTGCTGCTGACCACCGGAGAGCCCAGAGCCAGGCAGGTTGAGGCGGTCCTTGACCTCGTTCCAGAGGTTCGCGCCGCGCAGTGCACGCTCGGTGAGGTCATCGGCCTCGGGCTTCGACATGCGACGGCTGTTGAGGCGCACCCCGGCCAGCACATTCTCCTTGATGCTCATCGTGGGGAAAGGGTTGGCACGCTGGAAGACCATGCCGACCTCACGGCGGACGTTGACCGGGTCCACACCCGAGGCGTAGATGTCATTGCCGTCCATCAGGACCTGGCCGGAGACGCTGGCACCCGGAATCACTTCGTGCATCCGGTTGAGTGTGCGCAGCACGGTGGACTTGCCGCAGCCCGACGGGCCGATGAGGGCCGTGACCGAGCGCGGCTTGATCTGCATCTGCACACCGTCGACGGCCCGGAAGTCGCCGTAGAAGATGTCGAGATCCTTGATGTCGATCTGTTTGGACAATGTGCTTCCCTATCTGTGGAATGTCTGAAACAAGTAAGAGGTGCGGCGGGGTCTCAGCGCTTCATCAGCGTCCTGTCTTCGGCGCGAGCACTCGCGCGATGATTCGGGCCAGGAGGTTGAGCACCATGACCAGAGTGACGAGGACGAGGGCTGCCGCCCAGGCGCGCTCCGAACTGGCCAGTGCCGCATCGCCGGGAGAGACCGGACGCAGCTGCGAATCGTAGATGTAGGTCGGCAGCGTCGACATCCAACCGGAGAACAGGTTCCAGTTGAGTGTCTTGGCGAATCCGGCGGTGACCATGATCGGAGCGGTTTCGCCGATGACGCGGGCGATTGCAATGGTGATTCCGGAGAGGATGCCCGACACCGAGGTGGGCAGAACGATCTTGGCGATCGTCTTCCACTTCGGCACGCCCAGAGCATAGGAGGCCTCACGCAGATCCATCGGCACCAGCCGCAGGATCTCCTCCGTGTTGCGCACGACGATCGGAATCATGAGCACGGACAGCGCGACCGCGGCGGTGAAGCCGGTCTTGGCGATGCCTGCCGCATCCGGCATGATGAAGTTCGCGATGGTGGAGAACAGGGCGAAGGCGAAGAGGCCGGCGACGATCGAGGGGATGCCGGTCATCACGTCGACGAGGAAGGTGATGGCCTTGCCCAATCTGTTCTTCTCTGAGTACTCGACGAGGTAGATCGCGGTCAGCACGCCGATGGGGATCGAGATGATGCAGGCCATGACCGTGATCAGGACGGTGCCGACGATCGCGTGGTAGAAGCCGCCTGCCATCGTCGTTTCACCGGCGACGTACTGCTGATCGAGGACGCCCTTCATGCCGAGCATGGTGCGGGTGAGGAGGTCGAAGCTGATGGCGGCTCCGCCCTTAGTGACGGTCATCCAGAGCAGAGAGATGAGGGGAACACAGGCGAGGATGAACGACGAGGTGACGACTGTCGTCGCTACCCTGTCGGTGGCCTTGCGGCGGCCCTCGTAGGCTCCGGAGAGTGCGAACACAGCCACCACATTGATGAGTCCGGCGAGGACCGCGACGACCGGGATATTGAAGCCGCTGAACGCGATGAAGCTGATGATGGTCGCAATGATGACCGAAGCCACGGCCACCACCCAGGGAGTGGCCTTGGGCAGCTGCTTGGAGGCGAGGGTGCGAGGAGCGGTCGTCGAATTATTCGTAGTAGTCAACATTCTCAACTGCCCTTCACCGAGGTCTTGGCAACGATTGCGCGTGCTCCCATGTTCACCAGCAAAGTGATGACGAAGAGGACGAGGCCGACCGTGATCAGCTCGGACAGCCGCAGTCCGGCGGCTTCGGGGAAGTTCTGCGCGATCTCAGAGGCGATGGTCTGGTTGCCGCTGACCACCAGGGATGCGGTGAGGAGACCGGGGGAGAGGATCATGGCCACTGCCATCGTTTCGCCGAGTGCGCGGCCGAGGCCGAGCATGGTCGCCGAGGCGATGCCGGACTTTCCGAACGGCAGCACCGACATCCGGATCATCTCCCAGCGCGTGGCGCCGAGAGCCAAAGCCGCTTCTTCCTGCAGACGTGGAGTCTGCAGGAAGATCTCCCGGGTCAGGGAGGTGATGATCGGCAGGATCATGATGGAGAGCACCAGCGAAGCGGTCAGCAGTGTGCGTCCTGTGTTCGACACGGCGCCGTCGGCATCGGGCGCGAAGATCGGGATCCAGCCGAACCACTTCGACAGCCACAGGTAGAACGCGGTGAGGTTGCCGGCCAGGGCGATCCCCCACAGACCGTAGACGACGGAGGGGATCGCGGCGAGCAGGTCGATGACGTAGCCGAGGACCGGTGCCAGCTTCCGTGGCGCCATGTGTGTGGTGAACAGCGCGATGCCCAACGCGAAGGGGGTGGCCACGAGCAGAGCGATGGCGGAGGAGATCAGTGTGCCGATGACGAGCGGCCAGACGTAGGAGAAGAATCCGTTGCCGCCGGTGATCGAGCTCGGATCGTTGATCTGGGCTTCGATGGTGTCCTTGGACTGTGCCAGTAGGAACAGGGCGACGCCTGCCAAGATGAGCAGGATCAGGATGCCGGCGATGAGCGTTGCGGCCGAGAAGATTCGGTCACCGGGACGAACGACGGCTTTGGGCTTCTGGCCCGTGCCGGACTCGGGATTTGAGTCCGGTTCAGGTGCTCCGGCAGGGCCGGACACTGTGGTCTGTGTGCTGGTCGGCACAAGTGCTCCTCATGAAACTTGCGGTGGATCCGGTGGGCAGATCCCTAGGCGCCGAAGAGCGGCGCAGGGTCGCTGCGCCGCTCTTCGACTTATCATTTCTGCAGGTCAGTGGCCAAGAATCAGCCTTCAACCTTGATCGAATCGATGACGGTTTCGATCTGCGAACGCAGGTCGTCCGACAGTGGAGCTGAGCCGGCGGAATCCGCTGCGGACTTCTGTCCTTCTTCGGAGACGACGAACTTCTCCCAGGCCTTGACCATGTCCACGGTCTCCTGATCCTTGTAGGACGAGCAGACGACGTGGTAGGAGACGAGGACGATCGGGTAGGCGCCCGATTCGGTGGTGTCGCGGGCCAGGTCGAAGGCGAGGTCGCCTTCGCTGCGGCCCTTGACCTTGTCGGAGGCATCGACGACCTTGGAGGCGGCATCGGCGGAGAGCTCGACGTATTCGTCGCCGACCTTCACCTTGGCCGTGCTCAGCTTGCCGACCGCCGAGGCGTCGGCGTAGCCGATGGCTCCATCGGTGTCGGAGACGGTCTGCACGACACCGTCGGTGCCCTGTGCGGCTTCACCACCGAAGTCCTTCGGGAAATCTCCGCTGACCTCTGCGTCCCAGTCCTTCTCTGCCGTGGCTTTGAGGTACTCGGCGAAGTTCTCCGTGGTGCCGGAGTCATCGGCACGGTGAACGGCCGTGATCTTCGTGTCGGGCAGTTTGGCATCAGGGTTGTCGGCTTTGATGGCCTTGTCATTCCACTTGCTGATATCGCCCTTGAAGATCTTGGCGATGGTCGAGGGGGCGAGGTTGAGCTCGTCGACGCCCTTGACGTTGAACGTCACTGCGATCGGGGAGATGTAGACCGGGAATTCGTAGGCACCATCGGCGCCGCAGGCTTCCTTGCCCTGCTTGGCCTCGTCGTCGTCGAGGTGGGCGTCGGAACCGGCGAACTGAGCATTTCCGGCTAGGAACTGCTCACGGCCTGCACCCGAACCGTCAGGGGAGTAGTTGACGGTGACGCCGGAGTTCTCTGCGGCGAAATCGGCGGTCCATGCGTCCATCGCGGCCTTCTGCGATGAAGCACCGATGCCGGTGAGGGTGCCCTGCAGGTCGCTGTCGCCACCGCTGCTTGCTTCCTCTCCGGTAGCAGAGGTTCCACCGCATGCCGACAAGGTGAGTGCGCCGGCTGCGAGGATTGCAGCGGATGGTGCCAGGTGCTTCAGCTTCACGAAGTTGCCTTTCGAGTATGAGAACACTGTTCGAGCTTGCTCGATCTTTCGTGTCCCACGCTAAGGATCGTGTGTAAAGGCTGGGGAGTGGCTTAGTGAACGGAAGGTGAATGACTCCTGAAGGCTTCACGTCCAGGGGAGTGCTCGGTCACAGGGATACCCGAATTTATGAAAGGATCATTGTCGGTACGACATGAAGGTGCCGTTCAGGAGTCGATCGGGCGGAACCGCTCGAATTCGACGATGCGGGGAACCGGACCCGGACGCACATAGGCGACGAGGACCTCACCGGGTTTGAGATAGGGGTCTTCATGGGGCAGCTTCTCCGCGATGCGCTGGGGGGCGTGCTTCGCATAGATGTCAAGGATCAGCGGCAGGACCGGCCGGTGGGTGCAGTAGATGACCGGTTTGCCCTTCTCCAGCAGCTTCTCGATGTATCGAGCGGTCTTGTCGGGATCCGCGGTGCTCGCCTTCTCACTCAGACACGAGACCTTGCGGATGGACTTCCCGGTCGCCGCGGACAGCGGAGCGAGGGTGGCCATGCAGCGCTTCCAGGGGCTCGAGATCAGTTTCTTCGCCCCCCACGCCGAGAGCAGCCCGGTCAGCGCCATGGCCTGGCGGGTGCCCAAGGCCAGCAGTGGACGCACATGCTCGGTCTCGTGCCATTTCGCTCGGGGAAAGGCCTTCCCGTGGCGGACGAGGATCAGCGGCCAGGCGCGCAGAGCGTCGGTCGAATCGAACTTCTCCAGCGCGTCGAGCTGGTCGCGATCGGCATAGGAGGTCAGTTTCGTCCGCGCCTCAGCGACGGGAAACCATCTGACTTCGTCGACCTCGCGTTTGTTCACTGGTGCGAAGGTGTGCTCGCCCTTGATCTGAGCTGACCAGTAGAAGACCTTCTTCAGGTTCTTCCCGCCGACCATGTATTCGGCGGTCGGCAGGGGCACGCCGAGGCAGATGTCGAGTCCCGTCTCCTCCTTGACCTCGCGGATTGCAGTCTCGGGAAGGGTCTCGCCGGACTCCACCTTGCCCTTGGGCCACGACCAGTCGTTGTAGCGGGGACGGTGGATGAGTGCGACCTCGAGCCCTTCGCCGCCCGTGCGCCAGCACAGAGCACCAGCGGCGAGGACATCGGCGGTGACGCGTGAAGACGCCTGCGCGGAACCGACCGATTTCGGGCTCACTCCTCTTCCCCGATCTGTCGACGCTTGCGATGACGGCGGATGAGCTCCGTCTGGTATTCGGTGAGACGCTTGCCCTGATCGTCGTGGGTGCTGCGCGTCCACTTGCCGTTCCCGGCAAGGTCGAACGCCGAGGTGGTGTCGGCGAAGGCGAGGTCGAAGAGTTCGATGACCTCGGCCTTGTGGTTCGGAGCGATGAGCTCGACGAGGGTTTCGACGCGACGGTCGAGGTTGCGGTGCATCATGTCCGCTGACCCGATGTAGACGATGGGATCGCCGCCGTTGCCGAAGACGAACGCCCTCGAATGTTCCAGGAATCGGCCCAGTACGGACCGGACGGTGATGTTCTCACTCAATCCGGGAATTCCTGGACGCAGAGCGCAGATGCCGCGGACGAAGACCTCGACGTGAACTCCTGCTTTGGAGGCCATGTAGAGGGCATCGATGATCGCCTCGTCGACGATGGAGTTGACCTTGATTCGGATCATGCCGGCACCGCCCGCCTCGGCGATGTCGATCTCCTTGCTGATGAGGTCCATCAGCCCCGAACGGACCCGGGTGGGGGCGACGAGCAGGCGCGAGTACTCGGCACGGGGCGCATAGCCGGAGAGCTGGTTGAACAGCTTCGTCAGGTCATCGGCGACGTTCTTGTCCTTGGTCAGCAGCCCGAAGTCCTCGTAACCGCGCGCGGTCTTCGGGTGGTAGTTGCCGGTGCCGACGTGGCAATAGCGTGTCAGACCCTCGGCCTCCTGACGCACGACCAGGGAAAGCTTCGCGTGAGTCTTGAGTCCGACGATTCCGTAGACGACGTGGACACCGGCGCGTTCGAGCTTGCGCGCCCACGTGATGTTGGCCTCCTCGTCGAAGCGGGCCTTGATCTCCACGACCGCGAGCACCTGGATGCCTGCCTGCGCAGCGTCGACGAGGGCATCGATGATCGGGGAGTCCCCGGAGGTGCGGTAGAGGGTCTGTTTGATGGCGAGCACGTTCTTGTCCGCCGCCGCCTGCTCGAGGAAGGCCTGCACGCTCGTCGAGAACGAATCGTAGGGGTGGTGGAGCAGGATGTCACGGTTGCCCACGGCCGCGAAGACGTCGACCTGATCGCTGGACTCACGCAGCGACAGGTCCTTGTTCATCTGCGGGACCATCTTGCGGAAGTGCAGGTCATCGCGCGGGACGTCGGCGATATCGGACATTCCGGAGAGGTCGAGCGGGGTGGGCAGGTGGTAGATCTCAGGCTCGTCGATGCCGAGTTCGTCCTTGAGCATCTCGCGGACCCGGGGGTGGATGTTCTCCGTGATCTCCAAGCGGACGGCTGGTCCGAAGCGACGCCGCAGAAGCTCCTTCTCCAGGGCTTTGAGGAGGTTCTCCGCATCGTCCTCTTCGACCTCGACGTCCTCATTGCGGGTGACGCGGAAGGTCGAGTGATGGATGATCTCCATGCCCTCGAAGAGCGTGCCTAGGTGTTCGGCGATGATGTCCTCGAGCGCGACGAAGCGGGCGGGCACATCGCGACCGACGGGACGATCGGAATTGGCTGCGACGTTGAAGAACCGGGGCAGACGCGGCGGCACCTTGACCCGGGCGAAGAGTTCCTTGCCGGAGTCCTGGTAGCGCAGCAGGACGCCGAGATTGAGCGAGAGTCCAGAGATGTAGGGGAACGGGTGGGCCGGGTCCACTGCGAGCGGGGTGAGGACGGGGAAGACGTGTCCGGCGAAGAACTCGTCGACGCGGGCGCGTTCATTCTCGGTGAGCTCGTCCACCTGGACCTTCGTGATCGACTCCGCATCGAGGCGGGGGCCGATGTCGTCCTTGAGCAGGGCCGCGTGGCGGGTCATGAGGTCGTGGGCGCGGATCCCGATCGCATGCATGACCTGAAGCGGCATCCGGCCGGTGACGCTGGGCACGGCCAGTCCGGTGTTGATGCGGCGTTTGAGACCGGCGACGCGGACCATGAAGAACTCGTCGAGGTTGGTCGCGAAGATAGAGAGGAATCGGACCCGCTCCAGCAGCGGCATATCAGGGTCGGAGGCGAGGTCGAGGACACGCTCGTTGAACGCCAGCCAGCTCAGCTCCCGGTCGAGGAATCGATCCTCTGGCTCCGGCAGACCCAGCTCCGCTCCGGCTGCAGTGATGTCGTACATCGTTACTCCTGATTGCGTTCGGTCGAGGAAGCCGGCGCATAGGACACGTGCGCCACCGCGACATGGAATCCCAGCCGCTCGTACAAGCCTAGCGCCGGTGCATTATCGGACTCGACGTAGAGTTCGATCACGTTCGCGCCGGCGGCGACCATCCTGCGCATTCCCTCGATCGTCAGCGCCTTGCCCACGCCCTTGGCATGGATGCTCGGGTCGACACCGACCACATAGACCTCGCCGAGGCGGCCCTCATCGTCGAAGTCCGTGAGCTTGGTCTGGTGGAATCCGATGACCCGATCATCGCGGATCGCGAGGACCACAGAATCCGGGTCGAAGGCGGATTCCTGGATGATCTCAGCGAAGTCCTCCGGTGTCTGCGAGCCCTGCTCGGGGTGCCAGTCGAAGGCCGCATTGTTGACTCGCCGCCAGCCTTCCTCATCGCCGGGGGCGAAGGAGCGGATGGTGACGCCGTCGGGGGCAGAGGTCTGCGGCAGGTCTTCGAGGCGAAGACCGGTGTCGGTGCGCATCTGATAGAGCACCCGCTCGCGCCCGAGTCCATGCTTCTTCGCCAGTGCCTGTGCGGCGGGGTGGTCACCGTGCGACCAGCACCAGGAGGTGGGTTCTTCGTCAAGGATCGTCGACAGCAATACCCCGCCCAGGCCGTGGCCGCGGTGTTCGGGGGCGATGAGGAACTCGGCTGCATGTCGGTCCCCCTGGAGGGCGCGGATGCCGAAGCCGATGAGAGTCTCATCCTCGTCATAGATCCGCCATACGCTCGAGGCCGTCTGCGCCGAATGTGCTTCGTCCTCGCCGGTGGCGATGGACAGGAGTCCGCCGGAGATCTCAGCGGACCCATCGGCTGCGCTCACGCGGTCGAGGAAGGCCAGCTCCGCCTCGGCGAGGGGGGCGATCGGGGTTTCGGTCACGGCTCCGCTGGCTTCGATTCTCATACCTTCACGTCCTCCTCGTTCGACTCTGCTTCTGGCTGCTCGTGCTCCGACTCCTGGTCAGCGTCGGCCTCCTGGCCGGTGTCGGACTTCTGGCCGGTGTCAGACTCTGCCCCATCACCGTGCGCGGCCGCGGAATCGGGGCTGAAGCGATAGCCGACGTAGCGGACGGTGTGGATGGCGTTTTCGAAGTCTTTGCCGAGTTTCGCACGCAGGCGGCGGACATGCACATCGACGGTGCGGGTACCGCCGTAGTAGTCATCGCCCCAGACCGCGAGCAGGAGCTCGTCGCGGGTGAAGACACGTTCGGGGTGCATTGCGAAGAATTTCAGCAGGGCGAATTCGCGGTAGGTCAGGTCGAGGCTGCGCGGGCCCAGGTGTGCGGTGAAGGCGGTTTCGTCGATGCGCAGGGCCCCGCTGACGACGATCATGGGTTCGCCCTCGCTCGTCCACGGGCCGCTGGTTTTCCACGACGTTCTCTCGGACCGTGATCCGCCGGTTCCCGTTGTCGACGCGGACCCACCGGGCCCGGCTTCCCGCGATGTGACACCGTGTGGCACCTGCGTTGCGTGATGATCACGTGCCAGACGCAGGCGGGCCTCCACCTCGGCGGGGCCGGCAGTGGTGAGGACGATGTCAGACACGTTCCATTTCGCCGAGGCGGTGGCCAGTCCGCCTTCGCTGAGCACGACGATGATCGGGGCGTCGATACGGGCCCGGGCCACCACCTCGGCGATGGCAGGTGCCAGGGACAGGTCGAAGCAGGCATCGGCGACGATGACGTCGGCAGTGATCGACTCGGTGTCAGTCCGGCGCAGCTGATCGATGCTGAGGCGTTGAACCTGATGGCCGAGGTACTGCAGAGATTCCGGGGCCAGGAGGGGGTCGTGCGGGGACGCGGGGCAGATGTGCAGGATTCGCATGTGCTTCATCCACCTCCTCGGATTCGGCGCGGCCGCTGAAGGTGCGGCCTGGGGAAAGTATACCGAGGCTGTCGGGCGGAGGGAGCTGGGTCACGGAGGTGAGGGGCTGCGTATCCGTTCAGGCGGCTGGCTTGCGCCCTGCCGTGTAGGTCAGTGAGAAGATGCGTGCACGGAATTCGGGCTCCGTCAGCATGGTGCGGTACCGCTCCATGTCTTCCATACTCAGCCCAGTGGCCAACAGCGGCACCTCCGCCTGCCTGCTCAGATTTGATTGATACATCGCCCAGGGACCTCCGCCGCGGGCAAGAGGGACGACATGTTCGGCGACGACATCGCTGAGTCCGGCAGCGAACATGGCTGCTTCGGTGCGGTCTGCCCACGAGTAGTCGTGCCCGGCGGCCGGTCCGACCTGCCGATACGCAGCGTCGTTATAGTTGCGCCAGACTTCATGATCGGATTCCTCTGGGGCCACGAGGAGTTCCTCGGCGAGGCCCACATCCGCAAGGACGAGCCAGCCTCCCGGTGCCAGCCCATCGACGAGTGACGCGAATATCTCTTCTCGCGCGGTCAAGTGAGTCAGGACGATTCGCGCGTGGATGAGGTCGAAGGGGCCGGCAGGGACTCCTTCGCGGATGTCGTGTCGACGCGGCTCGACTCCGGGAGTCTTCGGCAGGTGTGTCGTGTCGAGGTCGATTGCCAACACCTGACCGTCGGAGTGCTCGGCGATCATCCTGGCCACGGATCCATTCCCCGCTCCGATCTCCAGCGACCGTGGAGAGGCCGACAGCGGTAGGGAATTCAGGACCGAACGCGTGTGTGCGTCGAAGAGCGCGGACAGTGAGTTGAGCTGCTGCGCTCCCAGGTCCGATCCGTTGTCGAAGAGATAGTGGTCGCCGGATGAGGCCGGTTTCATCGTTGTCATGCTGTCCTCCGTTTGGGCCAAGGGGTTGAACGATTCGGTTGAGCAGTTTCAGTTGTGCAGATTCGGTCAGCGTAGGCCTGGCCGGTGGGCGTGACCAGGCCCGGCCGTGACTCAGGTCGATGCCCGCGTAGGCGGCCTCTCGCGGGCGGCCCGGGCCTCATGGGGGATCGCTGATACTGGCCCAAATCGCGTCGCCGCGGCCGAGTAAGGCACGATAGTGCTGTGATCAGATGGATTCGAGTAGCTGTTGCCCTGGTACTGGCCCTGGCCCTCAGTGCCTCCGTGTACTGGGGCTACACCTTGTTTCTGCTGGCGACGGGGCTCATCGTCTTCGGCGTCGCCTACGGCTGGCCCCGGCTGACGGACTCTCCGCAGCCCCGTGCGACCTCGATCATGCTGTTCCTCTTCGGTGTGGCCGGACTGCTCGCGGCATTCCGCGACAGCACCGCACCCTATCTGGACTGGCTTCCAGTTCTGGCGGGCCTCGGACTGCTGTGGACCTTCGTGCAGAACCTCACTCGAGGCATGGGTGCCTCGGACGCCGTGGCCAACGTCTCGGCGCAGGTCGCGGGCGTGGTCATCGCCCTGTCCGCGAGTACCTGGGTAGCGGCGATCACCGTACCCGGTGAGAAAGAGTCGATCGTGGTGGGACTCGTCTCACTCATCGTCGCCGGTTGTATGACAGCTCTGCCCTGGCCGGCGATCTACACATCTCCGCTGGCGATTGCGATGTCGACCGCGGTCGCTGGGATCCTCTCCGTCCTCATCTTCACCGGCTCTCTCAGCTGGCCCGTGTCGCTGATCCTCGGCGCGATCATGGGGCTGCTGGTGGCCGGAGTCGACCGCATGCTCGGGCTCATCGCCCACAGCCAGTACCAGGCCGTGAGCCTTGAAGTCTCGCAGAACATCGAGTTGAAGAAGAACGTGGAGAAGGCCCGCAGCTTCGCCGTGCAGCTCGCTCTCGGCGCCACCCCCATCGCCCTCGGCGGCGTCGTCGTCTACTCCCTGGAACGCATCGCTCTGTGACCTCGGTCTGACCTTGAGCGGAAGCCGGGCCGACCTCGGGCTGAGGTCTTGGCCTGGGTGCACACTCCGCTGTCAGGAAATGTAGACTGGGAGCATGGAAAACCTTGTCGCTCTCGAAATCGTCTTCACCAGTCTCGTCGGCATTGCCGCACTCGGCGCCCTGGGCGTCGGAGTCAAGGTTGTCACGGCGCTGTTCAAAGACAATCGCTGAACTCAATGATCGAACTTGATTCCTCGGTTCACCCCGAGCTCGTTCCCCTGTCTTGGCTCATCGGTTCGTGGGAAGGCGTCGGAGTCGTCGGCTACGCGGACACCCCCGAGAAGCAGTTCGGGCAGCGCGTCGATTTCACCGCCCACCCCGGAACTCCGTTCCTGCAGTACACCGCGCATGCGTGGCTGCTGAGTGAGGACGGCGAACTGGAGTCGACGCTGACCCTGGAGACAGGGATCTGGCAGCTGGTGCGCCCGCGCGATGCCGGCGACGTGGGCCCCGGAATGCTCATTCCGACCGAGGACCCGCATTTCACCACGGCCGCTGCCGTGGAGACCCTGCGCACGAACGACGACGGATTCGAGATCGAAGCCGAGATCGTCCACCCGCACGGAGTGATGGAACTCTACGCAGGCCACGTCAAGGGACCACGCATCGACCTCTCCACCGATGTCGTCGCCCGGACCAAGACTGCGAAGGAATACACGGCCTCGACCCGCATGTACGGCCTCGTCGGCGGGGAGCTCATGTGGGCCTGGGACATGGCCGCACTGGGTCACGAACTCGCCACGCACTCCTCGGCCCGACTGAAGAAGATCGCCTGACATGATCGACCCCGATTCCGAGAATTCTGCCTCCCAGGTTCCCGACGACGCAGCCAAAGCGTCTGAGGCGGATGCAAACCTGCCTGAGGCGGAAGCCACACAGGCCCGCCCCTCATCACTGAGCCGTCCGCTGAGTTCCACCGCGGTCGTCGGTGAAGGCGTACTGCAGCACACGCCGCTGCACTACGGTTCACCGCTGCGCGAGCAGCGCGCACTATTGGAGAAGGGTGCGATCGTCGACCTGCCTCATCTGCGCATCCTGCGTCTGAGCGGAGCAGATCGCCTCACCTGGTTGAACTCCATCACCACACAGAAACTCGACACTCTCGCTCCGGGCGTCGGCACAGAGACCCTGGTCCTGGACCCGAACGGTCGCATCGAAGGCTGGCTGAAGCTCGTCGACGACGGTGAGACTCTGTGGGCGATCAGCGAACTGCGCACCGACGAAACCCTCGAATTCCTGCGCAAGATGGTCTTCATGATGCGCGTGACGATCGAGGACGTCAGCGACGAATTCCAATGCCTCGGCGCCATCGTCACTCTGCCGGACAGCCTGCCCGTGACCCAGCTGTGGACCGACCCCTGGCCGCACATCGGCACAGGCTCGGCATCGTACGCGCAGGTCGATCTCGGCCTCGAGGTGGCAGGGGAGGATCACCCCGGGCTCGAGACCCAGTTCGTCATCGGCATCATTGCGCGAACGGACCTGCAGGCCACCTCGGCGAACAATTTCACGATGGCTGGCTACGACGCCTGGGAGGCCCTGCGGATTGCCGCCTGGCGCCCCGGTGTGAACGAAGTCGATCACAAATCGCTCGTCGGCGAACTCGATCTGCTGCGTACCTCGGTGCACTTGGCCAAGGGCTGCTACCGCGGCCAGGAGGCCGTGGCGCGCGTGCACAACCTGGGCCAGCCGCCTCGGCGTCTCGTCTTCGTCCATCTCGACGGATCCGGGCACATTCAGCCCGAGGCCGGCACCGAGGTGCTCGCTGAGGTTCGCGGAGCCGAGCGTTCCGTGGGTCAGCTGACCTCGGTTGCTCTGCATTGGGAGCTGGGTCCGATCGGGCTGGCCGTGATCAAACGTAACCTGTCCGTCGAGGCGCCGCTGAGCTTCGACCTCGGCGATGATTCGCCCCCCGTGGCCGGCGCCCAGGAGACGATCGTCGCGACCGTGCGTGAACACGACATCGACCTGCCGAGTCGCAACAAAGACGTCGACATGCGGAATCAGAAGCGCTGAGTTTTTCCCTCAGCTGAAACCGTGGGTGGGTCCACATGAAATCGCAGTCGATCCCCCCACGGTGGTCCTCTGCGGCGGTATGAAACGGTCCGTGAGCGCATTTGGCACGCTTTCTGAGCAGCACTGAGAGCAACGAATTTCGCATTGCCTGCTTCTGTGATGGACGCGATCTGTTCAGCCTGCGGACGGTAAGTGACAAGTACCGTCGTGAGGCTCTATTGTTCCCGTTATGACAGCTTTGGAAACTGGCGGAGAAGCTCTGCCGCAGGAACGTAAGATCGTGACCGAGATCCCCGGGCCGAAGTCCCGTGAACTCGAGGCTCGCCGCAAATCGGCAGTGGCCCCTGGAGTCGGTTCCAGCCTGCCCGCCTATGTGGTGGCCGCCGGCGGTGGAATCCTCAAGGACGTCGATGGCAACCAGATCATCGACCTCGGAGCCGGTATCGCCGTGACGACCGCAGGAAACTCGAATCCTCGGGTCGTCAAGGCCGCCGCCGAGCAGCTCGAGTCCTTCACCCACACCTGCTTCATGGTCAACCCGTATGAGGGCTACGTCGAGGTCGCCGAGGCACTCAACCGTCTGACCCCGGGTGATCACGAGAAGCGCTCAATCCTGCTCAACTCCGGCGCCGAGGCTGTCGAGAATGCTGTCAAGATCGCCCGTGTCCACACCGGTCGCGACGCTGTCGTCGTCTTCGACCACGCCTACCATGGCCGCACCAACCTGACCATGTCGATGACTGCGAAGGCCAGCCCCTACAAGGCTGGGTTCGGCCCCTTCGCCGGCGAAGTCTACCGCGCCCCCATGTCCTACCCGTTCCGCGACAACGATGCGGCCGGTACCAAGGTCAGCGGCGAGGATGCGGCCAAACGCGTCATCACCATGATCGAGAAGCAGATCGGCGCCGAGCACGTCGCCGCGATCGTCATCGAACCCATCCAGGGTGAGGGCGGCTTCATCGTTCCAGCAGAGGGCTTCCTGCCCGCGCTGACAGAATTCGCCAAGGAGAAGGGCATCGTCTTCGTTGCTGACGAAGTCCAGGCTGGCTTCGCTCGTACCGGCAAGATGTTCGCCTCCGAATGGGAAGGCATCGTCCCCGACCTCATCACCACTGCCAAGGGCATCGCCGGCGGTCTGCCTCTCTCGGCCGTGACCGGTCGCGCAGAGATCATGGACTCGGTCGGACCGGGTCGCCTCGGCGGTACCTACGGCGGCAACCCAGTTGCCTGTGCGGCGGCACTCGGCGCCATCGCCTCCTATGAGGAAGACGGTCTGGTCGACAACGCAGCCCACATCGGTGAGATCGTCACCGATCGTCTCACCAAGCTGCAGGGCAAGTACCCGGAGGTCGGCGACGTTCGCGGCCGCGGCGCCATGATCGCTGCCGAGTTCGTTCAGCACGACTCGATCGACCCGAACCCTGACCTGGTCAAGAAGATCGCCGACCACTGTGCAAAGAACGGGGTCCTCGTGCTCACCACGGGAACCTTCGGCAATATCCTGCGCTTCCTGCCCCCGCTGACGATCTCCGATGAACTGCTGAACGACGCCTTCGACGTCATCGACGAGGCAATCGCCGCTTCGGTCGGCTGATGCGAGGACGGCCCCGCCTGTCGGGGTCACGTCTGTGAGTTGTGATGGCGGCGTGTCGACCTGTTGTGAGGTCGATACGCCGCCGTTCAACTGTCGTGGCCTCGAAAAAGTTCGGTGCCCATCTCTGAGGCAGAAGGATGTGGACCAAAAATGTCAGGAGCGCAATCTTGTCCACAGGGACAAACATCGGAGTCGATCAGCACAAGACGCGAGGTGAGTGAGGTGCGCGAGGAGGCTCGCCGTTCCTTGCTTCTCACCGGCTTGAGCTACCCGCTCTTCATTGCTGGAATCATCCTGCTGTTCACCGCCATAACAGTGCCAGGGGCCGTTCTGCTCGGCTCCGGAGTCTTCCTCATCGGCATCAACGAGCTGTGCGTCTATATAGCCCGAACAGGGCCAGTTCCACGGGGGATGGACCGGTGACATCAGTTCTCTGGGGAATATGGTGATGTCACCAGCTCCATCGGGGATGGTCCGGGTCATTCACGAGGGGCATGCTGTGGGGAGTGCATTTACAACGCTATCGCGTTCACAGTGAAAGGACATCGCACGTAAGTATGAGATTCTTCGAAGGCGGCAGGATTGCAGGTATAGCACAATAGGCTCCATGACATCAGCGTTAGACGACGGCAACAGGAGCGGAACCGCCCGATTGTGGCAATTACTCCGTGGGCCGCGCTTCGTGGACTTCCCGATCCGACTTCTCGCCCTCATCTTGGGGCTGACAGTGCTGATTCCGGGGTCATTCGAAATCGCTGAACCCCGCTACATGACCCTTCTCATCTGCGCCTATGCTCTGATCATCATCTCCCCATTCCTCCCCTTGGCGACGGTGTTCGTCTCGACCGGGCTGAGTCTCGTGTTCGTCGTGGCCTATCCCGACCTGGAGAACATGTTCCCCGAGGCGCTCATCTTCGCCACGGCAGTGCTGCTCAGCCACCGGCGATGGGTCGGTTCTGCCATCGGCACAGCGGGGCTGGTCATTTATCTCATCACCTGCACCGAGCTGGGAGCCTACGACGGTGGGATTGAGGGATTCGTCGATCTCGGATTCGGCTGGCTCACCTATTCCCTGCTCGGTTTGGCCGCAGGCCTCGTCGAGCTGAGGATCCAACGCGAGATCGGTCGCCGGGAGCGCGCCGCCGTGGAGCACCAGCAGGCGGTGGATTCCTTGCGTGCACGGTTCACCAGCGACATGCACGACACGATCTCGAATTCACTCGCAACAGAGGGCGCGATCATCAAAGCCCTGGCTAGGGGGTCGCAGGATCTCGACGCCAATCGGCAGCTCGCGGAGCTCTCCCTTGTCAACGCGGAAGCGTCGAAGCGTCTGCGTCGTCTCGTCGCTCAACTCAGCGACGGAGATGATCGACGCCCCAGGGTCCGCCTGCAGGCAGAGGCGAAGGCGCTGGCCGCTGCCATTGAGAACGGATGCGCAGCCGGAGGCGTGGCGCTGACGCTCAACGTCGGCAACTTGCCCCGATACGCCTCCCCGGTTCTGGGAGCACACTTCACCGCGATCATGCGCGAGCTGGCGACGAACGTCATCAGGCACGCCCTGCCTGAGACCAAGTCGAGTCTGACCGTTTCAGTTGAGCGTGACGTGACCGGGGAACGTGGTGACACTGAGGCGGCCGTTCTGCGTTTCCGCACCGAGAATGAGGCGGCGGCATTGCTGTCACACTCGCCCCGTTCTCTCAGTCGTCGCGCTCATGCACTGGGCGGAACCTGCACGACAGGGTCCGATCATCAGGGACGCGTCGTCGTCGAAGTCACCCAGCCACTGAGATTCAACGCCTCGGCCGATGGCGACGAGGTCGACGCGGTCTGCGCGCGCGACGATTTCACCTCGGCGTCGCCATCCACACCGCCTCGCGAAACGAACGCCCACCGTGCTCAACCGACGGCGACGAGCGAGAGAACATGAGCGAATCGGGGGTCCCGGAGGTCGACGACCCACCGGCAGACGAGCTCATCACCGTGCTCATCGTCGACGACGATTCGTGGACGACGAGAGCAGTGGCGGCAGCGCTCGTCGATGACGGCGGGTTCACAGTTCTCGAACCTCAGCACTCCGGTGACGACGCTGTCGAAGCATTCGACCGTCATCGTCCGGACCTTGTCCTCATGGACGTCAACATGCATCCCGGGATGAGCGGAGTCGATGCGACCAAGGAGATCAGGTCGCTCGACCCAGAAGCTCGGATCGTTCTGCTCACTACGGTCTCGCCCGGGCCGGGCATCACACGTGCACTCGAGGCCGGGGCGATAGCGGCGGTGAATAAGTCCGCGACCGATGTCGAGCTCGTCGGCGTCGCCCGGTCAGCAGCTGCGGGGGAGTCCCCAGCCCTGCTGCGTTCCTTGGCAGAGGACATCATGATCAGCGGTGATATCACCACGGACGTTCATGACGCGGTGCCCGAGCTGACTCGGAGCGAGAAGCTCCTGCTCACACAGATCTGTGAGGGTCTGGACTATGCGGAGATCGCGGAGCAACAGGTCCTCACCATCTACACGGTGAAGTCCCACGCCAGGAACCTGCGCATCAAGTTGGGTGCGAAGAATCTGGCACAGGTCGTCGTCCGCGCCATCCAGTACAAATTCTACGTACCGGAATGACAAAGATGATGGCGAGCAGGAAACACCGAACGGTGCTGTGGGGCCTCATCTCCGCAGGCGCCGGTTGCCTTGTGCTGGTCTTCGGCGCAGTCCTCTTCATCCGGTCCGACCTCGGACAAGATGTCCTCTACGACAACGTGCCCTCACACGCCGGCTGTGAAGAGGTCCCCGCCCAAAGCGTCGTCGAGGACGCGGTCGCAGACTTTCCCATCTTCGATGATTCCTACGCATCTGCGACCAGCCGGTGTTCAGGCGCGATCATCGAAGTGCAGTACGGAAACCATGACACGAGACAGAAGCTGGAGACGTACCTGAACAGGCACGGCGAAAACGATCCGACGAGCGGCTGGTGGTGGCGATCGATCCCCGTCGAACTGCGGAATGTCTGAAGCCCGAGCAGATTCAGCAGATGGTCGGGTCACAGATTCGACAGCTGCTCGGGTCACGCCGTGTGCGGGTGCACTGTTGACTACAGTGGGTACATGAGTGAAACGAATGCCCTGCGCGTCTCCCGCCTGTTGCGTGAGACTGCGGGCTTTCTGCTTCCCCTGACTCAAGCCGAAACCGACGTCGAGGTGACTCGGATCGAGTTCGACCTCGATCTTCGGACCTCGGAAGCCGGTCTGGGAGGAGCCGTCATCCTCGTCACCGAAGCCGTGGACGGTGCGGCCGGACTCAACGCGATCCGCGCACGATTGCATGGAGCCGCGGTACTCATCGTGCCACCTGGAACTCACATCCACCTCGGCGAGCGGACAGACACAACAACCTCGCCGATTCTGCTGGAACGGTCCACGGGCGTGACCTGGTCCGAGGTGCTGGTGCACCTGCGGCAGCTCAACGAAGGTGCCTCCAGTGCTCTGGCCTGGCCCGACGTCGATGATCTCAGCGCCCTGGCCGCGGTCATTGCGGAGCTGACGGGGGCGTCGATCACGATCGAAGACCCGGCCTCACGAGTGCTTGCGCACTCCAATCTCGGCGATGAGATCGATGACATTCGACGCGAGACGATCCTTTCCGGTGCAATCCCCGAGTGGCGCATCGCCGAGCTTGAGGAGTCCGGGTTCCTCGACGTGGTGCGCCGTTCGACCGATGTCGTCGAGAGGCCAGCCGCGGGGGCCACTCCTGCCCGTTCGGTGATCGCGCTGCGCAGCGAGGGCGAGCTGCTCGGTACGATCTGGGCCGCCTACCCGGATGCGGTGGATCCCGCGTCGCTGCGCGAGGTCCTGCGTGACGCTGCCCGCGCGGCGATCCCCGTGATGCTGCGGACCCTGCGACGCTCCCCATTCGAGAAGCGGATCCGTCGGGAGGCCCTCGCCACGATCCTCGGCGGATCACCGGACTTGGGGCCGGCCGCGACCCTGCTCGCTCTGCCCTTCTCCGGGCATTATGCAACCCTGGCCTTCGCCGAGGTGGCACCTGAGAAGGAGCCCGTGCTGAGATTTCATCTGCGGGCCGCCTTCGCCGATGCCGTGCTCGCACACGTCGGAACCGACGGACACCTGGCCGTACTCGTGCACATGAGCGCTGGCATGACGGCAGTCGAGATCAAGGAGCACGTCGTCTCGGCCCTGCGCCGGTCCCTGTCTCAGACCGAGCCGCTTCACTTCGGAGTGGGCGCCTCGGTTGAGCGCCTCGACTATGTGCACCGGTCATGGACCGAAGCCGTGTACGTCGTCGACGCGCTGCTGGCTGCAGGGACCAAGAGCGACAACTCCACCCTCGAGGGTTCTGCTTCTGTCTCGGAGACGGATCTGGTGCGCGGGGCGACAGCCGCGGACGTCGCCGCTGAACTTGTCGGGCTCGAAGCCGCCGACGCCCTGCTCTCGGTGGGGCCTCGCATCACCGAGCCTGCGCGGCTGCTGGCCGCCCACGATGCGAGGCATCAAGGGCAGCTGCTCGAGACCCTGCGTGTGTACTTCGCGACCGTCGGCAATTCCGCCGAGGCATCCCGTCGTCTGCATGTGCACACGAATTCCCTGCGGCATCGTCTCAACCGGATCGAGGAGATCACAGGGCTGTCGACGGCAGAGCGTGCCGGACGGCTGTGGCTGGAGCTCGCGGTGCTCGTCTTCGACCGGGAGCAGGGCTGACGCGGAGCAGTTCCGACGCTGATTCGATGTAGAGGCTTCCAGCACTGTGCGCTTCTCACAAGAGGTAACACCGAAGTTTGGCAGATTATTGTCCGTTCGTCCTGGTCCTCACGTTCTATGGTGACAGCACACCACGAACGAAGGACAGCATGCACAGCAACCAGTCGGGGCCATCGGTTCAGATCATCCGTAATCGAGCGATCAAGGCAATCGCGAACAGCACGGAAGGCCGCGTCCCGCAGCTTGACGATGCGACTCCGGTGATCGGGCTCATCGACCTCGACCAGATCGAAACGGCATACCGGCGTCTGTCCTCTGTGTTCGCCGGCCGGTCCGAGATCCTCCACGCGGTGGCCTGCAAGGCCGTGCCGCTCCAGCCCCTTCTGCGTTTCTATGTGGAGGCGGGTGCGGGCTGTGAAGTCGCCAGTCCAGGTGAACTCGAACTCGCACTGGCCGCAGGCTTCACGCCGGAGACCATCGTCTTCGACTCCCCGGCGAAGACGATGACCGAGCTCAAGCGCGCCGTCTCACTCGGTGTGTCGATGAACATCGACAATTTCGAAGAACTCGAGCGACTCGACGCGATCTTCGATGGGCAGGCCACCTCGGCGCAGGCGTCCGACTCCGTCGCCACCTTGGCGAGGGTAGGGGTCCGGATCAATCCGCAGTTGGGCACGGGCACAATCGGTGCCCTGTCCACCGCCACACAGACCTCGAAGTTCGGCATCGGACTGGCCGACCCGGGCGCCCGCGAAGCACTCATCGAGGCCTACCTGGCACGTCCCTGGCTCACCCAGATCCACGTCCACTCGGGCTCTCAGGGCATCGGCCTCGACCAGGCGGCGGCAGGCATCGACGTCGTCGTCGAGTTGGCGAAGGAGGTCAACGCTCGCGCCGCCCAGGTCCACGGACGGGAGCGTCAGATCACCCGCATCGACATCGGCGGGGGGTTGCCCGTGAACTTCGCCGGCGAGGACATCACGCCGACATTCGCCGAATACCGAGCCGTGCTCGAGGAGCAGGTTCCGGACCTGTTCGACTTCGACATCATCACCGAATTCGGGCGTGCACTGCTGGCCAAGGCCGGCACCATCCTCACTCACGTCGAATACGCGAAGACCACTGGTGGCCGGCACATCGCGATGACCCACGCCGGCGTCCAGGTCGCCACCCGCACGGCCTATGCCCCCGCCGACTGGCCGCTGCGTGTCCTCCCCTTCACCCCGGACGGCAATCCCAAATCCGCCGAGGCGGTCCCCACCGATGTCGCAGGCCCCGCCTGCTTTGCCGGTGACCTGCTGGCCCGCGAGCGCATGCTGCCGCGCCTCGACGCCGGTGACATCGTGGCCGTGCCCGACACCGGTGCCTACTACTTCTCCAACCCGTTCTCCTACAACCTGCTGCCGCAGGTGCCGGTATTCGGGTACCGGGTGGGCGCAAGCACGGGCGACGGGGACGTCCACAGCCACCTCGGCGAGAGGGACAGCGACGGGGGCAGTGAACAAGGCGTTGAATTCTCGCTCATCCGGCGCGGCCAGAGCCTCGCCGAGGTCCTCGCCCAGGCAGGGGAGACCCGGCTTCAGCCGTTGATCACCGAAGTGCCGAAAGCGGGTGAGAATGGCGCGAAACGACAGGGCGCGCTTGCTCCGAATTGAGTTCCCGAGAACTTAAGATGAAGTGTGAGCAGTCTCTCACCTGCAACGACCGATAACTGAATCTCCAGATCGAGACAAAGGACAATGATGTTCGCTCAATACAAGCTGCGCAAGCGGCTGGTAACAGGCCTTGCCGGCCTCGCGGCAATGGCGCTGGTCGGCTCTCTTGCCACATCCCCTGCCCAAGCAGAGACCACGGAAGCCACTGACGCTGCTGATGGCGCCAAGGTTCTGCGGATCGCGACAGATGGCTTCATCGATTCGTTCAACCCGTTCACCTCCTTCTACCTGCTGCCGACGAACACGTTCCGGTACATGTACGAGAATCTCGTGAACAACAGTGCCGAAGACGCTCAGGTCACCGAGGGACTCGCCACCGAATGGGACACCGACTCCAAGGGCAAGGTCTGGACGTACAAGATGCGTCCCGACATGAAGTGGTCCGACGGAGAACCGCTCACGGCCAAGGACGTCGCCTGGACCTACAACCAGATGATGAAGAAGGACGAACTGGCGGTGGCCAACGGGGGCCTCGTCGAGAACTTCGACAAGGTCGAGACCCCAGACGATCAGACTGTGGTCATCACACTGAAGAAGCCGCAGTCGAACAACCCCGGCCAGGAGATTCCGGTCGTGCCGGAACACATCTGGTCGAAGGTCGACAAGCCCGGCAAGTTCAAGAACGACAAGAAGTCCGTGGGCTCGGGACCGTTCCAGCTGGAGAGCTACGAGGCGAACAAGTCCGTCACGCTCAAGGCCAACCCGAACTTCTGGCGCGGTGAGCCCAAGATCGATGAGATCCAGTACCGCTACTACACGAACTCCGATGCTCAGGTGCAGGCCATCCGCTCCGGCGAAGTCGACTTCATCACCGGACTGACCCCTGAGCAGTTCAAAGCCGTCGAAGGCGCCGACAACGTCGAGACCAATGTCGGCAACGGTCGCCGGTTCCAGGGAATCTCCATCAACCCGGGCGTCGCAGATGCGAAGAACAACGAGTTCGGAACCGGCAACAAGGCGCTGAAGGACAAGAAGGTCCGCCAGGCCATCCGTGCCGGAATCGACGTTGACACTCTGCGCAAACAGGTCATGCAGGACTACGCTCAGCCGGCCACAAGCTTCATCCCCTCGGTCTACGAGAAGTGGGCACTGCCCGCTGACAATCCGGTGGTTTCCGGATTCGACGTTGAGAAGGCGAAGAAGCTGCTCGACGACGCTGGCTGGAAGGAAGGCTCCGACGGCATCCGCAAGAAGGACGGCAAGAAGCTCGAGCTGCGTTTCCTCACCGACTCAGATGCCACTGTCGAACAGAACACGGCGAAATTCCTCGAACCGTGGATGAAGGACATCGGCATCAAGCTCAAGAACGAAGCCAGCGATGTTGACACCGTGTCGGAGCGCACTACCAAGGGCGACTACGACATGTACTTCTCGGGATGGTCGATCAACCCGGACCCCGATTACCAACTCGGCCTCAACACCTGTGGCCAGCGCCCCGACGCCGACGGCAACGGCGGGACAAGCCAGGACGGGTACTGCAGCAAGGCCTTCGACAAGCTCTACAAGGCCCAGCACACCGAGCTTGATGAGAAGAAGCGAGTCGACCTCGTGCACAAGGCTCTGGCCCAGCATTACGAGGACACACCCTCGGTGACGCTGTGGTACCCGAATCAGCTCGAGGCCTACCGCTCGGACCGGTTCACCGGTTTCACCAAGCAGCCCACCGACGGCGGCATCATCGCCAACCAGGTCGGCTACTGGGGATACACCTCGGTGGAACCCGCCAGCGCTGACGACACGTCCGGTGAGGGCGGCGGCATGGGGGCCGGCGGCTGGATCTCCATCGCCGCGGCAGCCATCGTGGTCATCGGCGGAGGCGGCTTCCTGATCAGCCGTCGCAAGAAGTCCGACGATCGCGAATAGTCCCCACCTGCGAACCATCGTCGGCGAGCGTCGTAACCACGGCGCTCGCCGACATCACACGCTTCCCCCTGCGAGACCAGGAGTTTCCCAGTGACAACACCGACGCATGACCTCCCCACCCCGCCGGGTGGTCCTGACCCTGGTGGCACAGGCGTCCAAGTCGCTCGCGACATGGACGAACCGCCGAAGGGCGGGTCGTTCCTGGGCTACCTGCTGCGCAAACTCGGCGGTGCCCTGACCTCGATGATCCTCGTCATCGTCCTCGGCTTCTTCGCATTCCGCATGCTGCCCGGTGACCCCGTGCTCAAGATCGCCAAGGAACGGCCCATGAGCCCGGCACAGATCGCCGAGCTGCGCAGTCAGTACGGCCTGGACAAACCGGTGATCGTCCAATTCTGGGACTACCTGGTCGGCATCTTCACCGGCGACTTCGGCGAAAGCTACGTCTACCGCAAACCGGTTGCCTCGCTCATCGTCGAATATATGGGACCGACACTTCTGCTCACAGCCACGGCCGCGGTCCTCGCGATCGGCCTGGGCCTGTGGCTGGGTCAGCTCTCGGCCTGGCGCCGCAACTCGCTCTTCGACAAAATCGCCTCGTCGACCTCGCTCGTGTTCTGGTCGGTGCCCACCTTCTGGCTGGGCCTCATCCTGCTCATGATCTTCGGCGGCACCCTGCAATGGCTGCCCACAGGCGGGATGATCACGCCCGGACTCGACCCATGGTCCTTCGCCGGCATCATCGACGTCGTCAAGCATCTGATCCTGCCCGTCATCACCATGGTGGCAGTCGTCTACGCGCAGTTCCTCATGGTCATGCGCGCCTCGCTCATCGAAGAGATGAGCGAGGACTACCTGACCACAGCACGCGCCAAGGGCCTGACCGAGGACGAAGTGCGCAAGAACCACGCAGTGCCCAACGCTCTGCTGCCTACGGTCACCGTCGTGTTCATGCACATCGGCGGGCTCATCGCCGGTGCCGTCACCGTCGAAGCCGTGTTCTCCTGGCCGGGCCTGGGTAAGCTCACATTCGAAGCGATCAGCGGGCCCGACCTGCCGCTGCTGCAGGGCACCTTCGTCGTGTTCTCGGCCATCATCATTCTCATGAACCTGGCGGCAGACATCGTCTACCGGTTCCTCGATCCACGAGTCAGGAGGGCCTGATGAGCAATTCCTTACCGACGACTCCGTCAGGAAGTGCCTCCGAGTCGAACGCTGCCGAGGTGAACGCTGCCGAGGTGAACGCCTCCGTCATCGACGGGACGAAACTCGTCCGCGAACGCCGGCTGAACAACGTCAAGAAGAACTGGTCCTTGTTCCGCTCCGACATTCCCGCGATGGTCGGGGCGATCCTCCTCATCTTCTTCATCCTGATCGCGATCTTCGCCCCACTCATCGCTCCCGCCTCCATGCTCGATGTGACGAAGCAGCTCGATGTGCCCCGCTACGCCCCGCCGAGCCTCGACCACCCGTTGGGTACCGATAACCTGGGCCGCGAACTCTGGATCCGGATCCTCTGGGGAGCCCGCGTATCCATCCTCGTCGGCGTCGCAGCGACCGTCATGTCGATGGTCATCGGCACCGTCATGGGGCTGGCAGCGGGCCACTTCTCTGGTCTCTTCGGCGCAGTGGTCATGCGTATCATCGACTTCTTCATCGTCCTGCCCTCACTGCTGCTGGCGATCGTCCTCTCCTCCGTCCTCGAACGCGGCGTCTTCACGATCGTCGTCGCGATCGGAATCACCTCGTGGGCGTCGACTGCGCGCATCGTGCGGTCCCAGACCTTGAGCGTGGAGTCCCGGCTCTACATCGAAAGGGCGCGCATCCTCGGCGCCGGACATCGTCACATTCTGTTCAAGCACATGCTGCCCGCGGTGATGCCGCTGGTGCTGGCGAACACGACGCTGACCGTCGGCAGTGCGATCATCGCCGAATCCACCCTGTCCTTCTTAGGGCTGGGGGATACGAGCAAGGAGTCGTGGGGCACGATTCTGAAGAACTCGATGGACATCTCCGCTGCGACCTCCGGCTACTGGTGGTACGTGCTCACACCCGGCATCGCGATCCTGCTCGTGGTGCTCGCCTTCACTATGGTCGGACGCGCATTCGAAGCCATCATCAACCCAGCCCTGAGGAGTCGCTGATGACCGACCTCAGATTCGATAAGGTCTCTATCACCTACCGCTCGGCCTCGGCCCGGGGCGACGTCCCCGCAGTCAGCGACATCAGCCTCGACCTGCCCACCGGAGCCACTCTCGGCATTGCCGGGGAGTCCGGTTCGGGCAAGTCCACACTGATCATGTCGGTGCTGCGTCTGCTGCCCAAGTCCGCGAAGATCGACGGGCAGGTCAGCCTCGGCGGGAAAGACGTTCAGGACCTCAGCTTCGGTGAGATCCGAGCGGTGCGCTGGGCGCAGGCCTCGATCGTCTTCCAAGGCGCCCTGCACTCGCTCAACCCGGTCCGTGAGGTCGGCGGGCAGATCATCGAGGCCCTCGAACATCATGCGAAGGGCACCTGGACCACACCCGCCAAGCGACGGGATCGGATGTTCGAACTCCTCGACGAGGTCGATCTCGATAAGAGCAAGGCAGTGGCCTATCCGCATGAGCTCTCCGGTGGGCAGAAGCAGCGGATCATGATCGCCATGGCCCTGGCCTGCGAACCCGACATCATCGTCGCCGACGAACCGACCACCGCCCTCGACGTCATTGTGCAGAAGCAGATTCTCGTGGGCCTGGCGAAGCTCGTGGCCGAACGCGGAATCTCCCTGCTCATGATCAGTCACGACCTCGCCGTGCTCTCCGCGGTGTGTGAGAACCTCGCGATCATGCGCCACGGCAGGCTCGTCGAATACGGTCCCAGCGACCGAGTCTGCCTGGACCCGGAAGAGGACTACACGAAGCAGCTGGCGGGTGCGTTCCCACAGATCGGTGACGCCGAATCGCGGATGAATCCGCGCACCCTCAAGCCCGCCGAGGTGCGCCGTGCCCAGCCGTACACGATGACCGATGAGGTGGTCCTCGAGGCCAAGAACCTCAACGTCTCCTTCGACACCAGGCAGGGCAGGGAACGGGCCGTGCGCGACGTGAATCTGGCGCTGCACAAGGCAGAGATCCTCGCCGTCGTCGGCCAGTCAGGGTCGGGGAAGACGACCCTGGCCAGATCACTGCTTGGCCTGCAGGAGGTGGATCCGGGCTCGCAGATGGAGTTCGCGGGCAAGGCGCTGCCGAAGAAGGCGAAGGCCCTGCGCACATTCCGTCGCCAGGTGCAGATGATCCTCCAGGACCCCTCTGGTTCACTCAATCCGAAGCGCAGCGTCTACGAAGCGGTGGTTGAGGGACTGCGCGTGCAGAAGCTGACCGACAACGAATACCACCGGGTCATCGGGGCGCTCGAGGCGGCCGAGCTGACACCGGCCGCAGACTATCTCGAATCGATCCCGCAGGAACTCTCCGGCGGACAGCGGCAACGCGTCGTCATCGCCGGGGCACTTGCTCTGGACCCACAGGTGCTCATCGCCGATGAACCGGTCGCCTCCCTCGACGCCTCGGTGCGAGGGGAGATCCTTTCCCTGTTCCTGGCCCTGAAGAAGAACCTGGGCATGAGCGCCCTCATCATCACCCACGACCTCGGACTGGCGTGGAACATCGCCGACACCGTGGCCGTGATGAAGCAGGGCGAGATCGTCGAATACGGTGACGTCGACACCGTGCTGGCGAACCCGCAGCACGCATACACGCAGGAACTCCTCGCCGCAGTTCCCCGATTGGGAAGTCAGAGTCTGGTCACGCATGAATAGCTCCACCACAATCACCTCGGGCGCTGCGACTGCGCTCGCAAGCGTCAGTCCGTACCTTGACACGGTGCCGCTGCAGGCCGGCGACAGCGTCCGTCTCATCGCTCCCTCGAGCCCGACCGATGAGGAGTCCCTGCTGCGCGCGATTGCGCAGCTCGAATCCTGGGGGCTGCGTGTCGTCGTCGGCGACAACATTCGCGCTCGCCACCCGCGCGTGAAATACCTGGCAGGAACCGACGAACAGCGCCGAGCCGACCTCATCGATGCCTGGTGCGATCCGGACGCCGCTGCGGTCATCGCACTGCGGGGCGGTTTCGGGGCGATGCGCCTCCTGGACGGCATCGACTTCGATCTCATGCGCGAGCACGCACTGCGGCCGGATGGGCGGCCCAAGCTGCTCACCGGGTCCTCGGACATCACCGCCCTGCACCAGGCCTGGGACCACCACCTGTCGGTGGCGACGCTGTTCTGCCCGATGGTCGGCAACGATCCGTTCAAGAACTCCACAGTCGTCCCCGCCGAGGTGGCCACCTGGCTGTTCGAACCCTGGGGCGGCCGTGAACTCGGGTTCCCGGAGGGAGACGGTGAACTCGGGTTGGCCGCGGAGGACGGTGCGGCGTATTCTCGCCCGCTCAGCCGCGCGCGAACGTTGGTTCCGGGGACTGCGAAGGGCCGCCTCGGCGGGGGAAACCTCAGTCTGGTCGCGGCCGGGATGGGAAGTCCGGAGCTGGCCGGGGTGCGTGAGCTGCGTGAGCGCAGCGGACCTTCGATCCTTCTGCTCGAGGACGTCGACGAGGAGCTCTACCGTCTCGACAATCTGCTCGTGCAGCTGGTCCGCGGCGGCTGGTTCGACTCGGCAGACGCGGTGGTGCTGGGCTCCTGGCAGGACTGCGCGGAGATAGCCGAGGTCGAGGCATTGATCATGGACTACCTCGGCGAGGCGGGCATTCCGATCGTCAGCGAGATGGGCTTCGGGCATGACCCCGACGCGCCGAGCACACCGCTGGGAGTCGCCGTCACGCTCGAGGCTCCGGCCCAGGGCAGACCGCGAATGTGGGTGGACGGAGCGTGAGGGGACTGTGATGCTGGAGGACTTCCAAGGCCTCCAGGGCTTCCGGGACTTCGATGGAGATGAGGAATACACGCGATGATTGAGGATGCGAACAAAATGACTGAAGACGTGAACATGGGTGACGTGGACTTCGACCGCCTGCCGGGAGTGCGCTTCAGCGCCCTGGCCTTCGATATCGACAGCGGCGAACGCGTCTTCGCCCACAACGAGAACGACGAGCTCGACACCGCCAGCATGGGCAAGGTGTTCCTCCTGCACACGGCCCTGCAGATGCACGTCAACGGCAGCCTCAACCTGTCCGAGCGCCTGTCACGGCGGCCCTCGGAACGGGTCGACGAATCCGGCATCTGGTACCTCATGGAGCAGGATGATCTGAGCGTCTACGACGTGGCCGTGCTCGTCGGAGCCTTCAGCGACAACTTCGCGACCAATGTGCTCATCCGTCGCATCGGCCTCGAGAACGTCGCCCGCCAGGTCGAAGACCTGGGGTATCGCAGCTCCGGACTCCACGACTTCCTCCGTTGGCCTCGTCCGGCCAAGGCACCGCGCACCCTGTCGACGGGCACCGCGGCCGAGTTCAGCAACCTCATGGCCCGGCATGCGAAAGACGAGTTCTGGGACGAGTCGACGAACGAGATCTTCCGCCGTTGGTTGGGAGCCGGCGCGGACACCTCGATGGTCGCCTCGGCGTTCGACCTCGACCCGCTGGCCCACTACAACTACCAGCGTGACGTGTGGGTATGGAACAAGACCGGCACGAACGGGACGATTCGCGCCGACTCCGGGATCGCGATGACCCCGACCCGTCGCGTCGCCTACGCCGTGTTCGCAAACTGGGAGAAGGACACGGACCGGGTCGTCGACGTCATGCCGATCATGCGCGAAGCCGGCGACGCCATCCACCGCTTCCTCTGAGAAGACCGGATATCGAACGACTCGAGAATGTGGACTGTCACACGCTCTTCCTCGAGTATCGTTGATGTCCTATGACCTCCTCGATCTACCTCACCGGCGAAGCGAAGGCGCCGTCGAACAACCCGATCATGGCACAGTACGGGTTGTTCTACATCGCCTTCGAGATCGAGGCGGAGACACATCGAGTCCTCGATGTCGACTGCTCGGCGACGTTGGCCCTGACAAGGAAGTTCATCAGGAGCCTGTTCATCGACGCAGACATCAGGGACACCGGTCGACTCACGGATTCGATCACAGCCAGATACCACGGGTCCTCCCAGAAGGCGCTCATCGTCGCTGTGAACAACGCAGCGAAGAAGTACCAGGAGCTTCCAACCTCTAGCTGAGACGAGTCCTCGACCACCAAGATTGCCTGGGTCCCCACCGGACCGGATCCAATCGACAACCGCACATGGCTTCACCGCACACTGCGCCTGCACCTCGTGGACTGAACCGGGGGCGTCGCGGCGCGGTCCAATCCACCTGAAGGAGTGTCGTTTGTGATCACGGACGGTTTTCTATTCATCAGCCTGCTGCTGGCGATTTCGGCGGTTCTCGTCGTCGCCGACCGCAGCGGGAAATTCAAAGTATTCAAATATGTCCCCGGGTTCGTCTTCCTCTACATCGTGGCGGCCCTGCTCAACACGGTCGGCTTGTTCGACCACGACGCGATCGACGGCGTCGGTGACGGGGTGCAGGACGCGTTGCTGCCGGCGATGATCCTGCTCCTGCTGTTCAAATGCGATGTACGGCAGATCATCCGCCTCGGACCGAAGCTGCTGCTGACCTTCGTAGTCACGGCCGCCAGCATCATGATCGGCTTCATCGTCGCCTACCTGATCGTGCATTCGGCACTGGCTCCCGAATCCTGGAAGGCCCTCGGCGCGCTCAACGCGTCATGGACCGGCGGTTCAGCGAACATGGTCGCTGTTCAGAACATCTTGGAGGCGCCGGAGGCCATCTTCGGCTACGTGCTCATCGTCGACACAGTCCTCTACTCCTTCTGGCTGCTCCTCATCTTCTCTTCGGTCGCGGTCTCCGATAAGTTCAACAGATGGACGAAGGCAGATACCTCGAAGTTCGACTTCGCCGATCGGGTCACCGACGAGGAGGAGAAGCCGATGACCCTGTCCTCGATCATCGGTCTGCTGGGCTTCGCCCTCCTCGTCTCTGCCCTGGCCGCCAAGGCGGGCGAGTTGCTGCCGGAAGTGGGTACGGTGATCAACGCCTCGGCCTGGACGATCCTCATCGTGAGTATCCTGGGCCTCATCATCGGGTCGACTCGGTGGGGGCGGGCCGCGGGTTCGAGTCAGCTCGCGACCATTATGCTCTACCTCATCATCGGCATCATCGCCTCCGGATCCGACTTCACTTCGCTGGCCGAAGCACCGATCTATCTGGTCGCCGGTGTGATCGTGCTCCTCGTCCACATCGTCATCATGCTCGTCTATGCGAAGCTGACGAAGACCGAACTGTTCAGCATCGCCGTGGCCAGCACCGCGAACATCGGGGGAATCGCCTCGGCGCCGGTGGTCGCGGGCGCATTCAATCGTCAGCTGGTGCCGGTGGGCGTGCTCTTCGCGCTCATCGGAACGTTCTCTGGAACCTTCCTCGGACTGTGGTCGGCGCAGCTGATGTCGGGCATCGGATGATGAGCTTGATTCGGCGCCTGAGACCGCAGAGACTCCCACTCAACCCACCGATGACCACCCGAGCTTACCGATGACCATCCGAACTTGCCGATGACCATCCGAACTGAAGGAGCACACTCATGACATACGACGTCTTCGACGGACACAACGACCTCGCCTGGTATCTGCGTGAGGAGCGTGACTACAGCGTTGAGGGACTCAACGATCCCAAGGTCTCGCCGTTCACCACGATGGATCAGCTGCGGGAGGGCAGCGTCGCCGCACAGTACTGGTCGGTCTACGTCCATTCCTCGATCACCGGCGCTGATGCGATCAAGGCCACCTGGGAGCAGATCGACGCCGTGCAGCGTGTCGTCACGAGCTATCCCGAACGGCTCCAGTTCGCCCGCACCGCCGCCGAGGTGGTCGCCGCGCGAGACGCCGGAAAGGTCGCTTCGCTTATGGGTGTGGAAGGCGGGCAGCAGATCGACGAATCGCTGGCTGTGCTGCGCTCCTATGCGCGCGCCGGGTCCCGGTATATGACCCTGACGTGGTCGACGACGCATTCCTGGGCGGACTCGGCAACGGACGAGCCGCAGCATGGGGGCTTGAGCGAATTCGGCTGCGAGGTCGTGGCGGAGATGAACCGGATCGGCATGATCGTCGATCTCTCCCACGTCGCGCCCAGCGTCATGCACCAGTCCCTGGACATCTCTACCCTGCCCGTGATCTTCAGCCACTCCTGCGCCCACGGACTCAACCCGCATGCGCGCAACATCCCCGACGACGTCCTCGACCGGGTGCCCGGCAACGGGGGAGTGGCGATGATGACCTTCGTCCCCTCCTTCGTCTCCAACGCGCGCCGCGAATGGGTGGAAGCAGGGGAGAACGGCACCGCCCCCGAGGTGACTGTGGCCGATGTGGCCGACCACTGCGATTACGTACGCGAACGGATCGGAATCGACCACATCGGATTGGGCGGCGACATCTGCGGTGTCGATGAGCTGCCGAGCGGCCTCGGCGATGCCGGGCAGTATCCTGCGCTGTTTGAGGAGTTGGCCGGTCGCGGCTGGTCGGAATCAGACCTGCGCAAGCTCGGCTTCGACAATGCGATGCGCGTCCTCGAAGCACACGAGGATGCGTACACACGCTTCCTGGGGACCTCGGCGGGTACGGAACGCACGGCAACCTCGGCGGGGCAGTCGTCATGACTCGGCTCCTCATCATCGTCAACCACATCGAATCCCAGCCGGGGCTGCTCACACAGTGGATGATCTCCGAGAACATCGAGTTCGACCTGCGCATCGGCGGCGTCTCCCGTCTGCCGGAACCGAGTGCGCTGAGTGATTACGATGGGCTGATCATGCTCGGTGGCGGGTATATGCCCGATGAGACCGACCGGGCACCGTGGCTCGAGGCCGAGGCGCGGCTCTCGCGCCATGCTCTGGAGACGGATCTGCCGCAGTTCGGCATCTGCCTGGGCGGACAGCTCATCGCTCATGTCATCGGCGGGGACGTGCGGGCCCGGACCGGTGCGCCGGAGAAGGGGTACACCTGGATCGATATGACCGAGGACGCGGCACAGGATCCTGTGTTCTCCGCGATCGGGAATCGCGCTGCCTTCGTCGAAAGTCATGTCGATCGGATCGTCGATCTGCCGCCCGAGGCGACTCTGTTGGCAACAAGTACAGCTTGTCGGTTCCAAGCATTTAGAATCGGCAACGCGTGGGGCACACAGTTCCACCCCGAGTCGACAGGGCAGAATATTCGCAACTGGGACGCGGACAAATTGCAGGAACTAGGTTTTAATAAAGAGACCCTGCTGGAACAGGCAGAGGAACGCGGTGAGGACAGTCAGCGGGACGCGAAGGCGCTCCTGACGGCCTTCCTCGACGTAGTCCGCAGCAAACACCAGTGATCGCACGGCTGCGATCACGGGCGAACACGGAGGAACCATCGTGAGTCACAGCGAGAACACCATTAAGTCGGGGCCGGGGGCCGAGCAGCAGCCGGAGACCTTGAAACGGGTCATGGGACCCAAGCTGCTCCTTCTCTTCATCGTCGGAGACATCCTGGGGACGGGTGTCTATGCGCTGACGGGCAAGGTCGCCGGGCAGGTCGGCGGCGCCGGCTGGGCTCCAGTCATCCTGGCCTTCGCCGTTGCGCTGATCACGGCGTTCTCCTATATGGAGCTCGTCACTAAGTACCCGTCTGCGGCCGGTGCCGCGCTGTACACGCACAAGGCGTTCGGGATCCACTTCGTGACGTTCCTCGTCGCCTTTGCCGTCCTCAGCTCAGGGATCACCTCGGCGTCGACAGCATCCAACGTCTTCGCCGCCAACATGGTGGCCGGGTTCGGATGGGACATGTCGGGCACGGGGGTCATGTGGATTGCGATCGGCTTCCTGGCCGTCATCGCCACGATCAACCTCCGCGGTGTGGGGGAGAGCGTGTGGTTCAACGTCGTGCTGACGGTGATCGAACTCAGCGGCCTGCTGCTTGTCATTCTGGTCGGCTTCTTCGCTTTGGGATCGGGCAGTGCCGACTTCTCTCGTGTGCTGATCTTCGAAACCGCAGACGACAAGGGTGTCTTCCTCGCGATCACCGGCGCCACCTCGCTGGCCTTCTTCTCCATGGTCGGCTTCGAGGACTCGGTGAACATGGTCGAGGAGACCAAAGACCCGAGAGACTTCCCCAAGATCATGCTCACCGGTCTGTCGATCACCGGTGTCATCTACGTGCTCGTCTCACTGGTGGCAGTCGCTGCGGTGCCGATCGGAAAACTCTCCGAGAGTGAGACGCCGCTGTTGGAGGTCGTCAGGGCCGGTGCTCCGGGGCTTCCGATCGACCTGATATTTCCCTTCATGACGATGTTCGCAGTCGCGAACTCCGCGCTCATCAACATGCTCATGGCCAGCCGCCTGCTGTACGGAATGTCCAAGCAGAACGTGCTCCCGCCCGTATTCGCGAAGGTCCTGCGCGGACGCCGCTCACCCTGGGTGTCGATCCTCTTCACAACTATCATCGCCTTCTGCCTCATCTTCGCGGTGACCACGCTGCTGCCGGAAACGGTGACCGCGTCCCTGGGCGGCACTACCTCGCTGCTGCTGTTGGGAGTGTTCGCCGTCGTCAACGTTGCTGTGTTGGTCCTGCGGAAGAAGACGGTCGAGCACAAGCACTTCAAGGCCCCGACCTACCTGCCCTGGATCGGTCTCTTCACCTGCGCGTTCCTCGTCGGGCCGTGGGCTCGTCTCGACGACCTCATCCAGTATCAGATCGCAGTGGCGCTGATCGGAATCGGCGTCGTCCTCTGGGCGGTCACCTGGTTCTGGAACCGTTCGATCAAGGGCGCGAGCACCAAGTTCCGCAACCCCGAAGAACTCTCATGAGGGCTGCGGGGGCGGTGGGAGTTTCCGGCTTCTGCTCGACATATTCAATCCGTTCAGCACGTTCAATTCGTTCAATCCGTTCAACAAGTGAAGGTGAAAAATGACCATCGTCGTGGGCTACGTCAACAATCCAGCGGGTCACGCGGCCCTCGACAAGGGGATCGCAGAGGCGAAGAAGGACGGCCAGAATCTCGTCGTCGTCAACGCATCCCGATCATCCGAGCGCAGCGATTCCTACCGCCTCGGCGAGGGTGAGATCAAGTCGGTCCAGGACTACCTCTCGCGTTCGGGCGTGCCCGGGCGGGTGCTCACGCGTGGCAGCGAGTACGACCCCGCTGAGCAGATTCTCGATGCCGCCGCCGAGGTGGATGCTGAGCTGATCGTGCTCGGAACCCGGAAGCGGACCCCGGTTGGGAAATTCCTCCTGGGGTCGACGATTCAGAGAGTCATCCTGGAAGCCGTCAGTCCTGTTCTCTGTGTGAAGGCCGGCCGCTGAACTGATGTCTTCGTCGGTGAGTGTGCGCTGAGCCGCTGAGCTGCTGAGCTGCGGTCACCGGCGTGGCATGCCGGCTACGACACCGAGCTCATGATGAGTTCGGCGTTGATCTGCGCACCCACCATGACACCGCTGGCTGCGCTCGCCATCACCATGGCCGAGATGTCCGCGCTGTTTCCCACCGCCCAGACACCGGGCACCTCGGTCGCACCGTTCGCCTCGGCGGGGATTGACGAACCCATCCCGGTCGGATGGTCGACGACGGTGCCGCCGAGCTGCTCGAAGATTTCGCCGTTCGCGCGGAAATAGGGTCCCACGGACAAAGCATCAAAGGTTGTGTCTGAGAGGCCAGGGGCGGCGTCATGGTTGGTGCCGGATCCGGCCTCAGGGCTGGTGACGAGCGTGACTTCGGTTCCGGCTTCTGTGCGTTCCACTGCTTCGACCGCGGCATCGATATAGGAGATGCCGAGCGAGTCGAGCATTTTCGCCTGCGCTTCGTCCGGTGCCGGAGCCTTGTGGCGCAGGAAGGTGACGTGGTCGCTGAGCTGGGAGAACATCATCGCTTGGTGATAGGACATCGCAGTCGTGCCGATGATGCCGATGTTTTGTCCGCGAACCTCGTAGCCGTGGCAGTAGGGGCAGTGGAGGACGGTCTCGCCCCACCCATCTGCCAGCCCAGGGATGTCAGGGAGTACGTCGGTAAGGCCGGTCGCGATGACGACTCGCTTCGCCTCGATGGTGGCTCCCAACGATGTCTCGAGGGCGAAGTTGAGCTTTTCTGGTGCCTGCGTAACATTCTGGGCGCTGATGACCGAGCCGTCGACGAACTGGACTCCATATGCTTCGGCTTCCCGACGGCCCTTGGCCACGAGCTCAAGTGGGTTGATGCCCTCGTGGCCGAGGACGTTGTGAGCGTGAGCGCTCGGTGCATTGCGAGGGGAGCCGGCATCGATGACGATGACGCTGCGCAGCGAACGGGCCAACGCGATCGAAGCAGCCAGGCCACCGGCGCCTCCACCGATGATGGCCACCTCGGCAGTGAGCGTCTGCTGACTTTGCAGGCTTTGTTGGTTCTGCTGGCTCTGCTGTGCGGGGCGGGCTTGGTTCGGTGTTCTGGGGTGGGACTGGTATTGCGGTGTGACGTGTGATTCTGACATAGCGTTCCTTGGCTTGTGGGGTGAAGAAACGGGGACTTCTGCAGTTTCGCCCAGCAGGCGCCCGATACGCAAGCAGATTTTCCGAACGGCAAAATATGGCGCCATGAGGACCTTCGGTTGGGTTTGTGCTTATGCCGTGTCGCGCCGCCGGTTCGCTCTGTTTCACGTTGCCTCCTCGCTCTGCTTCGCGCCGCCGGTTCGCTCTGCTTCACGCCGCCGGTTCGGGCTTGCGGAGGCTTGCTCAGTTCAAGACAGCGCATTGCCGAGGCTGTCGGCTGGTCGTCCCTCCCGCTGAAGCGATGGGCAGCGAGTGCTCTTACTTGGCCCGATTCCGCATTCGAAGAGGATCAAATATAGAACGTAGTCGGAGAATTCTACTCGTGGAACCAAATAATCGAACAAAACTATAGACTTGGGGTCTGTGGTGAGCGTAGACTTTGAGCCAGGCGGACAACAGAGCAGTTGACGAACGGATTCCGAGATCATGACCCTCACTCCCGACCGCAAGCGTGACAAGCAGAATAGGCCCGAAGAAGCCGCCTCTTCCGCTGTCCCTGCGGGTGAGGAAGAGAAAAACGAATGTGGAGGTGCTCCAACCTATCGAGAGCTCCTGCGCGGGGCCGGCTTCGACTTGGACGGGCACCCATTGGCAGATCGCTTCGACGAAGTAGCGTCGCCACCTCCGAGTGACTTTGAATTCGCCGATGCAGAGCACCCTGTCGAACCTGTCGAAATCACCGAACCCACAGGGCCGGGGGAACCTGCAGGGCTCGGTGAGCCTGCGGAACCGGCAGAGCTTGACGAGCATCCAGAAGCGAAGCGGCGGGCTCGTTGGAGCGGCCGCAGCCTGTGGGATGCGAGCGTTGATGATCCGGAAGCGGAGGCTGAGCTTAAGCGTCGTGCCGCAGAGCTGGACGCTGAAAAAGAAGAATGGATGCGCAGGAAGGCTGAGGAAGCCGAGGCCGAGCGCACCGCTGACGAAGACGTCTCGGGTAGCAGCGAAGAAGAGGACTGGGCAGCCTCTCTAGGCGTGCCGTCCGCCACCGAACTGAACGGCGGGCAATCCTCGTACCGCCCGGGACGCGCAAGCGAGACCGACTCCGCTTCTACTCAGACTGCCGTCACTGGCTCCGATGGTGACCCCACTTCGGAGCATCCTCTTCTTGACGAGCATGGGTTGGCGAAGCTTGCTCGCATCGCTCCCGAAGTAGTGAGCAGTATCCAGGGGCTGCGCTGCCTCGCCGCCGACTTCCAATCGCTCAAGCGTCCGATGAGTCCCGACGACGCGATAACGGTGGTGGACGGGCTTGAGACAGTCAACAGGCTGGTCGAATCGCTCTCCGTCGTGACTCTCTCCGTCTTCGAGCGGGTGGGGTCTCCCCGGGACTACGGAGCGAAGACGACGAAGGCCTTGGTCCAGAATCGTCTCAACCTCTCCGAGCGAGAAGCGTATCGGCGCTCCGTCCTGGCCGAAAAGCTTGGAGATCGGGTCAACTTCAGCGGCCAGTCGATAGGCCCGAAGTTTCCCCTGGTGTCCGAAGCGCTGAGAAACGGATCGCTGTCATCAACGCAGGCCAGCACAATTATCGAATGCCTGATGAACCTACCGTCTCGAATCGGCCAAGACGAACAGCTCGAAGCAGAGCGAATCCTGGTCGAAAAGGCACCGGCTGTGCGTGTGAAGGACATCCAGCAACTGTTCAACGAGATTCTCGGATGGCTCGACCCAGATGGTGAGCTGCCAGATGAGGCCACAAAACGTGATGAATTTTCGGTCAGTCTGCGCCAGCGAAAAGATGGAACCTGGGCACTCAGAGGAATCCTCGATCCCGTTACGGGCGGCATTATGAGCGGACACCTCACTTCGCGAATCAAAGCTGATGACAACGAGACTTCAACACAAGAGGAGCAAGGCGAGTCGCCCACAGGCGCAAATGCCACCTCAGCCGCCGACCAGGAAGTGGTCGACGTATTCAACCAAGTCCTGCAAGGCGAGCGACCAGACGCGGTGGACCCGTCTCTGAATCTTGGCTTCGACCATAAACCCAGCGACGGGGTGGACGATGCGAAGAAGTCCAGTGGTCAGGGCGACCGTGATGTACCACCCGGATATGGAGTGAGAGAAGACCGCTCCTTGGAAGCGATGGCCGGCCGCCAGCCGAGCGTGAAGAACAGAATCTATGAACGCTTCGCCACAATGATCGGTCGGATAGAAATGAATCGAGTGATGGCAGGTTCGCCCTTCGCACTCGTGGTCACGGCGAAGGCTGAGGATCTGGCGAAGCAGTCCGGTCGCGCGTTCACCGACGCGGAAGCAGCATTTCCGATGCAGACGGCATCCTACGAAGGGCTGAACGGCTCGGTGTTCTTCCACCTCATGGGTGAGAAGACGAAGACGATGGAACTTGCCACCGAAAGACGATTCGCCACCTCGAAGCAATTGGCGATCATTTCCAGCAGAGACCAAGGATGTACATTCCCCGGTTGTGACACTCCGCCGGGGTGGTGCGACGCTCACCATATCGTTCCGTGGGCAGATAAGGGCAGGACGGATGTCAATAACCTGACATTGACATGCGGATCGCACCACCATCTGATCGACAAGTCTGATTGGCACACCGTGATGCTCAAAGACGGTCGCCCAGCATGGGTGCCACCCGCGTCGATCGATCCCTCCCGACGTCCGATCCTGCACGCACGATTCGTTGCGAAAGAGATCACAGATACGCTTTTCGATTAGTGGAAGTTGAACAGCACAGGGGAGAAGTGTGCCGCAGGTCCCGCAGTTGAAGCGGAATGAACCTGATGGGGAGGCTGTTGCCTTGAGCATGGAACTTTCTATTCTTGACCTTGTGCCGGTCCGTATCGGACAGAGCACCTCAGATTCATTCGCTGCTTCCCACGAGCTGATTCAGTCCGCAGACAAGCTGGGCTACACCCGCTATTGGGTTGCAGAACATCACAACATGCCATCGATCGCCTCAACGATGCCCGGCGCAGAACTCATGTACCTCGGTCAGGGCACCGAACGCATCCGCCTCGGATCCGGCGGTGTCATGCTGCCCAATCACGCTCCTTTGGCAGTAGCGGAACTCTTCTCCCTCCTCTCAGCGGTCTACGGTGACCGCATCGATTTGGGGATCGGGCGGGCGCCCGGCACGGACCCGATCACCTCGGCGGCAATGAGGGGTCACCTCGGCGAAGGACGAATGGTTGATCGTGAAGGCCACACCGTCGACCCCGTCGAACAATTCCCGCAGCACGTCATCGACACATTGAGCTTGATGAGACCCGAAGGGCTGCGTATTCCGCTCCATGGCGGGCGTGAACACGTCCTGCACGCGACGCCTGCAGCTGTGCCCGGGACACAGCCCCTACCCTGGCTGCTGGGCTCATCGGGCTACTCCGCCCGACTGGCTGCCCAGCTCGGCATGCCCTACGTCTTCGCCAACCACTTCGCTGCAGGTGCCACAACCGGAATGAAGATCTATCGCGACAACTTCACCCCGGGCGCCTACGGTGACAAGCCGCAGACCTTCGTCACAGTCAATGCAGTGGTGTCGCCGACCGAAGAAGAAGCACAACTGCGCTCGGAGCCGTTCCTGTTGCAGATGTCTCGCCTGCGAACCGGTGGACGGATGGAGCCCCTGCACTTGGCCGGCGATGACGTGCGCTCAGTCAGGACGGATCAGGAGCGCATGGTCGGTGAAGAGATGTCCGAGAACTGGATCATCGGCGACGCCAAATCTGCCAGGGCTCAGCTCGAAGAGCTCGCCAGCCGGTTTGAGGTTGATGAGATCATGATTCAGCCCGTCGCCGGAGCGATGGAGGGGGAGGATCTCCGACAGGATGCTGCCCGGATCCAGTCTCTTGAACTGTTGGCAGCCGAGTTCCTCGACTGACAGGAACGACTCACCTCAACTGACAGGCACGGGCTGGCCACAGCTGATTGCAATGCCCCGGTCCAGCCGACTGCAACGACCTACCTCGACAGATAGCAACGACCTGCCGTGAACACGCCAAGCTGATCTGGAGGCGGTGTCTTTGGCGGAAGGAATAGTCCCTAGTTGAAGGCGGCGTCCCGAATCGAGGACGCCGCCTTCAACAGAATTCAGGGTCTGAAGTCTCATCTCTATATCGATTCGGACAAGGGCACTTCTTTTCAACGTGGCATCGCGATATCCTGCCACAGTGTCGACGTTGTCGCCCGCTTTCGGGCGAGCGGTAATATTGGCACTGTGCGGCGCTTCGATGCGCATGGGTTCGATCGATGTAGACCACAGATTTCGATACCGGTCGATGCCATGAGTGGCGGAGCACGCATACCGAATGACCTTCGGAGACTTCCCCCACGCGGGCGTGACACCCGCAGACCGAAAGAGAAATAATGCGTACCAAAATTGCTGTTTCGGCGGCACTTGGGCTCGGACTTGTATTCGGCGCAGGCGCTCCTGCGCTGTCGAGCAATCTGACGTCGACCGATGAAGAATCTGCAACCGATTTGGAAGCTGCAGTCGTCCCAGGCCAGGAGCTTGAGCGGATCACTGACGGCAAGATTGAAAAGGGCGAAACGGCCTACGTCGATGTCACTGTTGCCACTCTGTGGACCGATTCGAAAGCGCCCCGGAAGGTCGACAAGCCAGCCCTCGGCCATCCTGTCGACCTCGACAAATGGAACAAGAACCTCAAGAAGACCGAAGTGCGGCGCGATCTCACCGGCAAGGTCGAAACCCAAGCCGCATACGGTTCCGAAGTCACTGTCCTCAAAACCAAGGGTGCTTGGGCCCAGGTCGCAATCAAAGACCAGACGACCTCCAAGAACAAGAAGGGCTACCCCGGCTGGGTGCCGAAGAAGCAACTAGTCGAAAACGACCGGTTCGGGCAGCTCAAGGATGACCAGCCCCGCGCGGTCGTCACGAAGAAGAAGAGTGAACTCGAAGGCATCGAATTCACCAAGGACACCGGCGCTGATGTCAGCTTCAACGTCGATCTTCCACTCATCGCCCAAGACGTCGACGATGTGCGCGTAGCACTCCCCGGCGGCGGAGCCGCCTGGATCGACGTCGATGACGTTGCCGTCTACGACACCGATGGCAAGCCGGACAAGCCCAGCGGCTCTGACCTCGTCAAGACCGCGAAGCAGTTCGACGGTCTGCGTTACCTGTGGGCCGGTGTCTCGCCCTACGGGTTCGACTGCTCGGGCTTCACCTACAGCATCTTCCGCGCACATGGCATCGACATCCCTCGCGACTCGGGAGAGCAGGCCACAACCGGCAAGAAGGTCTCCGAAAGCAACCTCAAAGCCGGCGACCTGCTGTTCTTCTCGACCAGCTCGGGAACCGTCCATCACGTCGGAATGTACATCGGCGACGGCAAGATGATCCATTCGCCTAATGCGTCCAAAACCGTCTACGTCACCGACTGGAAGTCGTGGGACACCGGCAATGAGTTCTCAGGGGCCCGCCGAGTGATCTGAGCGAGCAGAGACGAGGCGATCGGCTGGTCCCCGACCGGCATCGACGTCGCACAGACGAGCGAAGGCCGATTCCCCGCATGAAACGGGGATCGGCCTTCGCCTTTGTGGTCATTCTCCTGGCCAACAGACGCCCGACGGGCGACTGATCGGGATACCTGAGCAAATCGGACTAACCGCGCCGAATAAGCTGCCCGAGCCGATCAATCCAGCCGAAGAGCAAGCCAGCCGAGGAGCCAGTCAGTGTCGTGAGCTCTGGGTCGACTTGAGATAGATGGCCCGAGCGAGATCGTCGCGTCGCTCGATGAGCAGGCGGCGCAGCGCAGCTGGGGCGTCAGTGTGCGCGTCCAACCAGGCATCGGTCTTCTCAACCGTGGCCTCTTCGTCCACCGACCAGCGAGGATAGAGTCCGAGCACCAGACGCCGAGCGATCTCGATCGAATTGTCGCTCCAGAAGCCGGCAAGCCGCGAGAAGTACTCATCGACATAGTTCTCGATCAGCGGTATCGACGTGGGTGCCACGAAACCGGAGATAATGGCTGAGAGCACATCGTTGCTCAGCGCGGCCGCTTCGTTGATGACTTCCCATGCGCGGATCTTCACGATCGGCAGCGGCATGGCCGCACTCGCCGTCTCTGCATGGAGGCGACCCGATGAACTGGGATCGGACTGGTTCTCTCGAGCGATATCGGTCTGGTCTGCCCAGCCGAGGCACACGAGCGCGGTCAGTGCATTCCATCGCAGCGCATGATCATTGAGCAGGCCCTTGAACGGCAGTGCCGCCGCAGCATGGTCCGGAGACTCAGCTCGAGCAGAACCGGCCCCGCTGTTGTTCCCACCAGTTGGAGTGGTTCTCTGTTCGGCCATTGCGCCCGGGGACAGGCGATCGATCTCCTCGCCGACGGGAACAGCGAGAATCTGCGAAGCGAAGCTGCGGCCCATCGCGATCGCAGCACTGGACTCAAAGCAGCGTGCTGTACGCGAGGTGAGGGCAAGAACCAGATTCGCCAGATGCAGCTGAGCATCCGAACCGGACCGGGCCGTCGCTAATGCGTCGAGAGCAGCACCCAGCAGACCGGAGATCGCGGTCTCGAAGTTCCGCTCCGAAACCCACTGATCCAGGCAGGTCAGCGCCGTCTGGCTCAGCCCGGCCATAATTCCCGCATGGCTTTCCTTGCCCAGGCTGCGGGCATAGGCCTTGAGGTAACTCTGCACGGGTAGGAGACCATCGCGAACAGCATTGTCCAATGCCGACCAGACCAATGCCCGGGACAGTGGATCGGCGATTCGGGACACCGAATTGATCGCAGCCTGCGTCGACGCCGGATCCAACCGCACACGTGCATAGTCGAGGTCTGCGTAGTTCACCAGCGTGATATCGCCGAGGGTGCGCCCGGCAAGCTGCTCAACCTCGGCGGACTCAGTCGAGAAGTCGAAGGAGAAAGTGTCGATGGGGACCAGCTTGCGTCCCGATCGTCCAAGCGTGGCGATCTCGAGCGTGTGCGGGCGCAGCAGCTGGGCACCGCGAGCTGAATCTGCCTGAGTGATCCGCGCGTTGGTGATGGTCTCTCGTCCGGAGCGTCGTGACGACGATGCGGCACTGCTGGCAGCAGATTCACTGCCGGTGCCTGATCCACTGCTCGTCGTCAGCTCCAACGACAGCTCGGAGACTCCGGAGGTGCCCAACCATGCACCGGCCCAGCTGGCGAGGTCCCGGTCAGGAGCCGCCTCGGCGAGGCATTCGAGGAAATCGGCGAGCTCGGTATTGCGGTATTCGAAGCGTTTGAAGTACAGACGTGAGCCCGCGAAGAACGCCTCACGACCGACGAACGCGACGAGCTGCTTGAGCACGGACGCACCCTTGGCATAGGTGATGCCGTCGAAGTTGAGCTTCGCTGCCTCGACGTCGGGGATGTCGGCGACGATCGGGTGCGTGGTCGGGTACAGGTCCTGCGTGTACGCCCACGCCTTGCGGCGCAGTGCGAAGGTCACCCAGCCGTCGGTGAAGCGGGTCGCCTCGGCCAGCGCCAGCCCGCCCATATAGTCGGCGAAGGATTCCTTGAGCCACAGATCGTCCCACCATTTCATGGTCACGAGATCGCCGAACCACATGTGGGCCATCTCGTGCAGGATCACGTTCGCCCGCGACTCATACATCGCGTCGGTGACCTTGTCCCGGAAGATCAGGCTGTCGGTGAACGTCACCAGTCCAGGATTCTCCATGGCGCCGAGGTTGTACTCCGGAACGAAGATCTGATCGTATTTGCCCCACGGGTAGGGGTAGTCGAACTCGGAACTGAAGAAATCCAGCCCGGCCTTCGTGATCGAGAAGATGTCCGAGGCGTCGAGGTGGTCGACGAGGCTGGCGCGGGTCCATGCGCCCAGTGCGACGACTTCTCCCGTCGCGGGATCCGTCCAGTGATCGGTCGCGCCCTCGTATGGGCCGGCGGTGATGCAGGTGATGTAGCTCGACTGCCGCAGCGTCGGAGCGAAATGGTGGGTGATCGCGGGGGAATCCGCGTCGACCGTCTCGGGGTACGTCTCCTGGCTCGGTCCCTGACTCGTCTCGGCTCGGTTCGACAGAACCTGGAAGTGCTCGGGAGCCGTCACGTTGAAGATGAACTCCGCTTTGAGGTCCGGCTGGTCGAAGTTCGCGAACACGCGGCGGGCATCGGTCGGTTCGTACTGAGTGTAGAGATAGACATTGCCGTCGGCAGGGTCGCTGAAGCGGTGCAGTCCCTCTCCCGAGGTGGAGTAGTAGGCCTGCGCCTCGATCAGCAGGGAATTCTTTCCCCTGCGGACGGGGAAACCGACGCGTGCGCCGTCGAACACCTCGGCGGGGTCGAGGATCTTGCCATTGATTTCAGCGTATGTGACGGAATCCGCGATCAGGTCGATGAATGTGGAGCAGTCGGCGCGAGAGTTGAACTCCACGACGGTACGCGACAGATATGTCGGAGCTCCGGTTTCCGCGTTGCTGACGTCGATATCGACGGTGTAGGTCGAGACATCGAGCACTTGGGTGCGGCTCTGCGCTTCACCTCGGGTCAGGTTGGTTGTCATTCATAGCCTCCTCGGCGCACAGACTTTAGCATGTCACAATTCCGGTACGCTGGGTACAGCGAAAGCGAGCACGAAGGGGGACTGATGGCGAAGTCCGAGGTCAGGGAGTTGCCCGAGCGCGCCTTCAACACTGTGCTGCACCGATCTCGGATGGGTCTCAGACGGGTGCAGGCCAACGCGGGGCAACTGATCCAGATCCCGATCGCCGCCACCGCAGCCTATGCCTTCTGCGTCTATGTCCTCGGCCATCCTTATCCGTTTCTCGCAGCGGTCGCCTCTGCCGTCGGCATCGGCCCCGTCGCAGATCGTCGTCTGCGTCGAGCCATGGAGATCGGCTTCGGCGCGACCTTCGGCGTGCTCGTGGGCGAGGTCCTCGTCAACGTCTACGGCACCGGGATCTGGCAGCTCACCGTCACTCTTGCCATCGGCCTCTTCATCGGCACGATGCTCAATTCCGGTGGCATCTTCATCACTCAGATCGCCGTCCAGTCCGTCTACGTCGTCGTGGTCCCTGCCACTGCCACCAGCATGCCGTTTCCCCGCACGCTCGACGCCCTCACCGGGTCCATCTGTGCGATCCTGCTCGCACTCATCCTCCCGCGCGACGCTCGCAAGGTCCCACGCGGACTGGCTGCCAGCATGCTCGACGAGATCAGCGCCGTTCTGCAGATGATGTCTCGAGCGCTCAAGGACTCCGATGTCGCACTCGCCAAACGGGCGCTGACTCGGGCCCGTGAAACTCAGGACATCATCGACTCGTGGGGCTCTTCGCTCAAGATCTCGAGGGAAGCGGCGATGATCAATGCCAGAGGCAGGCGTCATTCCGCCGAGGTGACCAGACTGTCCCGTGCTCACACCCATTCCGATCGTGCCATGAGGACCATTCGAGTCATTGCTCGCAGAGTCGTGGGAATCACCGAATTCGGTGTGGAGAAACCGATCATCGCCGGCTATGTGGGGTCACTGTCCGAAGGGTCGAAGAAGCTCGAAGTTGCACTGCGCCGAGGAACCGATCGTGCCCTGGCCGAAGCGGCGCTGACCGAAGCCGCCTCCAGCCTCGATCCTCGCGCGGAGAAGAGCTGGGACATCCATGATGAGTCTCTTGTCCTGCTGCTGCGCCCCGTCGCCGTGGACCTGCTCGAAGCCTGCGGGCTGACCAACGAGGCCGCCCAGAACCGACTTCCCTCCCTCAGTGAAGACACCCGAGACTCGGGCGGGCCCCCTGCGGAGTGACCCTCGAACGGTTCAACGGCTTTCGACGATGAAGACGACAGTCGTCTCGGGTTTGAGTGCGGTGAACTTGTGCGGCTGATCGCCCGGGTAGGTGAGGTAGTCGCCGACGTGGAGTTCGTATGCCTGCCCGAGCACCTCGATGCGTGCCGCCCCTTGCCCTAAGATCACGTGCTCGATGGTGCCGACAGGATGCGGCTGTGAGTCTCGCGGTTGCCCCGGTTCGGCCTGGATGAAGTAGACATCACGCCGGGCATTCGATGGGGACGCCGAGAGCAGAGTCGCCGCATAGTTCGCGGTGTTCGACGGCAGGCTGGGCAGATCCTTGGCATGCAGGAGCGCGACCTCGTGCTGTGGGGGATCGAGCAGTCTGGCCAGGGGGATGTCGAGCGCGGCCGCCAGGGCCCACATCGTTTCGACGCTGGGGTTGCCGGCTCCAGCTTCCAGCCCGGACATGGTCGACTTTCCGATTCCAGCCCGACGAGCAACCTCGGAGAGGGAGAGGTTCGCGCGCATCCGCTCTCGTTTGATGGCGACGGCGATCTGCTCGCGCGGAGTTGGGGCAGACGAGGGGTCCCCTGGTTCGGAGTTGTCGGCTGTGGCGTTCGCGGTGGTCTCATCGCGTGGTTGAGAACTCATGGGTTCACTATAGCGACAAATCGTTCTAGTTGACGAACGAGTGGAGAGTGTGCAGTATATAGAACATGAGTTCTGTGTTTCGCACGATCAATCGGGTGCTTCCGGGCTCGACCTATCGTGACGTCGCTATAGTCACGATCACGATCATCGCGGTCGCTCTGTCCTACGGGGCCATCTCGGCGGTGTCCGGATTCCCGTGGTGGCAGACGCTGCTGCTGGCGATGTTCGCCCTCGGCGGTGCCGCCGAATTCACCTTCGTCGGCGTGATCGCCGCAGGTGGCGCACCGGTCCTAGCGGTGCTGGCCGGGCTGCTGGTCAATTCGCGGAATTTCGCTTTCGGTGTGTCCGTCGGACGGTTCTTCCCGCAGGACTGGCGCGCACTCATCGCCGCACATTGGGTCAACGACGAATCGATCGCAGTCTCGCGGACGGTCACCACCGACCGTGCCCAGTGGCACGCGTTCCTCCTCATGGGTGCGGCCATCGCGCTGATGTGGCCCAGCGGCGCCATGGTCGGGCAGTGGCTCGGCAATGTCATCGACGCCGATATGCTCGGGCTCGACGCGGCCTTCCCGATCATCCTCTTCTGCCTCATCCGAGGAGATCTGAAGAGCAAAGCCACGCTGTCTCTCACGGTTGCGGGCATGGTCATTGCGGTCCTCTTGACCCCGATCCTGCCGCTCGGCCTCGGGGCGGTGACCTCCCTGTCGGTGTTCGTGTTTGTGGCAGCCGGCTGGTCGATCCGGGCAGCCATCAGGAAGCGCCGAGGTGGCACCGCCCAGAAGACCACAGGTGACGGGCCAGCCCAGACCGATGCCAGCGGAGGGCCAGCCCAGGTCGATGGCAGCGGAGGGCCAGCCCAGGTCGATGGCAGTGACGTGGACGATTTCGATCGACAGGAGGGGAGCCGATGAGCCCGGTCAGCTTCCTCATCGCGCTCGCCGCGCTGAGCATCGGAACCTACGCCATGCGCTTCGCCGGTGTGAAGCTCGGTGCGGCGATCGCCACGAAGGGCAAACGCCGACAGCTCGCGACCACCTCGGCGGGGGCAAGCAGCCCAGAGGCGGGAAGCAGTCCAGAGGTGGGGGCAATCAGCCCAGAGGCGGGAAGCAGCCCAGCGTCAGCCGGCGGCTCAGCGTCAGCAGGCAGTCCAGCAGAGTCCTCTGAGAAGCCGGCGGAGTCGGAAGTCGACTCGACGGCGACGGTGACGAAGTGGATGGATCGCGCGACGGTCGTTCTCATCGGAGCGGTCTTCGCGACGACGGCGGTCTTCGACGGCCAGGACATTGCAGACCCGGCACGGCTCATCGGCGTCGGCGTGGGAGTCCTTGCCTCGATACTGCGAGCCCCGATGCTCATCTGCGTAGTTGTGGGCATGGGCGTATGCGCTGGCATTCGCATGACCGGGATCCTGTGAACGACTGAAACTCCGGCCGCCTGCGGTCTGTGCGCTCCGACCACCGGTGATCTGTGCGCTCCCACCGTCGAGGCGATTCATGTGTGGAGAGTGAACCGAGCGTGGGGATTCGCCCAAGATCCGAGCCAGCTCCATGTCCGGAAGAGCTGCGATTGCTAGGCTGGATGGTATGGAAATCATTGCTGGCTTTCAGCGCATCGTCTTTCTCGCCTTGTCGGTCGCTGCCTTCGGCCTTCAGCTGTGGGCGTTCATCGACTGCCTCCGCTACAAGGACGAAAACTACCGCGCCGTTGACAAGCAGAGCAAGAAATTCTGGGTCATCCTGCTGGGTATCGGCCTTGCCCTCGCAGTCATCGCGCTTCCGCCGATGGGCATGCGCATCATCTTCCTCAACCTGATCGCGCTCGTGGCCGGAATCGTCTACCTCACCGACGTCCGTCCGAAGATCAAAGCCATCGACCCGCGCAATCGCAATCGGAACTACCGGCGCTGAGCTGGCGACGAACACGCATTGATGACGAAAGACCTCAATCTTCCGGGCCCCGACACCGACTACATCGCCACCTTCGGCAGCGGTGAGCCTCACACGCTCTTCGGCCACGGATTCGCCGGCGCGATCCGTGATACTCGCCCTTTCGGCACCGGTGTCACCGGCACCAAACACTTCCTCCACCTCCCCGGCCACGGTGGCCGACCTTCACCGGGCCCGGGGTGGAACTACGGCCAGATCGCCGAGGCGCTGGCACAGGCCCTGACATCCACCTCGGCGACACAGGCCCTCGGTGTCTCGATGTCCGCCGGCGGACTTCTGCGACTGCTGAGCACCACTGATCCGAGAACGCAGAACCTGAAGAAGGTTGCGCTCGTGCTCCCGGCATCCTTCACCGGATTCTCCGCCGAGGTGGCCGAAGCCAACCGTGCATACCTGGAGAAACTGCGCGGCCCGGTCGCTTCCGGCGACGTCGAATCCATCACGGATCTCATGCTCTCGCGCGAACCGGCAGGGGTGGCCGAGCTCCTGCCAGTCAGAGCCTGGACGAAGACCAAGGCTGAGAATCTCGTCGACACGGACATGTCGGACGGACTCGGCTTGGCTCTCGAGATCGCCGTCGACGAGAGCACAGGAAACGACCCCTTGAGTGCTCTGGCTCGATTCCCCGGAGAGGTCCTCGTGCTCACCCATGCAGATGATCCGGCACATCCGGTCGAGGTCGCCGAGGCGATTGCAGCCGCGATTCCCGCGGCCCGCTTGGAGGTTCTGCCTGCAGGTTCGATCCTGTGGCGCGGTCGTCACGAAGTGCGCCGGATCCTCGGCGAGTTCTTTGGCTAAACTGGCACAGTGCGCATATCCGTTCTCTCCCTCCACACTTCGCCTGCGGCTCAGCCGGGTCAGGGTGATGCCGGAGGTATGAATGTCTACGTCGATCAGTCGGTGCGTGCCTTAGCAGCCGCCGGTCACATGGTCGACGTCTTCACCGCCGATCCGAGCGGCATCGACGGGTTGGGACACCGTGACGGGCTGGGTATCGACACCCTCCAGATTGCTGAGAACGTCAGGCTCCGCCAGTTGCCGATCGAGGCGGCCAGCAAGGACGAACTTGCCGACGCCATCGACGAACTCGCACTGCTCCTCCTGACCCAGCCGAGCTTCACTTCGGCCGACCTGATCTGGGCCCACTATTGGATCTCCGCCGAGGCGGCACTGCGCGCCCAGGAACTTCGTGCCCAGGAGCTTCGCCCGCCTGAACTTCGCTTGCAGGAAGCAGACGTCACAGGTGACGCGACCAGGCCCGCTCAGCGCCCCCGGATCGTCGTGAGCATGCACACGATCGGCGCGGTCAAAAACCGCGACTCTGAAACCAGCCACGAGCGTCCTCAGCGTCTGGAAGCTGAGGACAGGATCGCCTCGGCGGTGGACCTGATCGTCGCCAACACTCCGGCAGAACGTCGCGATCTCATCCACGAACTCGGCGCCGATGCTGACACCGTCGTGGTGGCCAGGCCCGGCGTCGACCACGAACTCTTCTCCCCGGGGGATCGAGCTCAGGCCAGAGCCGAGCTGGGGCTCGACCCGGACGAATTCATCGCCCTCTACGTGGGGCGCATGCAGTTCATCAAGGGCACCGACGTCGTCGTCGATGCGATATCGGGCCTGCGGGAGAACAACCCGCACCTGGCGTCGCGGACGCGGGGAATCCTCCTCGGTGCAGTCTCCGGCCAGGAAGCGTCGACATCAGCCACCCCGTACCTGCACGAACTGAACTCGGCGATCGCCGCCGAACCCAGCGTCGAGGTGCGACCCCCGGTCCCCGCGCACGAACTCGTCACCTACTATCGTGCGGCGGACATTCTGCTTGTCCCCTCACGCAGCGAATCCTTCGGACTGGTCGCGGCCGAGGCATCGGCATCGGGGCTGCCCGCCATCGCCTCGGCGGTGGGCGGCCTGCCCGATATCGTCGAGCACGCGTATTCGGGCGTGCTCATCGCCGACCACAACCCCCGGCATTGGGCTATGGCACTCGAGCGCATACTCCTCGATGATGAACTGCGGCACGAACTCGCAGGTCATGCGGCAGATCGCTCCGCCCGATTCGACTGGTCGGCCACTGCAGCGACGGTGCTCGGCGCCCTCGAGGTGCCGGACTCGACACTGACCACGACGTTGACGACCCGGGCAGACGCGACGGGGACGACCACGGCAGACGCGCCGCTGAGGACTACCGCAGACACGACGCTGGCGGGCACGGAAGAATCGAATCCGACGACGAGCCTCGTTGGGCGCACCTGCTGAACATGTCAACGAATCGCTGACGGAAGGACACATGATGACGACCGACACCGAGACGATCCTGGCTGGAATCAGGCAGTGGGCGCACGATAACGAGGTCGAGGTCGACGCCGTTGAGGACTCGCAGATCGCTGTGGTCCTGCCCGGCGAAAAGAAACTGAAGACGACCGTGTCGATCACCATCTCTGCGCGAACGGTGCAGCTGCAGGCGTTCGTCATTCGCCATCCAGATGAGAATGCCGCGGAGTTCAACCGTTGGCTGCTCATCAAGAACATGAAGCCGGGGCCGGTGTCGTTCGGAATCGACACCCTCGGCGATGTGTATCTGGGAGCCAGCGTTCCCCGGGACCGACTGCTCGACGAACTCGACTCACTGCTCGGGGCGATTCTGGCGACCGCCGACTCCTCGTTCAATGAACTCCTGCTCATCGGCTTCCTCACCGGAATGAAGAAGGAGTGGGCCTGGAGGATCAGTCGTGGGGAATCGACCCGGAACCTCGCGGCCTTCGAAGACATCCTCAGCGGGTCGGACAACGAATTCCTGGAGAAGCCTGAGGCGTGAGGATCGGATCATGACCAAACGAGTGGACACGAGCAGGCCCGCCGATCTCGACGAATACATCGCCGGCTTCGAGGACGAGCGCAAGCAAGATTTTCTGCGTCGCCTCCGTGCCCTCAGCCACACCGCTGCACCCAATGCAGAGGAGGGCCTCAAGTGGGGGAACCCAGCATATTCGCTGGACACGATTCTCTTCGCATTCGATGGCTGCTCCAAGCACGCGAACTTCGTGTTCACCCCCAGCACCAGAGAAGCCTTCGCCGATCGACTCAGCGAATTCGACACTGGAAAAGGCTCGATCAAGCTCTACTGCGATCGCGAGATCCCCACCGACCTGCTTGCGCAGATGATCGCTCACCGCATCCGCGAGTTCGAAGTCGACGGCGTGAAGTGGATGTGAGGCTCAGCTCAGATCGCGCTTGAGGCCCTCGTGGCTGGCCTCGTATCCGAGACGGGCATAGAACCGCTGCGCATCCGCGCGTGATTTATCGGTCGTCAGCTGAGCCAGCGACGCCCCGAACCGGTGCCCGCAGTCATGAGCCCAGTCGAAGACAGCCGTGCCCAGACCAAGCCCCTGAGCATTCGGCCCGACCCTCACCGCTTCGATCTGCAGCCGCGTCGAACCTCGCCGCGACAGGCTCGGGATCAACGTCAGCTGCAGGGTTCCGACAAGGGCAGCCGGGCGGGTTTCAGGCGACTGCTGTGGTGCATCTGCACCATGTGACTCGGCACCGTGTGACTCGGCACCATGTGACTCGGCATCATTTGTGACCTCGTCAACCGCGACGAGGAGCTGATTGGGATCGGAGTCGATGAGGCTGAACGCATGTTGGTAGCCGGCCATCTCCTCGGCGCCGGAACCCTCGCGACTGGCACCGAGAGCGTCATCGCGAAGCAGGGCCGCCAAGCCTGGCACGTCGGACTCGGTGGCACGCCGAATCAGAAATCTCCTGTCGGCCAGCGTGATCGTCTCGGCCTCGAAGACGGAGAATCCAGATGGAGTCGGTTGCATGGTCACCGCACCGACTCCTGTGCACGAGCATTCGCGGCGACCTGCTCACGGGGTGGCTTACCGTAGGGGCGACGTGCGAACAGTGAAGCCAGAAGTGCGCCGGAGACGTTGTGCCAGACGCTGAACACGGCGCCGGGAAGAGCCGCCAAGGGGGAGAAATACGTCGTCGCCAAGGTGGAGGCGAGGCCGGAGTTCTGCAGACCGACCTCGAATGAGAGCGCGCGCCGGGTCGGGGTGTCCAACCGGCAGGCGGTCGCGACACCGTAGCCGATGCCCAGTCCCAGGACGTTGTGGGTGATGACCGCCAGAAGGACAAGGAGTCCGGCCGAGGCGATGGAGTCGGCAGATCCGGCCACGACGATCGCGACGATGTAGGCGATGGCGACCGATGCCAACCAGGGCAGGACGGGTGAGATCACGTCGACGAGCTTCGAGGCCACAAGCCGCACCAGGACACCGACGATGACGGGCACGAGCACCGTTTGGCAGATCGAGACGAACATCGACCAGAACGGCACATCCATATAGGAGCCTGCCAGCCACAGGGTCAGCAGGGGAGTCAGCACCGGAGCGAGCAGGGTCGACAACGTCGTGATCGACACGGACAGCGCGGTATCGCCCTTGGCCAGATAGGTGACGACGTTCGATGCGGTGCCGCCGGGGGCACAGCCGACGAGGATGACACCGACGGCTATCTCGGCCGGCAGATTGAACAGCGTGACGACGAGGAGACCGAGCAGCGGCATCGCGATGAATTGCGTGACGACACCCAGCGCCGCGATCCACGGCTTCTTCGCGATCCTGGCGAAGTCGGGCAGGGTCAGCGTCAGCCCCATGAAGAACATGACGACGCCGAGGCTCCACGTGATTGTGGGTGCCAACGGCGTGAACGTGTCGGGGGAGAAGAACCCGAACACTCCCGCGAGGACGACGAGAACCGGCAGTGCGGTGACAGCGATGATCGAACTGCGGTCGGAGCTCGGCTGTTGAGCTGGCGACGGAGTCTGCCTCGAGTGCGAGTGCGAGTGCGGGCTCGGAGTATGCTGTGGGCCGGATGGTGGTGGCGTCGGTGATTCGGGCATGAGTTCAGGTTAGCCGTGCATTTCGGATGCCAAGACGATATGTCGAATAGTGAGAAACGTCTCGATGCTATTCGCTGCCGGTGAGGTGGCCTGCCGTTTGCCGAGCAGCTGGCTCGTCCTCTGCCGGTCAGCCGCCGAGACGGTCGGTCCGTGGGCGAGTCTGTGCTCGCGTGTGCGGTCGTGCAAAAATGGTGCCATGACGCATAACCTCATCCTGCTGCGCCACGGCGAGAGCGAATGGAACCAGAAGAATCTGTTCACCGGTTGGGTCGATGTGACCCTGACCGACAAGGGCCGCGCAGAGGGCCAGCGCGCCGGAGAGCTCCTGCGCGGGGCCGAGCTCATTCCTGACGTCGTGTACACCTCCCGTCTCAAGCGGGCCATCCTCACCTCGAACCTGGCGCTCGAGGCCGCCGACCTGTCCTGGCTCGACGTCCATCGCAGCTGGCGGCTGAACGAACGCCACTATGGTGCGCTGCAGGGCAAGAACAAGAAGGAGATTCGCGAGGAGTTCGGCGAGGAGCAGTTCATGACCTGGCGCCGCTCCTTCGACACTCCGCCGCCGGCACTCGGCGATGCCTCCGAATTCTCACAGGCCGGAGATCCTCGCTACGCCAACCTCGGCGATTCTCTGCCTCGTACGGAATGTCTGGCCGATGTCATCGATCGTCTCCTGCCGTACTGGTACGACCGGCTCGTCCCCGAACTCACCGTCGGACGCACCGTGCTCGTCGTCGCTCACGGCAATTCGCTGCGGGCACTCGTCAAGCACCTCGACGGGATCTCCGATGCCGATATCACCGGCCTCAACATTCCCACCGGTATCCCGTTGCACTATGAGCTGACCGAGGACTTCACTCCGGTCAAGCCCGGTGGCACATACCTTGATCCTGCTGCCGCCGAGGCCGCGATCGGTCAGGTCGCCAACCAGGGCCGCTGAGGCTGACCTCAACGAGAACCTGCACCACCGGGTGCCGAGCCAGCGCTATCGGGTGCCTCCTCGACGACCGACCTCATCTCCTTCAGGAGGAGTGCGATCGCCGGGGAGGCGCTTATCGATGATCGCCATACGAGATAGATCCAGCGGGCGATGCTGGGATCGTCGAGCTCGACGACAGCGACGTCTTCTGGCAGGTGCGGTCGGCCCAGCCTGGGTACGAGGGCCAAGGCTCCGACCGCCCGTGCGAACTCGATCTGAGTGTCATACTCCATGGCCCAATATTCGATCCGCGGTTCGGCGTTGAGCGGGTCGAAGAGTGCGGTGAGCCAGCGGTGACATACGCCGTTGCGTGGTGCCGAGACGAAGACCTCGTCGAGGAGGTCTCGGCGGGTCACCTTCGACCGTGAGGCCAGATGGTGGTCCCGGTGCATGACGATATCGGCACGATCTACGGCGATGAGTTCGGAGTTCAATGTCGACGGCACGAGGGGCAAGGATTCCCGCCAGTCGAAGATCAGAGAGGCGTCGATCCGGCCGGCCGTGACCATGTCGATGAGTTCGTCGGGTTCCTCTTCGATGTTGGTGATCGACAGTTCAGGTGCTGTGGTCTTCAGCCGCGGCAGCGACGGCACCAATACTCCGCGGATGCCGGTCGAGAACCCGCCTACGGTGATCCGTCCACGCGGTTCTCCCGATCTTGCCCGAGCATCGGTCTCGAGGCTCTCGAGCTCCTGCAGCAGCTGGGTGCCGCGACGGCTGAGCTCACGCCCCATGGGGGTCAGTGCGATTCCACGTCCGGTGCGCTCGGTCACGGGCGCCCCGATATACCGGGAGAGCTTCTGCAGCTGGTGGCTGATGGCCGCCGAGGTGTAGCCCAGGGCCTCCGCTGTCGCCGTGACTGAGCCGACTGAGTCCAAGACGACGAGGGTACGCAGGGCGAGAACATCGATCATCAAAATATTTTAACGAAACCAGGGACTTATGTTCAATAGAATTTTGATGTCTGAGCTGAGATCCTGGAAGCATGCGTCCCGTCCATTACATCCTCGCCCTGCTCGTCGTCGTCCTCTGGGGTGTCAACTTCATCTTCATCGACTTCGGCCTGCGTGACTGGCCGCCGCTGCTCCTCGTCGCAGCCCGCTTCACCTTCGTCGTCATCCCCGCGATCTTCTTCGTGAAGTTCCCGCGTGGGGACTTCCGTCGCGTTCTGCTCATCGGCGTCTTCATGTCCGCGGGGCAGTTCGGTCTGCTCTACACATCGATGTCCCTCGGTCTTCCGGCGGGGCTGACTTCGATCGTCATTCAGATCCAGGCGGCATTCACCGTCCTCGTCGCCGCGCTCGCGCTGCGTGAGATCCCGAACCGGCGACAGATCGTCGGCATCATCATCGGGCTCTCCGGGCTGGGTGTCATCGGCCTCAGCCTGCAGGCCTCCGTCCCGATCGCGGCCTTCCTCGTCGCCCTCGGCGCCTCTATGTCGTGGGCGGTCGGCAACGTCATCGCCCGCGGGGTGAAGGAGGGGACCAATGGTGTGCAGATGACCGTGTGGTCGGCACTCGTCGTCCCGGTTCCGATGTTCGTGCTCTCGGTGTTCCTCGATGGCCCCGCCGAGGTGGCCCATGCACTGACGCACCCCACCTGGGGTGTTGTGGCCTCGGTCGTCTACACCGCCGGCTGCGCCTCACTCATCGGCTATGTCATCTGGAACTCGCTGCTCGCGCGGTTCCCGACCTCCCAGGTGGCGCCGTTCTCGCTGCTCGTCCCGCTGGTCGGTGTGCTCTCTGCGTGGCTCGTCCTCGGTGACCGTCCCACAGTGCCCGAGCTCATCGGCGGCGCTCTCCTGCTCCTGGGCGTCGCGGTCACGACAGGAGTGCTGAAGACCATCGCGCGCAGCCTCACCGGCAGGATTCGGCGCTCACGGAAGGTGATCGTCAGCGAAGAGCCCGAGGTCGAACTTTCCTCGGCCTCGGGCTGATGCGGCTATGTCACTTCTTCGACAGGTAGGGTTCCCAGTTGCCGGTGAGCAGGTATTCGACCTTCTGGGACACGGACACAGCATGGTCGCCGAAACGCTCGTAATAGCGTGAGAGCAGGGTGACATCGGCGATGTGGCGAGGTGCCAGCGAACCGGCGGGAGCCTCGGCCAGCTTGGCGAAGATGCTCAGATGCAGTTCGTCGAGCTCTTCATCGATTGCGTTGATCGTGGGCACGGCCTGCAGTCCCGGGTTCGACAGCAGGTTCTCCGTCGCCTCGGCGATCTTCTCTCCCGATTCGCCCATCCGGGTGAAGGTGTCGGCGAAGTGCTCGGGGATCGCTGACTCCGGGTAGCGGATGCGCACCTGCTGAGCGATGTGGCGAGCCAGGTCGCCCATGCGCTCGAGGGAAGCGGACATGCGCAGGGAGCCGATGACCGCGCGCAGATCTGCGGCGACGGGTGCCTGCAGAGCCAGTATCTCGGCGGCCTGCTGGTCGAGAGCGAACTGCATATGGTCGATCACGGCGTCGGCTTCGATCACCTTTTCGGCCAGCTCAAGATCGTTGTTGCGCTGGGACTGGTTCGCCAGGCGCATCGCCTCGTGTACCTTGACGGACATGTCGACCAGCTGTGTGGCCAGGTCGTCCAGCTCATTTCTGAAGACTTCGCGCATTGACAACGGTTCCTTAATCTCATGGATCACTTGCAAGACTGACGTGCCTCGTATCGCCCCGGGGCGGACAGTCGTCCGATCGGGGCGCTTGCCCCATCAGGACGCCTGCCCCATCGGGGCAGGCACACTGACTCAGCCTGACACCAGTGGGTGAACGTTATCTGACGTGGAGGTGAATTCCTCGGCAAAACCGACGCTCTGGGCCCGAATCGGTGCACCTGCGAAGCGGACAGCGCATAAGCTTGATGCCGTGGACCTCTTGATCGTAGCGGTCCTGACCGGCATTGTCGGTCTGGGACTGGGCATAGCGGGAATTCTGGCGTTTCGTTTCAGCGAACGCTCCCGTGATGCTGCCGATCTGCATTCCGAAGACGACCTCCCGGAGGGCATCGCTGAGGTTCTGGCCGTGCTGCCCTCGGCCGCGATCGTTCTCGACGCCGGCGATGACGTGGTCAAAGCATCCCCTGCCGCCTACACGTTCGGCCTGGTCAGAGGGCATTCCCTCGCGTCTCCCGAAATGCTGCGCATGGTCGGTCGGGTCCGGTCCAGAGGTCTCATCGAAGAGATCGACCTCGAACAGAAGCGCGAACAGACCGATTCGATTCTTCGTTTCCTCCATGCGCGGGTCGCGCCCCTGGGCACCGCCTTCGTGCTCGTCCTCTGTGACGACCAGACAGAGTCCAAGCGCGTGGACTCCATCCGACGTGATTTCGTCGCCAACGTCTCCCATGAACTCAAAACTCCGATCGGTGCGATGTCTCTCCTCGCCGAGGCGGTCACCGACTTCTCCGATGATCCGGAGGCCGTCGAACGCTTCGGCGGACGCATGCAGCGGGAGTCGAAGCGGCTGACTCAGCTGGTGCAGGAGATCATCGACCTGTCCCGCGTCCAGGACCACACGGCCCCGTCTGCGACGGAGAAGATCTCCGCCGCCGAGGTGGTCGATGATGCCGCTGACCGTGCCCGCACCCGTGCCGAAGGCAAGAACATCCACATCGAGGTCTCGCCTCCGGGCAGGATGCTCATCGAGGGCAACTACGAACTTCTCGTCAATGCGGTGCGCAACCTCATCGACAATGCCATCAACTACTCACCCGACGGCACTCGCATCGGCGTCGGCGTCGAACTCGTCGACGAACGCGTCGAGATCTCCGTGGCCGATCAGGGAATCGGTCTCTCCACCCAGGACACGGAGAGGGTCTTCGAACGGTTCTACCGCGTGGATCCGGCACGCTCGCGTATCACGGGTGGAACTGGCCTGGGGCTGAGCATCGTCAAGCACATCGTCGCCACCCACGGCGGACAGGTGAAGGTCTGGAGCCGCCTCGGCAAGGGCTCGACCTTCACCATCGTGCTGCCGCTGGCAGGCACCGTCTCCGATGACGAAGCATCCTCCTCGGCGCCCGATGGGGTCCTGCTCGAGCACTCGGCGCGGGCGGATGCCGATGCCGTGGAGCGGGCCATACCCGAATCCGAGTCCGGTGCCGATGATGTCACCGAAGAAGACGCTGTCGACGACACGGGCGACCGCGCAGTGGAGAATGAGACACCCCAGGTTCTGAACACCGGAAGCGAACAAAGGAAGCTCACAACGTGACTCGAATTCTGCTTGTCGAGGACGAGGATTCGTTCTCGGATCCCCTGTCGTATCTGCTCGGTAAAGAAGGATATGAGGTGACAGTTGCCGATGACGGTTTGAAGGCTCTTGCAGAGTTCGACCGCAAGGGCGCCGACCTCGTTCTCCTCGACCTCATGCTGCCGGGAGTCTCCGGTACCGAGGTGTGCCGAGAGCTGCGCGCGAAGTCCAGTGTGCCGATCATCATGCTCACGGCAAAGGACTCGGAGATCGACAAGGTGGTGGGGCTCGAGCTCGGCGCAGACGACTATGTGACCAAGCCCTACTCCTCGCGTGAGCTGCTGGCCCGGGTACGAGCGGTGCTGCGACGCAATGTCGAATCCGAAGCCTTCGATGACGAGTCGGTGCTCGAAGCCGGGGGAGTGCGCATCGATGTCGAACGTCACGTCGTCAGCGTCCGCGGCGAAGAGCTGTCGATGCCGCTGAAGGAGTTCGAGCTGCTCGAGATCCTCATCCGAAACTCCGGTCGAGTCATGACACGCGGCCAACTCATCGATCGGATCTGGGGAGAGGACTACGTGGGCGATACGAAGACCCTCGACGTTCACGTCAAACGTCTGCGTGCCAAGGTCGAGCAGAACCCATCGGAGCCGCGTCTGCTCACAACCGTGCGAGGACTGGGCTACAAGTTTGAAGCCTGAGCATCCTCGGGAAGGCTGGGCGTCCTCAGGAAGGCTGAACTTCCCTGGATGCTTGATCCTCTCGGGAGATCAGGGCCAAGAGGCAACGATCAGGTGAGACAGAAGGAGCCGCCCACATCATGTGGGCGGCTCCTTGAAGTTCTCAGCTCTCGTGGGGCTGGGTTCAGCCGTTGGCGCTGGTGGCTGACTCGCTCTGCTCATCGGAAGCTGATGCGCCCTCGCTGGGCTGGCCGCTCTCGCTGGGCGAATCCGACTTCTTCTTGTCTGGTATGTACTCTTCGTAGTACGGCAGAGTATTGGACAGGACCTGAGTCTGGACGGTCTTCTCGTCACCGCCGACCTTGACGGTGATGTCGGCCAGGTCGCCGGGCTTCGCCTTGAGTCCGTCCACGATGATGGGCTTCTTCGACGACGTCGCTGAACTCTGCGGGTCCTGGACGAACGTTTCGCCGGCCTTGACCGACTCTGTGGTCTTCTGTCCGTCGACGTCCAGAGACACCGAAGCAGTGGAGTCGCCCTTGTTGATGAGCGTGAAGAACAGCTGGGCAGGGCCTTCGCCGGTCTCATCCATGATCAGCATCAGACCGCGAACCTCGACCTCTCCGACAGATGCCCATGCACCGTCGCCTGCGTTGTAGGTGTAGTCGGCGGTCTGGTGGGGCGACAGCAGGCTTGCACATCCGCTGACTGGGATGACGAGAGCGAGTGCGGCAACTGCGAGTGCCGCGCGGTTGTGCCGTTTCATTTTGCTCCTTGAAGTGGCAATACAAGATCAATCTGTATACTACCCGGTTTTTGACCGGCCGTAGAACCCGGAGTGAGACCGAGCAGATTCTTGGAGCGGGGCCGAGCAGGTTCTCAGAAAGGGGACTTCGATAGCGCCCGGTCCTGGTGATGCGGGTACGGACGTGGGCGGGTGCGGTTACGGATCCTGGTGCGACGGTTACGGACGCGGGAAACCCGGCATCGTCCGAGATGAGGTGCTGGACGCAAAACCGCGCAGCGGAGCCTAGCACGAGGAATCCGCAGCCTGAACGATTTCTGTGGCGCGCCTCATGGTAAACTGGAAGTCCGCGAAAGGGGTTTGAAGAGATTATGAGTTTCGAGGTCGGCGACACAGTTGTCTATCCACATCACGGTGCAGCGACAATCCAAGATATCAAAAAACGAACCATTAAAGGTGAGGAGAAACTGTACCTCAAGCTCCAGGTCGCCCATGGCGATCTAGTGATCGAGGTTCCTGCGGAGAACTGCGACCTCGTCGGTGTGCGAGATGTCGTCGGTGAAGAAGGTGTCGAGAAGGTCTTCAACGTCCTCCGCGCCGAATTCGTCGAGGAACCCACGAACTGGTCTCGCCGCTACAAGGCGAATCTTGAGAAGCTGCAGTCCGGTGACGTGATCAAGGTCGCCGAAGTCGTTCGTGACCTGTGGCGTCGCGAGCAGGACCGCGGCCTGTCGACTGGCGAGAAGCGCATGTTGTCCAAGGCTCGACAGATCCTCGTTTCCGAACTCGCATTGGCCGAGAAGAAAGAGGAATCCGAAGCCGAGGCCATCCTCGACGAAGTGCTCGCGTCCTGAGTACCTGCGTCATCGTTCCGGCCGCAGGGTCGGGATCACGCTTGGGCAGTGCAGAACCGAAGGCCCTCGTTCGGCTGAACGGGAAGAGCCTTCTGGCTCGCAGTCTTGAGACGATCATCTCCTCGGGAGTTGCTTCCACAATTGTGGTTGCCGCTCCCGAGGAGTTTTTAATGAGTGCCCGCAGAGAAATCGATTCCATTTCAGAATCGCGGCCCAAAAATGCGAAAAGCAGTGTTTCGGATATTCGAATCACGGCTGTAGCGGGTGGGAATGATCGAATAGAATCTGTGCAACTAGCCTTGAAATATTCAGGTGACGCAGACATTGTGCTGGTCCACGATGCCGCACGTGCTCTGACACCTCCCGATGTCTTCCGTCGTGTGGTCGCGGCTGTCCGTGCCGGTGCCGAGGCGGTCGTTCCCGTCCTGCCCATGGCCGACACCGTCCGTCGCGTGGAGACACGTCGGGCAGACGCAGACGGATGGCAAGTTCGGGTCGATTCCGGAGCCGAATTCGGCCAGAACCTGCCAACCGTTGAGGTTCTCCACGGTGATCTCGACCGCTCGATCCTGCGTCGAGTTCAAACCCCACAGGGTTTCGCCGCAGGCACCTTGCGTCGAGCACACGAGAAGTACGAAGACGATCGGGCTGCTGGAGGTCCTGGGTCGCCGGTGGCCACGGATGACGCGGGACTCGTCGAGCACCTCGGCGTCGATGTGGTCGCCGTTGATGGTGACGAGGAAGCACTGAAGATCACGTACCCGCTCGACCTCGTTCTCGGTGAGCACATTGCAAAGAAGCGCGACGAAGAGACCTGCGACGCTGCGAAGCGCGACGGGACAACGAGCGAAAGAGGGCAGCAACGATGACCATGGTGATTCCGCGCACCGGTATCGGAGTGGACGTACATGCGTACTCCGAGGACCCCACTCGCGAGCTCTGGGTTGCAGGACTGAAATGGCCTGGCGAACGCGGACTCGAGGGCCACTCCGATTCCGACGTAGCCGCCCATGCCTGCTGTGATGCGCTGTTCTCCGCCGCGGGCATCGGCGATCTGGGTCAGCATTTCGGCGTCGACCGGCCCGAGTTCGCCGGTGCCTCCGGGGCCGCTCTCCTCGCAGAGGCGGCACGTCAAGTCCGTGCCGCAGGTTTCGAGATCGGCAATATCTCCGTCCAAGTCCTCGGCAATCGTCCGAAGATCGGCACCAGGCGGAACGATGCCCAACGGGCGCTGTCGGAGGCAGCTGGCGCCGAGGTGTCTGTGTCCGGGACAACGACCGATGGTCTCGGTCTGACCGGACGCGGTGAGGGTGTCGCGGCCATCGCGAATGCTCTTGTCTATTCTGTCGCGCGCGCCGACGCGTCGACGGCAGCGCCGATGCACCGGTGACCTCAGAATGAAGGTCGTGTTCCAAGGCGCCGGAGCGATCGGCATCGCAGCCGCCGCACTGTTCGGCCACCGGCACGAAACGGTCGTTGTCTCACGGTCGGTGAGTTCGACCAGAGACACACTGCCGACTCGAGACACAGTGCCAACCAGAGACACACCGCCAACCCGAGACTCACTGCCAACCCGAGGCGCCGCATACCCTCGACGGGTGAGGTCCTTCGGGCGCGGGTCCGTGCGACGAGTCAGCGCCATTGACTGGGCCGTGGCGAGTTTGGAATCGTGGGACCTGATGGTGCTCACGACTCGGCCGGGTGACCTCGACGATTCGGTCGCCGCGTCGATCGTCGCTCTCAGCCCGCCTATCATCGCGCTCACCAGCCAGGTCGACGGTGACCGGGACATTGCCGCATCGATGTTCCCCGAGTCTGAGATTCTGATCTTCTCCCCAGCACTCCTGTCAGAACGGACCACGGGCCGAAACGTCCGTTACTGGCATCCGCCCGGAACACCGGTGTTCATGGCCAGCGGCCGACGGGAAACCGTGGCAGCACTGCGCCGCGAGCTCGGTGGCCTCATCGTCGGTGTTCCGGGCGTTATGATCTCGGCTTCGCCGGCAGTGTTCATTCCCTATGTCGCCGAACTGAGTGTTCGTGAGGGAAACTGGGCTGAGCTGGAATCGCACCTGCGTCGACCTACGCAGGCAGCCTCGGAAGCGGTGAATGCCGCCATCGGTATCCGGCTGCCGATGTCGGCACGAGCCGCCCGCCTCGTCCTCGACACTTTGGAACGATGTGTACCCATCGACGTCAGCCAGTACGCGGGCCGACACTTCGGACGCCACGAGGGCCAGACACTGGACATGCTCGAGGGGTGGATCAGACGAGCAGCGAGACGGGCTCCAACCTCGGCGAGGTCAGAGCACCCGGCCCTGCGTGAACCGGGGGCCGTGCGCGATATGGCGGCCCTGCGTGAACTGGCTCAGTCCTTGCGCTTGCGCGTGACCAAGTAGCCGATCCCGTAGAGCGCTGCCGTGAAGATCAGTGTGCCGAGTATCTGGATGCGCACGGATTCCACGGTCAGACCGAGGATGATGATCATGGCGATGCCCGCGAGCGTCACATATGACAGCCAGGGGAAGAGCCACATCTTCAAGGGCAGTTCCTCGCCGGCGGCTTCGGCACGGCGCCGGATGATGATCTGGGACACCAGCGTCACGACCCAGGTGACGATGAGCGTTGAACCGACGACGTTGAGGAGAACTCTGAGCACCTCGGCGGCCCAGAAGTAGTTCAGTCCCACTGCCACGAATCCGAACGCCGAGGTGGCCAGCACCGCTGCCATCGGAACGCCGCGTTTGGTCGCGCGCCCCAGTCCCGCCGGCAGCATCTTCCGATCGGACATGGAGAACGCCATTCTGGAAGCCCCGTAGATGTTGGCGTTCATCGAAGACAGCAGGGCGATGACGATGACTGCAGCCAGCAGCGAGGCGACGACGGGAAGACCGGCGGTGTCGAGGACCGCGACGAAGGGTGACTCGCTCAGTCGTTCGTCCTTCCAATTGAGGACGAGGACGATGATCGCCACAGAACCGATGTAGAGGAACAGGATGCGCCACACGATGGTTTTGATCGCCTGTGTCACGCTTCGGCTCGGGTTGGCGGTCTCGGCCGCAGCAACCGCTACGATTTCGATGCCGCCGAAGGCGAACGCCACGACGAGAAGTCCGGCTGCGACACCGGGCAGGCCGGTGGGCATGAATCCGTCGGTGAAGACCGCCGCCGGTGGGTCTGCAGGAGTCCAACCGAACAGGTACGCGGCGCCGAGGACGAGGAACAGAGTCACGAAGGCGACCTTGATGAGGGAGAACCAGAACTCGAACTCTCCGAAGCTGCCCGAAGTGGTGAGGTTGACAGCGGTGAAGACGACCATAATGGCCAAGGCGATCACCCACTGTGGGATCGATGGCACGTAGCTGGCCGCGATCTGTGCTGCGGCCGTGGCCTCTGCGGCAACGACGAGGCAGAGTTGGACCCACCACAGGGCGCCGACGGCGAAGGCTGCCGCTGGGCCCATGGCTCGGCCGGCATAGTGGGAGAATGCGCCCGGATTCGGATCGGCGGCCACGAGCTCTCCGAGGGCGCGCATGACGAAGATGACGATGAGCCCGGCCACCACATAGGAGATGAGGACGGCGGGTCCGGCCGCCTGGACACCGGCTCCCGAGCCCACGAACAGGCCGGCTCCGATTGCCGACCCGAGGCTCATCATGACCAGGTGGCGGGGCTTCATTCCGACCTTGAGGCCAGAACCGCCCCGGGACGCTTCAGGTGTCAGCGCACCCGATGATGAGTCTGCGGGTACAGGGGACTGTGGTGATTGAGATTCAGGCACCAGACGAGTCTAGCGCCCGTGCTCGATCTCTCGACATTGCGGTGCGTTCTGAGTCCACAGCGGTGGAGACGAAGAGGGGCCGTGGTCGCAGATCTGCGACCACGGCCCCTCCTCACTCGAAGAATCTCACTCTCCGCGTTTGATCCAGTCTTCCAGCGATGGAGCTTCGGCCCCGATCGATGTCGGCTCACCGTGTCCGGTCAGGACGACCGTGGCATCGGGGAGCTTGAACAAGACGTTCTGGATCGATTCGATGATCGTCTCGAAGCTCGAATGCGAGCGACCGGTTGCTCCCGGTCCGCCGTGGAAGAGGGTGTCTCCTGAGAAGAGGACAGGTCCGACGGCACGTCCGGCTCCCGCCGAGGCTGGGATCGGCAGTCCGGTTTCGATGAAGAAGCAGGTCGAACCGGGGGAGTGGCCAGGGGTGTGCAGGGCCTTGACCCGCACTCCGGCCACGTTCCAGGTGTCGCCGTCGGAGATCTCCTCATCAGGCCGGTAACCCTCATAGGTCATGTCCCAGAGGACATAGTCCTCGGGATTCAGATAGACGGGCGGATTGCCCACGCGGTGGGCGAAGTCGCGGACGACTCCGACATGATCATCGTGACCGTGGGTCAGCAGGATCGCCTTGACCTCACGCGAGCCGACTTTCTCCGCGATGGCGTCGACATCGTGCGCGGGGTCGATGACGATGACTTCGGAGTCATCGCCGATGATCCAGACGTTGTTGTCGACATCCCAGGTTCCGCCGTCGAGCGAGAACGTTCCGGACGTGACCAGATGCTCAATAGTTGTCATCAGAGTTCCACCACCGATCGCAGTACTTTGCCTTGGCTCATCTTTTCGAATGCTGATTCGACGTCGCCGAGCCCGATCCTCTCAGACACGAACTTCTCCAAGGGCAGGCGTCCCTGCTGGTAGAGATCGACGAGCATCGGGAAGTCCCGTTCGGGCAGGCAGTCGCCGTACCAGGAGGACTTGAGTCGGCCGCCGCGGCCGAAGACGTCGAGCAGCGGGACGCTCAGCTCCATCTCCGGAGTAGGCACGCCCACGAGCACCACGGTGCCCGCGAGGTCACGGCCGTAGAAGGCCTGACGCCAGGTTTCCGGACGTCCCACAGCATCGATGGCGACATCGACGCCGAAGCCTCCGGTCAGATCCTGGATCGCCTTCACGACTTCGTCTTCACTCTTGCCGCGGGTGTTGACCGTGTGGGTGGCTCCGAGATCCTTGGCCCACTCGAGCTTCGTGTCATCGATGTCGAGCGCAATGATCGTGCCGGCACCTGCCAGTGCAGAACCGGCGATGGCCGAGCAGCCGACGCCGCCGCATCCGATGACGGCCACAGACTTGCCGCGGGTGACTTCGCCGGTGTTGATGGCGGCACCGATACCGGCCATCACGCCGCAGCCCAGCAGGCCCACGACAGCGGGGTCAGCCTCGGGGACCTTCGTGCACTGTCCTGCCGCGACCAGGGTCTTCTCTGCGAAGGAGCCGATGCCCAGTGCAGCCTCGAGTTCGGTGCCGTCGGGCAGCGTCATCTTCTGTGAGGCGTTGTGAGTGTCGAAGCAGTACCAGGGTTCACCGCGTTTGCAGGCCCGGCATTCGCCGCAGATCGCGCGCCAGTTGAGGATGACGAAGTCGCCCACCTCGACGTCGGTGACGCCTTCGCCGATCTCCGAGACCGTGCCGGCCGATTCGTGACCGAGCAGGAACGGGTAGTCGTCGCTGATTCCGCCTTCGCGGTAGTGGAAGTCTGTGTGGCAGACGCCGCACGACTTCACATCGACGATGACCTCGCCTGGGCCCGGGTCGGGGATGACGATGTCGGTGAGCTCGACCGGCGCCCCCTTGCTGCGGGAGATGACACCTTTGACCGTCTGTGGCATTGCGTCTCCTAGTGCTCTTAGGCGTTGTGCTCTGTGCGCTGACAACGCATTGTCAACGGGTGAGTGCGCCCGACGATGAGTTCGTACAGCCCTACCCTAACCAGGCATTGCCCTCACGACCAGCGCGCTCACCGAATGGCAAGACAGTGCGATAGCAGACATTGAGACAGGCAATAGGCCAGGTCAGCCGACAGGCGATAAGACAGGCGATAAGACAGGCGATACGCCAGGTCAGACGCCAGATGATACGACGAAGGCGGTCCGACGCCTGTTGCCAGGTGTCGAACCGCCTTCGTCGGAACGGATCTCAGGTGTGGATCAGTGCCTGTCGGCGGTGACTACTCCTCGTCCGGGTGCTTGCGCAGGTGCATGATCGCGGCGCCGAGGCCGCCCCATACGGTGACGATGGCGATGATCATCATGACGATTGCCGAGGTACCCATGGTTCAGACTCCTTTGCTTTCTGTTTCGGTGGTGTTCGCAGCGACAGGGCTGTTGTCGGCGGCCTCTGGGTCGATGCCCGCTGCCTTGCGCTTGTTCTCCTCGAGGACGGAATCGGCGATTGCGCTTTCCGCGTTTTCGAGTGATTTCTTGGGCCATCTGACCAGTGTGAGCACGATGGCCAGCACGGCCAGCAGGCCGATCATTCCCCATCCGAAGATGCCCAGAAGGCCAGCGGGATAGTCCTCGTAGCCCTCGGTGGCGTAGGTGATGATCTGCTGGACGAGCATGTAGACCAGCAGCACCGGAGTGATCAGGCCGACGCATGCCATCCAGAACTTGTTGACCTTGAAGCTGGAGACCGCGTTGAGATGGTCGCGCAGGATCGGCAGCTTGCCCAGGTCGCCCCTGAGCACCCAACCGACGACGAGCAGTGCGACGACAGCGGCACCGACGATGCCGAGGTTGTTCGCCCAGGCGTCCATCGTGTCGAGGACGTAGAGGCCCGTGATCGTCGTCAGGAGCAGGATGGAGACAATGGCCATGGCGCCGCCGACGATGAGGACGGACAGCTTGTTGCCCCAGCCGAACTTCTCGCGCAGAGCCTGGATCGGCACCTGCACGATCGAGATCAGCGAGGTCAGACCGGCGAAGACGAGGCAGGCGAAGAACGCGAAGCCGAAGAGCGCACCACCGGGCATCTGCGAGATCAGAGTCGGGAAGGCGATGAAGGCCAGGCCGATGCCGCTGGAGGCGACATCGCCGACTGCCACGCCCTGCGCTGCAGCCATGAAGCCGAGCGCGGCGAAGACGCCGATGCCGGCCAGGATCTCGAACGCGGAGTTTGAGAAGCCCACGACCAGGCCCGAACCTGTGAGGTTGGTCCTCTTCTTCAGGTACGAGGCGTAGGTGATCATGATGCCGAAGCAGATCGAGAGTGAGAAGAAGATCTGACCATAGGCCGCGATCCACACCGCTGGATCAGTCAAGGACTTGAAATCAGGTGTGAACAGAGCATTCAGGCCCTCGGCAGCGCCCGGCAGGAACAGGGCGCGGACGACGATGATGAGGAAGACGACGACGAGCAGAGGAATGAAGATCTTCGAGAACCGGGCAATGCCGTTCTGGACGCCGAGGTAGAGGATGGCGATGGTGACGATCCAGACCAGGATGACCGGGATGAGCACACCAGGAACGAAGTCGAGTGAGACTCCGGGATCGCCGATGTGCAGGTAGTCGTTCATGAAGAAGCCCTCTGCGTCGTCTCCCCAGGCTTGGCTGAGGGAGAAGAACATGAAGCATCCGGCCCATGCGATGATCGCTGCGTAGTAGACACCGATGACGAAGGCGACGCCGGTCTTGAACCAGCCGATCGGCTCAGCAACTCGGCCGAGGGTGCGGTAGGCCAGCGGTGCAGAAGCCCGCGTCCGGTGGCCGAGTGCGTAGGTGAAGAACAGCAGCGGAATGCCGGCTGTCAGCAATGCGACCAGATATGGGATGAGGAACGCGCCGCCGCCGTTTTCGTAGGCGACGTAGGGGAAGCGCCAGATGTTGCCGAGGCCGACCGCCGACCCGATGGCGGCGAAGATGAACGCGCCGCGGGTGGCGAAGACCTCCCTCTGGGGGGCTTTGGTGGAAGACAATGGAATTCCTTTCTGTACAACCACAGTGTTGTGAGGCTGATGCCGGTGTGGCGGTCTGCTGTGACCGTGACGTCGGCAAGTTAGCGTACCGCTTCCAAGGGTTCTCCTTGTGGTGGAGAAGCGCGGTCTCGTTGACTTGATCCCCAGCATACTGGGAGTTTTCTGTGAAACGTGCCGTAAGTCACGTGAGCTGAGTAACAGTCTTGTATCAAATGTCGGACACCTCATAGTCCTCTCGGCGTCATGAAGCCCGCTCAGTCAGTGACACCACGCCTGTCCCCGGTAGACTTGTGTGCGTGACTATCGCTCTGTACAACACCGCCAGCCGCACCACCGACGAACTGCGCCCCGTCAACGCCGGGCACGTGGGCATCTACGTCTGTGGTGCCACGGTGCAGGGCGAGCCCCACATCGGCCACCTGCGCTCCGCCTCGGTCTTCGACCAGCTTCGCCGTTGGCTGCTCTACCGCGGCTACAGCGTCACCCTGGTCCGCAATGTCACGGACATCGACGACAAGATCCTGTCGAAATCCGCCGAGGTGGGCCGGCCTTGGTTCGCCCACGCCTTCAAATATGAGCGGGCCTTCACCCAGGCCTATGACGCCCTCGATGTGCTGCCTCCCAGCTACGAGCCTCGCGCTACGGGACACATCACCGAGATGATCGAACTCATCGATCGACTCATCGAAGCGGGATACGCCTACCCTGCCCTCGACGACAGCGGCGATGTCTACTTCGCGGCTACCACGTGGGCCGACTACGGCGAACTGACTAACCAGCGCCTCGATGACATGGAACCCGCGAACGATGCGGACATGCGGGGTAAGAAGGACGCCCGGGACTTCGCGCTGTGGAAAGCCCACAAGCCCGGCGAACCCGGCACCGCCTCGTGGCCGGCACCCTGGGGTCGAGGCCGACCGGGCTGGCACATCGAGTGCTCGGCCATGTCGACGAAGTACCTCGGCGAGAATTTCGACATCCACGGTGGCGGACTGGATCTGCGCTTCCCTCATCACGAGAACGAGCTGGCTCAGTCGCGTGCGGCCGGTGACCGGTTCGCCAACATCTGGATGCATTCGGGCCTGCTCAACGTGGGCGGGGACAAGATGTCGAAGTCACTGGGCAACTCCGTCTTCGCCTCCGAGCTCTTCCACCGCTATAGCCCGCTGGCCGTGCGCTACTTCCTCACCGGCGCCAGCTACCGGTCGATCCTCGAGTTCTCACCCGAGGCCATGGACCGGCAGACGGCTTCGCTGGACCGTTTGGCGAACTTCCTCCAGCGGGCCCGGCAGGCGCTCGGCGACGACGCGCCCGCACTGCCCGATGTCAGCGATGCCTACAGCAGTCGCAGCGTCGACGTGCCTGCGGACTTCGCTGCGGCACTCGACGACGACCTCGGCGTGCCCCGTGCACTGTCCGTGGTCTTCGCGAAGGTCACCGAGGGTGCGAAACTCCTCGACTCCGGCAAGGACCGCGACGAACTCACGCAGATCGTCGCCGAGGTGGAGCTGATGCTCGATATCCTGGGAGTCAATCCCAGCGCCGAGGCATGGGCGCAGTCGGGAGCGGGCGCGAGCGTGGAATCGGCATTGGATTCCCTCGTCGATGCGCTCGCCGCTCAAAGGGCCGAGGCGAAGGCGCAGAAGGACTTCGCCACCGCCGACGCGATCCGCGACAACCTGGCCTCTGCCGGGATCGTCATCGAGGACACGGCCGACGGTTACCGCTACCACGTCAAAGACAGCTGACCCGCTGCACTCTTCTCCAAAAATTTCTCCCGGTGACGAACCTCGGTTCGTGACCACCAACGATTCTTAAGGATTCACATGGTTTCCAACCCACGTGCCGGCGGCTCGAAGAAGGGCCCGACCAAGGGCTCCGGCGGCAAGAACAAGCGCAGCCTGCAGGGCCGCGGACCCACGCCCAAGGCCGAGGACCGTGTCTATCACAAGGCACATAAGGCATCGGCGAACAAGAAGGCCGCCAACGCTTCGGCGCAGGCCAAGCGACGCAAGAAGGAAAACGGGCCGAACATGGTCGCCGGGCGCAACTCGGTGCTCGAGGTCTTGCGTGAGGACGTTCCGGCATCCACTTTGTACGTCGCCGGTCGGATCGATTCGGACGATCGCGTCCGAGAAGCCATCACCTTGGCCACCAAGCGCGGCATTTCGATGCTCGAGGCGAGCAAGCCCGACCTCGACCGACTCACCGACGACGCGATCCACCAGGGCATCGCCCTGCAGATCCCTCCCTACGATTACGCCGAGCCTCGTGATCTGCTTCAGGTTGCGGCCGACCAGGGCGAGGCGCCGCTGCTCGTCGCACTCGACGGCATCACAGATCCCAGGAACCTCGGTGCGATTGTGCGCTCCGCCGCTGCCTTCGGCGGTCACGGCGTCATCATCCCCGAGCGTCGTGCCGCGTCGATGACCGCTGCCGCGTGGAAGACCTCCGCCGGTGCCGCAGCCCGCATCAAGGTCGCCCAGGTCGTCAACCTGGCTCGTGCCATCGACGAGCTCAAGAAGCAGAACGTCTTCGTCGTCGGACTCGACATGGACGGAGACGTCGAGCTGCCGGAACTGACCTTCAGCCGCGACCCTGTGTGCATCGTCGTCGGTTCAGAGGGTAAGGGAATCTCGCGCCTCATCGCTGAGAAGTGCGACCAGATCGTCTCGATCCCGATCGCCGCGACCACGGAGTCCCTCAACGCGGGAATCGCTGCGGCCGTCTCCCTCTACGAAGTCGCCCGCACCCGCCGCGGCTGAGGGCGGCCTGCCCGCACTAAACCTCCCCGACGTCACTAATAACACCCGGCGCCGGGGAGGTTTTGTGACGTCGGGGAGGTTTAGCGAGCCGCACCCGCCGCTCAGGCGTTGATGCTGGCGCGGTAGTCGCTGTCGCTGAGGGCGCCGACGCGGGAGTGGCGGCGGCTGTAGGTGAGGTAGACGACGAAGCCGACGAGCATCCACAGGCCGAAGACCAGCCAGGTGGTTCCGCCGAGGTTGATCATGAGGAACGCGCATGCCAGAGAGCCGAGGACCGGGATGATCGGTCCGAAGGGCACCTTGAATGAGCGCGGCAGGTCCGGACGTTTGACGCGCAGGTAGATGACTGCGATGTTGACGAGGCAGAAGGCGAAGAGTGTGCCGATGCTTGTGGCATTTGCGAGTTCGCCCAGCGGGATCAGTGCAGCGGTGATCGCGACGAGCACGCCGGTGACCAACGTGCCGACCAGGGGAGTGCCCGTGCGCGGGGAGACGATGCCGAAGACTCTTGGGACCATGCCGTCGCGGGACATGGAGAGCAGGATGCGTGACTGCCCGTAGAGGACGGTGATGACGACCGAGAAGATCGCGAGCACCGCGGCGACGGCGAAGATGAAGACCGCGAGGTTGGACTGTGTGAGCTGGTGGACGATCTGGACCAGGGGAGCGACGGTCGTCTTCAGCCTGAACCACTCCCATTCCCTGGCACCGATTGCGGCGACTGCCACCAGCACGTACATTGTGGTGACGATGACCATCGAGAGGATGATCGCCCGCGGCATGTCCCGCTTCGGGTTCTTCGCCTCCTCACCAGCAGTCGAGGCGGCATCGAAGCCGATGTAGGAGAAGAACACACTCGAGGCCGCTGCTGTGACTCCGGCGGCCCCCATGGGCAGCATCGGTGCGAAGTTCCCGGCCTGGAAGGCCGTGAACGCGACGATGGCGAAGAAGACGAGGATGCCGAGTTTGACGAACACGATGATCGTATTCACGATGGCCGACTCCTTGGCCCCGCGCATGAGCAGGACCGTGGCGAGGAGGACGACGATGAGCGCCGAGAGGTTGACGGCGCCGCCGGGGCTGTCAGCTACACCGGGGCCGGCGGTCAGACTTGGCGGCAGTGACAGACCGAAGATGCGCAGCGTCTCATTGACGTAGTCGGCGGCACCGACGGCCACTGCTGCCACGGAGACCGCGTACTCGAGGACGAGGCACCAGCCGCAGACCCAGGCCACGCCCTCGCCGAGGGTGGCGTAGGAATACGAATAGCTGGATCCGGAGACAGGGACCATGCCCGCCATCTCCGCATAGCTCACGGCCGAGAGCAGGGCGGTGATTCCGGCCAGGATGAAGGCGATCCAGATGCCGGGACCGGCGATGGGCACGGCCTCGCCGAGGATGACGAGGATGCCCGTGCCCAAGGTGGCGCCGACGCTGATCATCGTCAGTTGGAAGACGCCGAATGTTCTGCGCAGACGGCCCGTGGACGCAGCCTGTGTGTCCTCGACCATGCTGCTGATCGACTTGCGACGGACCAGCTGACTGGCCAGCCGAGGTCGGTCGGTCGCAGTCGGGGAGGTGGTGCTGTCTCGAGCGGTCATGCGAATATTCTTGCACGTGCAGCCACGACGGTCGCACTCGCCTGCCCCCTACGACCGCTCGCGCGATCGCCGCAACAACTGCGCTCGGCAGCGGAGCTTTACTCGGCAGCGGAGCTTTACAGCCGTGGTGAGAATCGGCCGTCCTGGGCCATCCAGCCGCCGTCGACGAGCTGTGAGTGACCGGTGACGAAGGTCGAGGCATCTGAGGCGAGGAACAGCACGGGTCCGGCGATTTCATGCAGGTTCCCCCAGCGGCCCAGAGCGGTCTTCTCCGCATACGCGTTCCACCACTCCTCATCGGCCTTGATCTGCTGGGTCAACGGGGTGTCGAAGGGCCCGGGCAGGATCGCGTTGACGCGCACACCCTGTGGCCCCAGCTCGCTGGCCAGCGTCTTCGTCAGCTGCACGACACCGGCTTTAGCCGCGGCGTAGATGCCCTGGCCCGGTTCGATCGCCAGAGCCCGGAACGAAGAGTAGGTGACGATGGAGCCGCGGCCGCGCTCGGCCATTTCGGCGCCGAAGCCGCGCATCAGACGATAGGTGCCTTTGAGGTTGATGTCGATGACCCGGTCGAATTCCTCATCGGTGGTCGACAGCAGTCGCTTGCGCACGTTCGCGCCCGGGGTGATGACGAGAACCTGGGCATCCGGGTGGGCCGCGACGAGGGCATTGACCGACTCGGTGTCGGTGATGTCGACGCGGGCGGTCTCGGCGCCCGGCGAGGAGGTGGCGCGGTGCCCGCCCTTGCCGCCAGCCCGTTCGGCTCCTTGGCGTTGGGAGATGATCCGCACCGTCTCCTCGGCACCTTCGAGGTTGAGGTCGGCGACGACGACATGAGCTCCGGCGTCGGCGAGGCCGATCGCGCTCGCCTGGCCCAGCCCGGATCCGGCTCCGACGACAACGGCAGTGCGGCCGCTGAGGTCGAAGAGGGACGGGATCGACGGATTGTCCTCATTCGACGGCATGGAGTTCTGGCTCGACGGCATGGAGTTCTGCGGGGTTTGCGACATCGGAGGTCCTTCCGGGGTTTCTCGTGGGGGAGGGCGGCAACGACGGTGGTCGTCGTCGACCCGATTCTGATGTTCTCAAACATATGCCCGCCGAGGCGGCTCCGGGGTCCACGTTCCACGTGGTGGAATTCCAGCGCGAACCTGCTTAGCCAAAACCCGGCGCGCAGCTGCTGCGCGAAAGCTCTGGCCTCAGAACTTTCGGCTGTCGACGTAGAGGGCTTCGTCGGGGAGGTTCGCGAGGTAGTCGACGATGAAGTAGGCGATGGCCTCCATCGTCGGAATGTCGCGCTGCCTGGCTCGGGACATCACCCGCCGGTGCTCGACGAACTCGTAGAAGATCTGTCCGGGTTCCAGCTTGTGGGTGAGGTTCTCCGGGATGGCGGAGATCAGAGGCTTGTACACCTCGTCGAGCCAGTGGCGGGCAGCCTGGTCCTCATCGAGTTCGACGGGCAGCTCGCCGGAACCGTGTGCTCCGCCTGTGAATCCGGGCGCACTGCGGTGGGAGTCGAGGTCGTTGAGCATCGTCCGCGCTTGGTTCTCATTGGCGCCGATGCCGGTCAGTCGCAGGAGTCTGCGGGAATGGTGGTTGGGTTCGACGACCTTCGGCTCGACCAGCAGGCTGACTCCGTCGAGGTCGGTGGTCACGGTCAGCTCGCCCAGGTCGAAGCCCAGATCGTTGAGCCGGCGGATGCGTTCGTCGATGCGCCACCGTTCATTGACGGAGAACTCCTCGACCCGAGTCAGCTCGGTCCACAGTCCGTTATAGGCCTCGAACAGGCGTTCACCGGCCGCCAACGGGTCGACGGCAGGATCGATGAGACCCGCGGCCTGCAGGTCGAGGAAGTCACCGGCGATGTTCGTGCGCGCGATGCGCAGATCCATCTGCCGCTGACCGTTCGAAAGCTGGTCGTGGAGCTCACCGGTCTCCACGTCGACGACATAGGCCGCATAGGCGTCGGCATCACGCCGGAACAGGGTGTTCGACAGGGACACATCGCCCCAGTAGAAACCGACGAGGTGGAGTCGGGCGAGCAGGACCGCGAGGGCATCGACGAGGCGACCGGCCGTGTCCTCGGCCAGGGACCGGGAGAACAGGGCACGGTAGGGCAGCGAGAAGTCCAGATAGGCCGTGAGCAGTGCTCCAGGCAGTTCCGTCGCCGAGGTGGTGGATCGGTTGGTCACATAGGCGCGGGGTTCGACCGTGGGGACGGCCAGATTCCCCAGCACACCGAGGATGTCGAATTCGCGCAGGGCCCGACGGTCGTCGGTCTCCTTGATCGCGAGGACCTCCTCGTCGATCTCGACGAAGCGCACGACGTGCCGGGAGATTCCGCGGGGCAGTCCGCCGAGGAAGTCCTGGGGCCAGTCAGCGAGGGGTAAGTGCCAGGGGAGCCGCGCTATCGCAGCATGGTCGGCACTGTGGACCGCCTGGACCTGGGGTGCTGAGGTCTCGGGCACCGATCAGGAGTCCACGTCCGCGATCGAGGCGACGAGCGCCTCGGCGACTTCAGGTTTCTCCACCCCGATCAGGCGCCCATGGTCGAGGAAGGCGATGCGGTCGCCGAGGACCTTCGCGTCCTCGAGGTCGGCCGTGGCGTAGAGTGTGGTCAGCCCGAGTTCCTGCTGCAGGTCCTTGACCAGGCGCAAGGTGTCGGCCTGGTGTTCGGGGACGAGATTGACGACCGGTTCGTCCATGATCAGGACCTTCGGCTGACGGACCACGGCCCGGGCCAGGGCGATCGTCTGGCGTTGCAGAGCCGAAAGATCGCCGGGCACGGCATCGAGGATGTCGCGCAGTCCGATCTTCGCGGTCACGGACTCGACGCGCTCACGGATCTCCTCGGCGGGGAGGCCATCGACGCGCAGGGCGAAGCCGAGGTTGTCGCGCACGCTCATATGCGGATAGAGGGCGTAGCTTTCAAGGGCAAGGGTGACATCGCGATCGTTGACCGCGGCATGGGTGACATCGTTGCCGTCGATGAGGATCGTGCCCGACTTGGGGGCCTCGAGACCGTGGAGCATTCGCAGGATGGTCGACTTGCCGGAACCGGACGGGCCGTAGAGGACGACGAACTCGCCGTCGTCGATGAAGAGATTGAACGGATGCACTGAAGCGGACACGGTGTTCTCGTAGGCATGACTGAGGCCATTCAACGACACTGTTGACATGTTTCCTCCTAAAGTCTTCGTGAGCAGCCGGTCGTCTGTGACCTGGCGGGGATGCTCAGTTATGTTCATCCTAAGCCGTTGAATGCGCTCGGTGACAGTCTATTCGACAAAGCGTAGAGTGATTCTCAGCACTGTGCCAGCGCACGCCCGCACGCCTGGGCGGACGCTGTGCGAGAAACTGCGGATCATGCGATTGTTCAACACATCGTCGCACGCTGACCTTGACATCAGCATCGGGAGCGGAGTCGACACCGGCCCAAGCTGCTCGACCCCGTGCTGCCCGCCCCTGAGCAGGCTGACCCCGATAGACTTCCCGGTATGAAGGTCAAGCTAGACGATGTCGCCGCCCGGGCGGGTGTGTCCCTGGCGACCGTCTCCCGCGTTCTCGGCAGGCGTGGTGCGGTGGCCGATGAGACTCGGAGCAGAGTGCTCGATGCGATGGAATCGCTGGGCTACTCTCGTTCCACCCTCCTACATGAGACGCCGAGGCGGCTGGTCGCTGTCAGCGCGCCTGGAAACCCCGAATACTGGCAGGTCCAAGTCTGCACTCGCGTGGCCGCTGCACTGCAGGAACACGGTCTGCTCATCACCCGACCGTCCGTCGAAACCGAGACCAGCCCGCTTGAGGTCGCCGTCGACGCCGGTGCCGTTGCCCTGGTGACTCCGACCATGACGAGTCTGCACACGGATATTCCGTGCATCCGCGTCGACGAACAGTCGGCGGTGGACTCCGACGATGCCAGCGGAGACATCATCGCCGCCCGCCTCGACCTCGGAGGGGGGATGACGACGGCCTTCGAGCACCTTCAGGCCATCGGTCACCGGCGCATCGGTCTGATCTGCAATGACAGCGGTGAGCTGGCGGTGCAGCTGATCAGACGCTTCCGCGCGGAGCACCCTGCACGCAATTTCGGGGTCAAGCTCGATGACTGGATCTCGCAGGTCCCGAAGTCCTTCTCCGGCGGTTCGCGTGCCGCACTCGACCTCAAAGATGCGACCTGCACCGCGGTGATCGTGCAATCGGCCCTGCAGCTGCACGGAGCTCTGCACGGTCTGCGCAACCGGCACCTGCAAGTCCCGCGTGACATGTCGATCGTGGGCTTCGGAGACTCACCGACGATGAAGTTCACCGGCCCACCGGCCACTGTGCTCGGCATCGACGTCGAGGGACTCTCAAAGGCACTCGTGGCTGCGACTCTGTCGACGCTGAAGATCTCCGGCGAGGAGCTCCAATCGGTTCCGCCGGTGTTCCGTCCCCGGCTCTTGGCCCGTGCCTCGACGACGGCGGCGAGACAATGAGCCCGACAGCTGACTCGAGTTCGGGTCCCGGCACGCCGACTGCCCCTGAACCCGGCGAACACAAACATGTCGGTCTCGGCGCCATCGCAGGTGCGGCTGGGGTATCGAAGGCGACGGCGTCGCGGGCTCTGCGCGACCCCGAATCGGTGTCTCCGGGCTCACTGGCCAAGGTCAGGCGGGCGCTGGCGATCCTCGGCGTGGACTCGGGCAGCCGAAACACACCCTCCAGGCAGATGGTGGCCCTGGTGCGGCCAGCCGTGCCGGCAGGCAACGTCGATCCCTATACGCGTCTGTTCGACCTTCTGACCAGCAAGATCTTTGCTCAGGGGATCGCGGCAGTGCACGTGGAGGCGGCCGCTTACCGGGCCGATGCCCTGGCCGAGTCGCTGCTCGGCTCTGAGGGAGGCGAGCCTCATGTTCAGGGCGCGATCGTCCTCGGCGGGGGAGCGGCCGGCGAGCTCGCCGCAAAGCTGGCCGAACGCAATCTGCCGCAGATCAGGGTCTCCAACGCCCGGCACTCCGACGGGATCGCACGCATCGTCCTCGATGCCACTGACGGCATCGCGACAGCGGTCCAGCACCTCGTGCATCTGGGGCATCGTCGCATCGGGCTGGCCGTGCTCCGCGACTCTGCCGCGGCCGGTCGCATCGCCGGGTTCCGCAAGTCCATGGCCCGGGTCCTTCACATACCCGCCACCCGTGATCAGGCGCCCGTGGTCGAAGCCGCGGGAGGCACCATGGCTGGGGTCGCCGCGGCCGAAGAGCTGCTCCACCTGCAGTGTTCGGCCGTCATCGCCTGTGCGCCGTCGCTGTCGTTCGGCATTCTCGAGGCCGCCGCCCGCGCTCGCCTCGACGTGCCGCGGGATCTCTCCCTGCTCACGGTCGGTGACATGCCCGATGCCGATGTGATCGCCCCGCCCCTGTCTCAGGTCAGCTACGACTGGGAGGCGATCGCCGTGTCCGCGCTGGGCGAGGTGAGGGCGATGATGGCCAATCCCGCCGAGGCGGTGGCCATCGATTATTCGGTGACCCCGGATCTCGTCCTGCGGGCCAGTGCGGTACCGCCGCAGCGACGCTGACGCAGCTGACCCAGCGGAGCCGAGGGTGCACGCGGCCCCAGCGATGCTGACTCAGCCTCCGCGGAGGCGCCTCAGGGGCGGGGCTGGTGTGCGCGGCGTTCGTTCACGATTCGGGTGAGGAGTTCGGCGACCGCGTTGGGGTCCGTGATCCGCCAGGGTGCGCGGGTCGGGGCCGGTCCGACCTTGATGCTCAGGCTCGTGCTCAGATCTTCGAGTTCGGCGAAGGCATCTTCGTCGGTGACATCGTCGCCGAGGTAGAGGACGGCTGTCGGTGATCCGACGGCGATGAGGGCCCGCAGGCCGTCGCCCTTCGTTGCCGTCTTGACCGCGAGTTCGGTGATGTCGTGGCCTTCGATGACCCGGATTCCGGGGTATTCGGTCTGTACAGCGATGACATGAGCATGCAGAGCGGACGCGAACTCCGCGTCGAGGCCGCGCGTATGCACAGTGCGAGAGAAAGGTTTGTATTCGACCCTGACCTCGGTGTCGGTGTCGGTGTCGGGGGCTGAGCCTGAGCCCGATGACAGGTCGAGTTCGAAGGATTCGATGTGGGCGTCTATCGCCGTGAGCATCTGCTGTTCCTCGGCGCTCACCTCGGGCTGCGTCACCGTCACCTCAGGTGATTGTGAGCCCAGGTCCACCTCGGCGCCGTGCGAACCGACCAGCCACACGCCAGGGGGTGGGTCGACCAGACGGCGCAGAGTTGCGACGTCGCGCCCGGAGACCAGGGCCACGCGAGTCGCGGGCAGGAGGCTGAGGGCGATGATCGCCTGTGCTGACTCCGGGAGCATCCGGGACAACTCGGGATTGTCCTGCAGCGGAGCGAGCACGCCGTCGAAGTCGAGGGCGATGAGGACCGACTCCGCCTTAGTGGCCTGTTCGAGGTCGAGGGCAGCTGCGGACGTGTAGCCGGGAGTCGAGCGTGGTGTCGGCACCACCTCAGATGACGGCGCCTGTTCAGGTTCGGTCCGCCCAGGCGGATTCTGCTCTGGGTGGGACTGTCCTGGACGGGTCTGGGAAGGCGGCATGGCATCCGGATCCGATGTCACTGACGATCCTCGTCGACGGTGGAGGTGATGCGATCGGACGCCGTTGTCGGCCGCTCGGGGAGGGCTGCGGGACGGTCGGGGATGATCGCCTCGGGGTTCTTATGGATGGCCTCGAGCTCGGCGAGGAACTTCTTCGACCAGATGCTCACCGTGTCCGTGGAGATCTTCTTGCGCATCTGCTTCATTCGTCGGGCCCGGGTCTTCTCATCCATCTGCACAGCGTCGAGGATGCCGGCCTTGAGATTGCCGATGTCGTGCGGATTGACCATCACTGCCGCCTTGAGCTGATCGGCGGCCCCGGTGAACTCGGAGAGCACGAGGGCACCGTCATCTCTTCTGCGGCAGGCCACGTACTCCTTGGCCACCAGGTTCATGCCATCACGCAAAGCGGTCACGAGCATGACGTCGGCGGCGAGGAAGAACGCGGTCATCTCATCGCGGGGGTAGGAATGGTGAAGGTAGTGCACGGCGATGGATCCGACTTCGGCCTGCTCGCCGTTGATCCGCCCGACGGCCAGTTCCACGTCGTGGCGGATGATCTTGTACTGCTCCAGGCGCTCCCTCGACGGGGTCGCGATCTGGATCAGGACGACATCCTCGACGTCGAGCTTCCCTTCGGCCAACAGCTCCCCGAAGGCCTTGAGGCGGTGCCGGATGCCCTTCGTGTAGTCCATCCGGTCCACACCGAGCATGACGACCTTCGGGTTGCCGATCTCTTCGCGGATCTGACGCGCGCGCTCGATGATCTGAGGATCACGCGCCAGCTCCTCAAGGTAGGGGGTGTCGATGGAGATGGGGAACGCTTCGGCCCGCACAGTGTGCGCCGACAGCAGCTCACCGTCGGGGACGGCGACCGTTGACCCCTTCGTCGTGAAGTTGAGGCGCCCGCGCACCGCACGTCGGAAGTTCGCGGCATCGGCCGGTCGCTGGAATCCGATGAGATCCGCGCCGAGGAGTCCGCGCAGAATCTCGTCGCGCCATGGCAGCTGGGCGAAGAGTTCGAACGGTGGGAACGGGATGTGATTGAAGAACCCGATCGCCAGGTCCGGTCGCATCCGGCGCACCAGCTGCGGGACCAACTGAAGCTGATAGTCATGGACCCAGACGGTGGCACCCTTGGCAGCCACCTCGGCGACCTTGGCCGCGAAGCGCTCATTGACCTGCACATACGAGTCCCACCAGGTGCGGTGGAACTCGGGCGGGACGATCACATCGTGGTAGAGGGGCCACAGAGTTGCGTTGGAGAATCCTTCATAATATCTGAGGACATCCTCACTGGTTAGGGTGACGGGAACCAGATGCATCCCGTCGATCGTGAAGGGGTCGAAATCGACGTCGGGAACCCCGGTCCAGCCGATCCATGCACCCTCTTGAGCCTTCATCACCGGCGCCACCGCAGTGACCAAACCCCCAGGTGAGGTACGCCATCCTTGGCTTTCCTCGGCAGGGTCCCGGTCCACGGGCAGACGGTTGGCAACGACAACGAAATCGCTGTCACCATACGTGGATGGGGTGGTCGTTTCGGCAGAGTTGACGGTGTTCATCTGCGCCTCCTCCTGAGTCGGTCCTTGGAACGAACTGTACTCGCTCGACTACGCTTGGCAGGGTGATGGGTCAGGATCTGGGAGGCTACCGCCTCATCGAGGAGCTCGGTGCGGGCGGTATGGGTGTTGTCTATCTCGGTGTCGACGGCGGAAACAACCCTGTCGCCGTGAAGGTTCTGCACCCGCACATCGCCAATGACGAGACCGCCCGAAAACGTCTCGGGCGCGAGGTCAGGACCCTGCGACGGATCAAACATCCCCGAATCGCCGAGGTGCTCGACGCCGAACTCGAATCCGCACAGCCCTTCATCATCACCGAGTTCGTCGACGGCCAGACCCTGTCCGATGACGTGCGAGAGAATGGCCCCTTCGCCGAAGACGAACTCGTCCATTTCGGCCACGCTCTCCTCGACGCCCTCAACGCGGTCCACGAATCCGGTGTCATCCACCGTGACCTCAAACCCGCGAACGTCATGATCATGGACGGCGAACCGATGGTCATCGACTTCGGCATCGCCCAGGTCGCCGACGAGGTGCGGGTGACCGCGACCGGCCTCGTGATGGGTACACCCGGATACCTGTCTCCGGAGATCGCCGACGGCAAGACCTCGAGCGAGAAGACCGACTGGTGGGGATGGGCCGCGACCATGGCCTACGCCGCCACCGGCCGCAACCCCTACGGCTCCGGTCCTCTCGAAGCGGTGCTGGGGCGCGTGGCCATGGGTAAGTTCGACCTGGAGAACGCTCCCCGCAACTTCGTTCCCCTGATCGCAGCCTGCCTCGACCCGAAACCCGAGCGCAGGCCGAGTGGCCAGATGATCCTCGACGCTCTCGTCGACATCGAGTCCGGGCGTGCGCCGCAGCTGGGCTCCGGACCGGCCGCAGGCAGCTGGAACCAGGCCTCGCCGACCGGGACCGCGCGGATGCCCGCGGTCGACGGCAACGGGTCAGGCTACGGTGGGCCCGCGGCCCTCGGTGCTGCTGCAGGCGGTGCCGCGGCCTATGAAGGAGCCGGTGGTTATGGCGGAGCTGGCGGATACGATGTCTCGGGCTATGGCGCGACCGGACACGGATCGCCGCGCGGTGGCGCCCCAGGCTCGGCGCTGAACCCGAACGCTTCCACCCCCGGAGCTGCAGGCCCCGGTGGGACGAATCCGCAAGCATACCCACGGCAGGGCTTCTCCCCGCACGGCCAGATGCCAGGCAGGCAGGGAAGCCCGGCCGTGACGAACCGGGGCACCGCACCACCTGTGCGCAATCCCAACGGAAGCATCCAATCAGGTCCGGGCTCAGCGATGGCCGGGACCAACCTCGGCGGGTCAGGATATGGAGTTGCCGGACCTCCAGCCGGACGGGGTGGATCTCTGGCCGGTCCGGGCACCGCCCGACCCGATCACAATGGCACCGGAGTCCCACAGGGGCAGCCAGGCCAACTGCGCCAGCCCGGTCAACAGGGGCAGCCAGGTCAACCCGACTACGGGTGGGGGCCGATGACCTACCGGACGATCCGGACCGGAGGATGGGTGGTCTTCGCCCTCATCCTGTTGGCCATCACGATCATGCCGCTGGGTCCCCTGCTCGTCACATTCTTCGTGTTCCTGTGGTCGATACTGGCGCGAACCGGCACCCGATTGGACCGCAAGGCACAGAAGCATCGGTTCGAACGCGGAACGAACGGCCGCGGATTCCTGCGTTCGCTCGCCTCGGCGCCGGGTGCGATCTTGGCCTCGGTGTTGACCTCGATCACAACACTCATCCTGCCGGCCATCGCGGGGGTCGCAATGCTCGTGCTCACCCGACTCGACATTGCCGAAATCGTGCCCAGCGGATACTCCGAACAGTGGTCGGTGTGGGCGGCCGGTGCTGCCGGTGGCCTCGTGCTGTGGCTGGGGCCCGGCGCGGGCAGTCTGCGACACGGGTCGCGGCTTATGGTCTCCGGGGTGACCCGTAACCGGCTGGGCAGGCTGATCGCACTGTCGGCGGTCGCGCTCCTCATCATCGTCGCGATCATGGTCATCCAGTCGGGCGCCGGCATGTCCTGGTGGCCCCTGCCGACCAACCCATTCACCTATCTGCCGGGCCCGGTCTAGGAAGTTGCCGTGTCCGCGCAGGCAGCTGACCGAACCCGGTGTCGGCGTCCGCGGGACCCGGCGCAGGCATCTGCTGGAGCCGGTGTCGGTGATCCTTGAATTTCACTGGGAGTCGGGGCACTACCCGTTTGGGTAAGGTGGGACGGTCGGGACACGTATATCGACCCGATTCCCCACGGTCCGAGGCTGGGCCGACGTCAGACAATCGCAACGTGAGGAACCATGGCGAAGAACAACTCCTGTGACAAGTCCGGTGACAATCGGCGGAACCAGGCCCGTGAGAACGCGCGCCGGATCGCGGAGGCTCAGAACAAGAAGGAGAGGACCGCCAAGACCATCCTCTATGTGGGGATCGGCGTTGTGGTGGTCGTCGTGGCCGCGATCGTCGGTGTTCTCATCTTCCAGCAGAGCAAGCCGGGGATCACGCCAGCCAACGTCGTCGCCGGCGGTGTCAGCATGGCCAAGGACGGCGAAGTGGTGCAGCCGAAGCAGATGCCCAAGGGCGAAGAGTCGGATCTGCCGAGCCCTGCCGACGCGGGCGTCAAGAAAGATGCCGCCACAGTGACCGTCTACCTCGACTTCCAGTGCCCCGGATGCAAGGCGTTCGAGGACGCCAACGCGCCGACGCTGGAGAAGCTCGCAGACGAAGGCTCGATCGTACTCGAATACAAACCGGTATCGATCCTCGACCGCATGTCCACCGGCAACGAGTACTCGACTAGATCTGCCAACCTGGCGGCCTGCGTCATCGACTCCCAGCCCGAAACCATCAGGGATTTCTTCCCCGCGATGTATGCTCAGCAGCCCGAAGAACAGGGCAACGGCCGCACCGATGAGCAGCTGCTCAAGGACGCCGAGGATGCTGGTGTCGACACGTCGAAGAAGCTCAAGTCCGATCCCGAGCAGACCGTCAAGAGCTGCGTCACGGACCAGACGTTCAAGGACTACGTCAAGAAGACCTCCTCGGAGGCTCTGGACAACGGCGTGGAAGCCACCCCGTGGGTGCTCATCAACGGCAAGCACACCGACAAGACCAGCGATCCGCAGGCTCTGACCTTGGAGATCCTCAAGGCCACCGGCGAGATCAAGGGCTGACCGACTTCACGAGCAGCGGTCGACCAGCGCCGAGGTGGTGGTCGACCGCTGCGCGATCGTGGCGCCCGTCCACAATCCGTTTTGTCGCGGCGAAGGTGAATGGACTACTATCGTGTAGGCGCAGACGGCATCGTTTCGCCGCCACGCCTCCCTAGCTCAGTTGGTAGAGCACCGCTCTTGTAAAGCGAAGGTCATCGGTTCGAGTCCGATGGGGGGCTCCACTGGACCGGGTCAGACAGTGAACTGTCTGGCCCGGTTCTTTTGCGCCATCTTGCGAGCCAGCGTGCGGCAGACACTGTCAGAGCCGGCGTCGAAGCATCGTCGCGAGGAATTGTGGCAGATCCGCTACACAGTGTGCTGTGATCGTCACCTGCTTCCGGGGTCGCCGACTATAGAGTCTTTCCTTGTCAGGGCCAATGAGTCGTCAATCGCACAACTCATGCAGCGCCCATCATTTCGAAAGGGACACCGATGAACCGCACCGGACGACACTCAGCCCGATTCCTCACTCAGTCTTCAGCCCTGGCCGTTGCCGCCGTACTGGCATTGTCGGCCTGTGGCACTGACGACTCGGCCGCGGATGAAGCCCCCAGCGATGCAGCGCCCGGTCAAGGGCAGGAAGAAGCTCTCGAGGCAGGAGAGGAAGCAGAGCAGACGCCGGAGGAGACAGCGGAGTCGGACAGCGCTGAGGGTGCCAGCGACAAGGCTGAGGGCGCTGAGGTCAAGGTTGGTGCGGAGTTCACCGATAAGGAGACCGGAGACGTTGTCACTGTCGTGTCTGCGGTCCGCGATAACCCCACTGAGTACTACGAAGCGACCGACAACCCAGCTGGGGAAATGGTCTATATCGAAGTGAAGGTCGTGCCGGGGAAGAGCTATGGCGGCACCATCAGCGCTGCGGACTTCTACCTCGACAGTGCAGGCGAAGAGGCCAACTACGCGTCGAGCGCGAAAGACGAACTCGAAGAGGCAGGTTATGAGTACTTTGACCGCGCGCCACGCCGCGATGGAGACCACACGGGCTACATTCCGATCTACGTGAGTGAAACCGCAGACGAGCTCAAGGGGTCCTACATTCGTCCAGAGGCCAAGGTACTCGGAGAGGACAAGAAGATACCGGAATTCACATCCGAGTTCGGAGTCCCCGCCTCCTAGGCTGTGAGACCGCGAGCGGTTCTAACCGTCGACACCGCGTTTGAACACGAGCATGAGTGAGCGCATGCTCAGGACGAAGCCGCCGAAGAGCAGGACGAAGCCGAAGAACGCGTAGAGGTGGATGCCCTCGGTGAGCAGAGGCCCCTCTTCGCTGGTGATGAGCATGATCGATCCGAGCACGGCGGCTCCGGCCAGGACAGCGACGATGAGCTGTTGGAACAGGCTGGTGAGGAACCGCCTATCGGAGGTGTTTTCGAGCACCCGCATGTTCATCGAGAAGCGCCCCTGCTCAAGGTCCTCGGTGATCTTGTTGATCCGCCGAGGCATGCGGTCGATCATCGGCAGGATCTGCATAGCACGTCGCTGCAATTCCTCGGTGATCTTCGTGGACTTCAGCTTGCTGCGCATGAGCCGGTTGCCCTCGTCGCGGGCGACGGCGACGACGTCGAAGCTCGGATCAATGACGAGGAGCGCGCCCTCGACGGACGCCAGGGCCCGGAAGGCCGCGCTGATCGGGGCCGGGACGGAGAACCGGTGGGCCAGGACCAGGTTGAACAGATCGTCGAAGAGCTTCTGCCCGTTATAGGAGTGATTCCCGCCGCCGTAGCGGGTGAGCAGCTCACCGACCGCACGTTCCACGGCCCGATCATCGAGGCTCTCCGGCCGCCCGAGCAGTTCGATGAGGGAGTCTGTGGCTCCGGCGCTGTCGTTCTGGTCGATGGAGTAGAGCATGAGTCCCAGGGCCGTCTGCGTTCCGGGGTCGAGTCGGCCGACCGCACCGAAGTCCAGCAGTCCCAGGCCACCGTCGGGCATGATGAAGATGTTGCCGGAGTGCAGGTCCGCGTGGAAGACGCCATCGGTGATGATCTGTTCGAGTGTCGCGCCGAGAAGTGTGGTGGCTAGGGCCTTGCGCTCCTTGTCTGACAGCTCGGCGAGGAGCTTGCTCGCCGAGGACACCGGGCGCCCCGGGAGTCGGTCCATGATGAGGAGGCGTTCGCTCGAGAGCTCCGGATAGCCGTGGGGCACTGTTACGGAGAACTTGCCTGAGCGTCTCAGGGTGTCCTCGATGGTGTGCATATTGCCGAGTTCGATCCGATAGTCCAGCTCCTCCTCAAGAGAAGCGGCGAACCCCTTGGCCAGATTCTCGATACCCAAGTCCTGACCCCACACTGTTGTCTTGTTCAGCCAGCTGGCCAGACGCAGGATGATGTCGAGGTCCTGATTGACCTGGGTGAGAGCCTTCGGCCGCTGAACCTTGACGATGACATCGGTGCCGTCGAGGAGGGTGGCCTCATGGACCTGTGCCACGGAGGCCGCGGCCAGCGGTGTTGCGTCGATGCGGGAGAACACCTCGTTCAGAGGCCTGCCCATGCGCTCGACGATCGCCGGTTCGATGATCGACCATGATTCGGGGGAGACCTGCGACTGCAGCATCTCCAGCTCGTGGACGTAGGCGGGCGGCAGCACATCACGACGCGTCGAGAGCATCTGGCCGAGCTTGACGAAGGTGACACCAGCCTCGGACAGTGAGTTCTTCAGTGCGCGGGCCGTCTTCGCCTCACGTCCCGGGGCCGCACCGCGACCGAAGCCGCGGATCTGTGAACCCAGGCCGTGACGGACGGCGATGGAGACGACCTCGGCGTAGCGTCGACCGCGTCGCCTGCGTGCCTTCCACCCGAAGAACAGGGACTGCGGGCCGGGCACCGATCCTGTCGGGAAGGCGGCCTCGATGACGACGAGAGCGCCGACTCCCAGCGCGAAGATCCACCCGGTGGCCAGGAGCAGGAGCATGAGTGCGACCCCTGGGGCCACATCGAGTCCGTTTGGGTTCTGTCCCGTTCCGGCGCGGTAGAGGTACTGCACGGTCAGCGCCATGACGGCGCTCATCACCAGGCCCACTCCGATGGTGCGCGGCCACCCCGTCGGGACGCCGACGACGCGTCGCACTACGGTCGCCGCCAGCCAGGATTGGAGGAAGAGGAACAACAGGGCGGCAATGCTCAGCAGCACGAAGGCTCCGAAATCGAGGGCGGCCATGTCCACCCCTCCTTCCAAGTGTCCAAATGTTCCCAGTGCCTGGGACCGTTCATCACCAGCCTAAACGGTGTGCTCGTGTTCGAAGGGCACAGATCGGTAGGCGCAGATCGGCGTGGCCGCGATCAACGGCGACGTCGGCTGGGCAGGCCGATCTTCTGGGACCAGATGAGCGCCCACACCGCACCGAGTACGGCGAAGAGTCCCGGGAAGAGGATCCCGACCCGCAGCGAGGTGACGGTGATGACTAAGGAGATGAGGGTCGGGCCCGCCAGTTTGCCGCCGTTGGAGAAGATCGCCCAGATCCCTAAGAAGCGGGCGCGTCCGATCGCCGGTGACAGGTCTGCGCCGATCGTCATGTTCACACCAGCTCCCAGCCCGTTGCCCAATGCCATGACCGAGGCCGCAGTGATCATTCCGATCAGGTCCGGACGCAGCACCATGACGATGAAGCCGGAGCCGAAGATCGTCAGGCAGGCCACCAGCGTCGTCGTCCGGCCAAGGTGATCCTTGATGTAGGCACCAAGGAACATGAAGCCCAGCTCGAGTCCGGCACCGAATGCGATGAGCAGGGAGATCGAGGATTCGTGCATCCCGATCTCAACACCCCAGAGCTGAATCACCACGGGCTGAGCCGACCGGGCCACGGTGAGGGCGATGATCGAGATCCCGATGAGGACCACGGCCTTCCACCTCACCTCCAGCGGAGGACGAGGGGGCTTGCGTGCGCTCGGTCGGGCCGCCTCGGCGAGGGTGGGATCCGTCGACGCAACAGCCGTCGCACCGGAACCGGCAGTCGCCCCGGAACGAGCAGCCCCGCGGTCCGAGTAGCCGGGGATGTGGGCGATGGGCAGGGCCATGACGAGCATGGCGGCCATGGACGCGGCACCGGCGAAGACGAAGACCGACCACAGCGGGAAGACGAGCATGAGGCCGGCGCCGACGATGGGTCCGATGAGGTTGCCCACCCGCTGCGTGCCGCCCAGCGCGGTCATCGCCTTGGCCAGGTCCTTCGCCGGCATCACCTCGGCGACGACGGCCTGCCTGGCCAGGTTCCACACATCGGCGACCGGGGCGAAGAGCATGAGCGCGATCGTGTAGACGATCAGGGAGGCCGAGGAATCCCAGATGAATGCCGCGACGATGCCGGCGAGGACGATGATCGCTGTGATCGTGGCCACGAGCATCGCCCGGAAATCGCCGAGGCGGTCGATGAGGATTCCCGCTGGCACCGTTGCCACCAGAGATACCGCACCCATGATGCCGACGACGGCGGCAGCATACGAGGAAGTCGACCCCAGGTCGAGCGCGCCGAGGACCACGATCGGAAGAATCGAGCCCAAACCCACGGCGAAGAGGAGTGAGGGCGCGAGGATCGGCCACAGGATCGGTTTGAGCACCTGACCAGTCTAGACGTGTGAGATGGCAGGGGTGGTTGCTGTCCGGCGTCTACACTGTCCCCAGCGAAAGTCCTCGGCCTCGTCCCGACTACGCTCCCAATCCCGCCCAACTCAGCCCCTATGCGAAAGTGATCGACATGACCAGTGCGGCGGCGCTTCCGTCCAGATTCCGTCTCGTCCCGATGCGGCCCCGTGACCCCGGTGAAGAAGGCCGTGCAGCGAGTTCGCTCGAACTCTTCTTCGACCTCGTGTTCGTTATCGCGGTGTCCATCGCCGCGTCTCACCTGCATGACACGGTCACGGCCGGCCACCTCGGCGAGGGCCTGGCTAAGTATCTGATGATCTTCTTCGCGATCTGGTGGGCGTGGATGAATTTCACGTGGTTCGCGACCTCGTTCGACACCGACGACTGGCTCTACCGGGTGATGACGATCGTGCAGATGGGCGGCGTGCTCATTCTGGCGGCCGGCATCGGGCCGGTCTTCGCCGACGAGAACTTCCTCATCCTGATCATCGGCTACATCCTCATGCGAGTGGTCATGATTGCGCAGTGGCTGCGGGCTTCACTGCATGCGGGTCGTGCCCGTCGCGCGACCGTTATCTACGCGTGCGGAATCGGCATCGTGCAGGTGCTGTGGGTGGCCTGGATGATCATCGACGATCGCATGATGTCGACGCTGGTCTTTCTCATTCTCGTCCTCGCTGAGGTGGCCATCCCCGTCATCGCGGAAGCGCGGGGAACGACGTCCTGGCATCCGGAGCACATCACCGAACGCTATGGCTGCTTCACGATCATCGTCCTCGGCGAATCCATGCTGGCCTCGGCGAACGCGGTCTTCGGGGCCTTCGAGGACAGTGAGGACATCGTTTCACTGGTGTCTCTGGGCGTGCTCAGCCTCATCGTCACCGCGGCCATGTGGTGGATCTACTTCTGGCCGCCTCACCACCGGGCCATCGGCGGTCTCGGCGGTTCGGCTACGGCCACTACGCCATCTTTGCCGCTGCAGGAGCATTCTCCGCTGGCGTCGGCATCGAGGTCGACTCGCAGTTGGGCAACAGTGCCATCGATCCGGACCTCGCCACCTTCATGGTGTCTGTGCCGATCGCGGTCTTCGTCCTCGGCGTGTGGATGCTGGCGATCAGGCCCAGCGCCGGTGGGGTCGTGAATGCGATCGTGCCGATCTGTGCGGTCCTCGTGCTGTGCGATCCGCTCATCCCGATCCCGACGTTCCTCACGACCTTCTTCATGGTCATCATCGTCATCACGCTTGTTGTGGCGTCGCCCAAGGGGGACAAATCATCCACCGGCGCCGAGGTGAGGGCGTGAGTCCGGGAGTCTGAGCTCAGTACGGGAAACCAATGAAGTGCTTCATGTCGTGAGCCTTCGCGTCATCGACTCTGCGGGCGATCTCGTCGGCGCGGGCTGCTGTGGCGCTCGCCGTTCCAGCCGAGGGGTGGAGGGCATGCCTGCGGCCGAGGTTGATCAGCCACGCGCCGAGGCGGACCAGAGCGCGGTCGATTCCGTGGATGGGGTCATCGGAGACTTGTGACTGCGACTGCGTCTGGACCTGTGCGGGAGTCGGGTCGTCAAGGAAGATCTCGCGGGTGATGGTCGTCGTGCGTTCGACGATCCTGCCGGGCCCTCGCTGGAAGTCCGGTGGTCGGATCGGGGTGATGAGGGTGCTCATGATGGTGTTTCCTCTCCATCGGTCAAGGGGAAGGCGTTGAACTGGATCTGCACGGGACGGGATCCGGGATCGTTGCGGCCGCGGTACTTGTCGATGACCGTTGCGACCATGCGGTAGAACTCGTCGGTGATCTCCTTCAGCTGATCGGGCGTCAGACGCACATTGCTCGTGTGCACCTGCGAGACGTCAGCCCATTCGTCGCTCAGCTGATCATCCGTGGTGAGGACTTCGACGAAGTCCTCAAGCGTGCGGGTGCCGTTTCGAGCCCATTCGCGCAGAATGAAGCCAGCCGAGGCGCTCGCCGCCGGGTCTTCCTTCGACGATCGGCGCTGGATGTCGATGGCGCCAGGGGAGCGTTCCCACCACTTCTCGCGTCCGCCGGAGGAACTTTCGACCTGGCGGATCAGGTTGTGGCGGGCGAGCTGACGCAGGTGATAGCTGGTCGATCCCGTCGATTCGCCGAGCCTTTGTGCCAGACTCGTCGCGGTCTGCTTGCCGTGTTTCGTCAGTGCCTCATAGATCTCCACGCGCAGCGGATGGGCGAGCCCCTTGAGTGCTGCGGTTCCCAGGGTCCGAGGATTTGCTCCGGTGTTGATCTCGTTGCTCATAATGCAAAGATACACTTGCAAAGAAAGCTTTGCAAGGAAAAGTTTGCATGAATTTCTCATTCGATGCACGGGCGGAGGTGGCACCCTGGTCATATGAGTCTTCGACATGTCATTCCGCCCTACCTGCTCGATGCGATCGCCGAACGCGGAGGCGAGAAATTCCCTCGAGCCGCCCGTGCCGCACGCAGTTGTCAGGTTTCCGACGAGTCGTGTCGCAGCCTGCGCGCCGAGGGGCTGCGCTATACGCCGGTGGCCAAGCTCGGTGAGGGAGCGCAGGGCTCCCAGGGTACGATGCACTCTCAGGTCATCGGTGCCGGCGCTGGAGTCAACCGACTCGTCCACGACGCGCAGGGCACCGAGACCCTGCCCGGAGTCCTCGTTCGCAGCGAGGGGGAGGGGGCGGTGTCCGACGAGGCAGTCAATGAGGCCTATGACGGGCTCGGAGCCTCCTATTCCCTCTTCGCTGAGGCCTTTGAGCGCAACTCACTCGACGGCAAGGGGATGCCCCTCATCGCCAGCGTCCACTACGGCCAGGACTACGACAATGCCTTCTTCGACGGACGCCTCATGGTCTTCGGCGACGGCGACGACGAGGTCTTCACCGGGTTTACCGGGTCGCTGTCGATCATCGGCCACGAACTCAGCCACGGCGTCATCAGCCACACCGCCGACCTCGAATACCGCGGGCAGCCCGGCGCGCTCAACGAGCACTGCGCCGATGTGTTCGGGGCGTTGACCGAACAACACGATTCCGGGCAGAACGCCGAGGATGCCACCTGGCTCATCGGTGCCGGCATCTTCACCCCCGAGGTCACCGGTAAGGCACTGCGTTCGATGCTCGAGCCCGGCACGGCCTACGACGACGATGTCCTCGGAAGGGATCCGCAGCCTGATCACATGGACCGTTACGTCACCACGGAGTCCGACAACGGCGGAGTCCACCTCAATTCCGGCATCCCCAACCGCGCCTTTGCGCTCGCCGCCACTGCCCTCGGTGGTCCAGCCTGGGAGACCGTGGGGCAGGTGTGGTTCGCAGTGTTGACCGGTCCCGATATCACCACCCGCACCGATTTCGCGGGCTTCGCAGCCCTGACCATCGCCGAGGCGGTTGCGGCCTTCGGCGAGGGTTCCGATGTTCACGACGCGCTCGTCCAAAGCTGGGGCGCGGTCGGGGTCACGCGGGGCGCGAATCGAGGAAACGTGGGGAGCAGCTGGTGAACGAGGACGGCTTGAGCGGCAGCAGCCAGCGTGGTGGTGATGGCGGGTACGGTCACCTCCTCGTCGAACGCAGCGGTGGAATCGGTGGACTCCTGCTCGTGTGGGATCTCGATATCGACTCAAGCGAGCACCGGGACCGGATCGGACCGCAGGTGGCAGAACTTCCGTGGCAGGGTGACTCGAGCTCACAGTCGGCGGCTGCGGGCGCGGAAGCCGGGTCCGGGGCGAGTCCTTCTAGTCAGGCCGACCGGTATGTCTATGCGATCGAAAGTCGCTTCGGCCTGGTGCGCTTCGGCGAGGCCGAGATGCCGGGGGAGTTCAAGAGCCTCGTCGAGCAGGTGCGCGAGATCGCCGCTCCCGAACGGCGCCGGCCCGGAGCAGATTGATGTTGCAGGTTAAGTCCGTTCGGACGAATAATGCAATAAGATGATCGTCATGACTCATGATGACTCCACTGCTGCCAAGAACGAACGGGATCTTGAAGAGGGGATCCATACGGACCTGCGGTCGACGATGACCTACAGCTCCTACCTCAGCCTCGACCGCCTGCTGAGCTCCCAGCACCCCGTAAGCGAACCTGTCCACCACGACGAGCTGCTGTTCATCATTCAGCACCAGACCACGGAGCTGTGGTTCAAGCTCGTCATCCACGAACTCCTCGATGCCCGCAGGCTCATTGCCAACGATCAGCTGCAGTCGGCGCTGAAGCGCATCGCACGGGTCAAACACATTCAGAAGACCCTGACGGAGCAGTGGTCGGTTCTCGCGACTCTGACGCCGAGCGAATACGTCGGCTTCCGCGATGAACTCGGCCAATCGTCGGGTTTCCAGTCCTGGCAGTACCGGGCCGTGGAATTCCTCCTCGGCAACAAGAACGCCGGCATGCTCCAGGTCTTCGATGGTGAGCCCGAGGCCCGGGCGCAGCTCGAGACATATCTGCACGAGCCGAGCGTCTACGACGAGTTCCTGCGTGCACTCGCCCGCCGCGGTCTCCCGGTTCCGCAGCGGCTGCTCGACCGAGACGTGTCCGTGGCGCACACCTTCGACGAAGAGCTCCTCGATACCTTCCGGATCATCTACGAGAATCCGCAGGACTACTGGTTGGAATATGAGAGCTGTGAAGAGCTCGTGGACCTGGAGGAGAACTTCCAGTTCTGGCGCTACCGACACATGCGCACGGTGCTGCGGATCATCGGAATGAAGCGAGGCACCGGGGGATCGAGCGGTGTCGGGTTCCTGCAGAAGGCCCTCGACCTCACTTTCTTCCCCGAGCTCTTCGACATCCGCACCGGTATCGAGAACGGCCCCGGGACCGCGAATGGATCAGGAGCCGCGAATGGCTGTCCGGGGCTCTGAGTCCGATCGTCGTTCTCGATCACACTCCCGGCAACCCCACTTCTCTGCTGCGGACCTTCGTCGGACTCCACCTGCGTGACCTGGGCGGGTGGATCCGGGTTGGTGCTCTGCTTGAGCTCCTCGCCACCGCAGAGGTCTCGAACTCCTCTGTCCGCAGTGCCGTGTCGAGGCTCAAGGGCAAGGGCCTGCTCCTTCCCGAGAAGCGGGGAACCGTGGCCGGCTATCGTTTGGACCCTGCCGCCGTGACTGACCTGGAGCGCGGCGATCGGCGCATCTTCACCTACCGCGGTCAGAGAGATGACGAACCCTGGTGCCTCGTGTCCTACTCCCTGCCCGAGGTGGATCGGCCCAAACGAGTTCAGCTGCGCCGAGAACTCACCGGCCTGGGCTTCGGAGCGGTCACCGACGGGCTGTGGATCGCGCCCGGACATCTGCAACCTGAGGCTGAGGACGCCCTGGAGACCCTCGGCGTCCGAGAACGAGCGACGATCTTCATCACGCAGACACCGCTGACGGCCGAACCCTTCGCCCAAGCGGCCGCTAAATGGTGGGAACTGGACACCTTGGCCGCTCGACACGAAGAATTCCTCGACCGCTACGACCGCTACGACCGCTACGACCGCTACGACGGCTACGACGGCTACGACGGCTACGACGGCTACGACGGCTCAGCACGGCAGTCGGCCTGCGGACCTTGGGAGGCGTTCGTCCTGTGGCTGCGCTGCGTCGATGACTGGAAGACGATCCCCTATGTCGATCCGGGCCTTCCGCCCAGCGCCCTACCCGCAGACTGGCCCGGCATGCGAAGCGTTGCACTCTTCGGACGTCTGCGTGCCGCGTACTCAGAACCTGCACGCGCTCACGTCAGGAATGTCGCCGCCGGCACCTGATGCGCACAGACCAGCTCAGCCCAACAGCGTCTCGACAACCAGCGGGAAGTAAGACGATTCGGGGTCGACGAGGTCCGCATGATCGGCGCCCTCGGCAACGGTGACGCGCGCCGGGAACGTCCGTGAGAATTTGATGTCAACCGTCTCATCCAGGTCCCCGTGGACGATGAGCAGATCCGCCCGAGAGGGAATGAGCAGCACCCGTGAGCGCGGGTCCTCACGCAGATACGGTGCCAGATCCGTCTCCGGCGGCGCACCCATGTAGTCGAGCACCGCGCCGTCACCCAAGCCGTGCGCAACCTCCCGGAACAGATCGGTGATCGGTGCCAGGGGCCGCAGCCGGAATTCGGGGCCGTCTTCGTTCAGATGGCTCGCCCAGGCCAGCACCAGGCAGCCACCGGCGGAGTGGCCGGTCACGACGAGATTGCTCCGTGCCGCAGCGTTCACGCCCCACTCCTTCAGCGAGCCGCAGGCGAAGGAAATGGCGGCGGTGACGTCGTTAAGACAGTTGGGCTGCCCACCCGAGCGCCGGTATTCGATGAGCACGCACAGCACACCCGCCTCGGCGAGGGCAACGGCCATGGGCCGGGCATGGGCGAGATCGGTGCGCTCACGGAAGTATCCTCCGTGGATGAGGATCACCGTCGCCGAGGCGGTGCTCGGGTTGCCGTGGACCTCAAGGAACTGATCGGGCTCGGGTCCGTAGTCATGCCGGTTGGCGGTCCGCTTCGAACCCAGCTCGGCACCGGCTGCACCGAGAGCTGCGAAGCGTTCGTCCTGACTCATTCGGGTTTGCGCACGGGCGTCAGATCGGGAAGCTTCGCGTCGAGCTGGTCTCCAGAGGACTGACCGCGCAGGCGTCGACCCACCCAGGGGGCGAAGTGCTCACGAGCCCATTTCGACTCCTCGCTGACTGCGCTCCGGATCGGACGCGTCGGTCTCGCCGGCATCGCAAACCCTGTCACGGGCAGGGAGTGTCCGCTTTCCAGGGTGGCCAATGCCTGCTCGGCGACGAGGTCGTGGCCCTCGGGGGAGAGATGGATCCGGTCATCGGCCCAATTGTCGCCCGCGTAGAGCGGGCGCAGACCCCAGACGTCTATCATGTGGCAGCCGTGACGCTGCGCAATCGACCACAGGTGGGAGTTGTAGATACCCACGCGTGGACGCACCGCGCGGATCAGAGGTGAGCTGATCTCCGTGTCGAAGCCGTTGCACATGAGCACCTCGATGCCGGCTTCGCGGAAGGCGACGACGGCGCGTTCGAACTGATCGGCCAGATCATCGATATCGGCCGTCGGGCGCAGACAGTCGTTGCCGCCGGCGCAGAAGCTGACCAAGTCGGGTTTGAGATCGAGGGCCATGGGCACCTGCTCATCGATGATCCGATCGAGGAGTCGGCCGCGAATGGCAAGGTTGGCGTAGGTGAGCTCGGGGCTGCCGATAGGGGAGTCGACGAGTTTGCCGGCAAGACGATCAGCCCAACCCAAGTACCGGTTCTCTTGGTTGGGATCATGGTCCATCAGCCCTTCACTGAACGAATCGCCGATCGCGACATATGACGTGATGGTCTCGAGCATCGGTGTCCCTCTCTCATTGATTCTCTGACTCCGAACTATACTGAACCGGCCTCGTCGAGCTCAGGTGGGACCGCAGCAGATGTGGGCGGCCCTGCGTCGTGACCAGTGCTGATCGCCTGGCGTAGACTCGCATCGAGACGGATCTCGTCCTTGAAGGTCACTGCAAGAGGAGCACAATGTATCGTTCGGTTCCGGTTCCCGAGATCACCGATTTCGCTATCACCAATGCTCGGATTCTGCCCATCGCAGATGCCGACGGCAGACGTGTCGAACCGATCGAATCCGGTACGATCCTGGTCTCGAACGGCACGATCACCTCGGTGGCATCCGGCAACGATACAGCACAGAATCTGCCCACCGGAACGAAGATCATTGATGCTGAGGGACGCTGGGTGCTGCCCGGATTCATCGAAGCCCACGGCCACCTCGGCGTTCATGAAGATGGCGAAGGCTGGTCCGGTGACGACACGAACGAGATGACGAATCCCAACGGTGCCGGCGTGCGTGCCCTCGACGGCATCGACCCGAGCGACCTCGGCTTCAAGGACGCGCTGCGTGGAGGTGTCACCTCGGCGCTCATCAAGCCCGGATCTGGCAATCCGATCGGCGGACGCACCGCCTTCGTCAAAACCTGGGGGCGGATCGTCGACGAGATGCTCGTGACGCAGGACCTGTCCGTGAAGTCCGCACTGGGAGAGAACCCGAAGCGCGTCTACGGCGAGAAGAACGTCACCCCCTCCACACGCATGGGCACCGCGAAGATCTTCCGCGATGCCTTCGTCGATGCACAGAACTACCAGGCGAAACGGGCCCACGCCGAAGCCGAAGGCACACCCTTCGAACGTGACCTCGTGAAAGAGACCCTGGCGGATGTCCTCGACGGCAAGCTCGCCTTCGACCAGCACTGCCACCGCGCCGATGACATCGCCACAGCCATCCGCCTGTCCGAGGAGTTCGGCTACCGCCTTGTCATCAACCATGGCACCGAGGGCCACAAGATCGCTGACTACATTGCCGATAAGGGCATCGACGTCATCCTCGGGCCCCTCATGACCAGCCGGTCGAAGGTCGAGCTGCGCGACCGCACCCTGGCGACCGCGGGTGCACTGGCCAAGGCCGGGGTGCGCATCGCCCTGACCACCGACCACCCCGTCATCCCGATCAACTTCCTCATCCACGAAGCCTCCCTGGCAGTCAAGGAAGGCCTCGACCCTGTCATCGCGCTTGAGGCGCTGACCATCAACCCGGCCGCGATCTTCGGACTCGATGACCGTGTGGGCTCACTCGCCCCGGGCCGCGATGCCGACCTCGTCATCTGGTCCGGTGACCCACTGGACCTGAACTCCCGCGCCGATCAGGTGTTCGTATCCGGCCGCAAGGTCTTTGAATTCGACGCCGCAGCCGGTACTGCCGATGTGGCGGACCCATTCGGCCCGACTCTCATCAGTGAGCCGTGACGGACGACAACACAGAAGAAGCACCCACCGCCGAGGTACCGGTCGACGCCCAGTCGTCGTCCGGACCTGAGCATGGCTCGAACAAGCCAGAAGCCGGATCCGCGGCGCTGCAGGAACTGCTCGAACTCTCCCGTCAGCAGCGGCTCGAAGAGCTGCGTGAAGCACCGACAGGGGCGCTGCCGTCCGAGGGCCTCAGCCCCGCGGGCCCGAAGTCACCGAAGACGACGACGGCCAAGTCGAAGCCGAAGGCCGACCATAAGGGTGCCTCTCAGCGGGTTGCTCAGCGCGTAGCCAGACGCACCGTGGGCCGGCTCGTCTCGGGCACCTCGGTCAACACCCAGCCGGTGCCGATCGTCACGGCGCTCAAAGGCAGTCCGTACAAGGCGCCGGTGCAGGCCAGCGAACCTGGTGAGGAAGAGGCCAGGATGGTCCTCGACCTCGCGGCCGACATCGCTGCGATCATGATGCGCGCCGGCGCGGGCACCTCCGATATCGAGGTCTCCGTCATCGCGGCCTGTGCCGCGTTCGGGCTCACGACCGCCCAGGTGGACCTGACCTCGAACACTCTGACCGTGCACTATTCGACCTCCGATGGCCGTCTCATGACCGTCATGCGCGTCAATCGGGGCGAGTCCATCCACTTCGCGAAACTGGGTTCCGTGCACAAGCTCGTCACCGATCTGGTTGCAGGGAACCTGGGATTCAACGAGGCCAGGAGCCGTCTGGATGCCATCAGGTTCCAGCGTCGGCCCTATCAGGAATGGGTCGTCACCGGCGCCTGGGGAATGATGGTCGGCAGTCTCGTCGTGCTGTTGGGCGGTGGACCGATCGCCGCGGGCCTCGGAATCATCATGTCGATCATGATCAGTCAGGTCGGCAGACTCATCGGCCGCACCGCGTTGCCCAGCTTCTTCATCACCGCACTGCAGGCGGCGATCGCGACACTGGTGGCGATGGTGGCCGGTAACTTCGGCATCATCCAATCACCCCAATTTCTGGTCGCCGCCGGCATCGTCCTGCTCCTGCCCACACAATCCCTGTATTCCTCGGTTCAAGATGCCCTGACGAACTTCCCGCTCACCGCGGCCGGGCGCATGGTGGGCGTGGTCCTGACCCTGGCCGGCATTGTCTCGGGGCTGGCCTTGGGGGTTGTCACCGGCGAGGCGATCGGGCTCGACCCGATCGAAGTTCTGGTGCCGAAGACGAATGTCCACGTCATCTCAGCGATCGTGTCGATGGTGGCCGCGGCTGTCGTAGCCATGGCCGGCGTCATCGCCATGCAGTCGACGAGGCGGTTCATCCTCCCCGCCGCATTCGTCGGTCTCGCCTCCTACATCACGATGACGGCGCTGACGATCATCGCCATCGACAACGTTCTGGCCAGGCTGCTGGCCTCGACCGTGACAGGCTTCCTGGCGCGGCCGCTGTCGCTGCGCTTGGGTGCGCCCGCCATCGTGCTCATGATTCCCGCGATCTACACGCTGCTGCAGGGTCTCTCGATCTTCACCGCCGTCTATCAGATCGTCGCCGAATCGGCGACGACTTCCTTCGCGGTGGGACTGTCCGTGCTGTTCACTGCGATCCTGGCCAATGCGGCACTGGCCGTCGGCGCTGTGCTCGGCAGCTACCTGGCCCGGCCGCTGAAGAACCTCAAGGCAGATGCCGTAGAGAAGAAAGCCGAATCCGCGCGCTCGAACGAATCGACGATTGCCTTGGACACGGTCGAACCCCGCGACTGAGGCATCAGTTCTGGGGCGGGAGGCTCCAGTCGATGGGCGTCAGGCCCTTCTGTTCGAGCAGTTCGTTCGTGCGGGAGAACGGCCGGGATCCGAAGAAGCCTCTGCTGGCTGACAGCGGTGAGGGGTGTGCGGATTCGATGATCGCGACCTCGGCGCGACCTGCTTGCAGCATCGGGGCCAGACTCCTCGCGTCTCGACCCCAGAGAATCGCAACGACCGGCTGATCTCGGTCGACCAGTGCGGCAATCGCCTGTTCGGTGATGGCCTCCCAGCCGCGCTTGCGATGGGAGGCGGCTTCGCCCGGAGCGACGGTGAGCACCCTGTTGAGCAGCATGACTCCCTGCCTCGACCAGGCCTGCAGATCGCCATGGGAGGCTGGAGCGATGCCCAAGTCGGTGTTGAGTTCTTTGAAGATGTTCGTCAGAGACCGGGGGAGCGGACGCACCTCGGGATCGACGGCGAAGGACAAACCGATCGCATGTCCCGGGGTCGGATACGGATCCTGACCGACGATGAGCACCTTCACCTCGGCGAGGGGATCAGCAAAGGCACGGAACACCTTGTCTCCGCTGGGCAGATAACTGCGCCCGGCGGCGACCTCTTCCCGTAGGAAATCGCCCATGGCGTGGATCCGATCGGCCTGGCCGGACAGCGCCTCGGCCCAATCGGGGGACATGATCTTCGTCAGTTCAGCGGTGGACGTCATGGCCGCGATTCTACCGACGAGCGGTGCTTACCACGATCGATGCTTACCACGATCGATGGGCAGTGGCCGCCACGATCGATGGTTGGTGGCTGCCACGATGAGTGGTCGGTCAGGTGCCGATGTGCACATAACGCAGATGAGGTGTGCATCATCGCCTACCGTCCCGACGTTCTGTTCGGACGGGGGCAGGCGATATGCTCGATCAAAGGAGTTCATCGCAGAACTGAGTAGGTGAAAGGATCACAATGTCGCAATTTCCCGAGGCCACGAACTGGAAGATGTTCATCGGCGGAGAATGGGTCGAAGCTGCCGACGGTGACAGGAAAGACGTCATCACCCCCATTGATCGCAACGTTGTGATCGCCACTGTGGCCAATGGCAAGGAAGAAGATGCCGATCGGGCCGTCAAAGCCGCCCGAAAAGCATTCCCCGAATGGGCTGCGCTGCCGTTCAAGGAACGCCAGAAGATGCTCATCCGCTGCGCGGACGCACTGGACGCCGCCTCCGAGGAACTGGCCCAGCTGACCGCGATCGACACCGGCAACGCCATCCGTACCCAAGCGCGACCGGAGACGGTCATCCTGGCCGACCTGTTCCGCTACATGGGCGGAGTCGCCGGTGAGGTAAAGGGCAACACGCTGCCAGCCGGAGACGGACAGCTGCAGTACACGAAGCGTGTGCCGCTGGGCGTCGTCGCGGGAATCCTGCCGTGGAACTCACCGCTGATGATCGCCGCCTTCAAGACCCCGGCCGCGCTGGCCGCCGGCAACACGATCGTCCTCAAATGCGCCGAAGATGCACCGCTGACGATTCTGAAGATGGCCGAACTGCTCGCTGACATCCTTCCAGCGGGCGTCCTCAACGTCGTCACCGGCAAGGGTTCGGTCATCGGCGAGGCCCTCAACGTCCACCCCGACGTCGACAAGGTCTCGTTCACCGGCTCGACGAACGTCGGCCGTCACGTCGCTGAACTGGCAGGCGGCCGCCTCGCCCATTCTTCGATGGAACTCGGCGGCAAGAGCCCGAACATCGTCTTCCCCGACTCCAACGACGACGATACCCTCCAACAGGTGCTGCTCTCGACCCGTTTCGCACGCCAAGGCCAGTCCTGCACGATGGGCTCACGCCTGTTCCTGCACGAGGACATCTACGACGACTTCTTGTCCAAGCTCGTCAATGCTGTATCGAAGATGAAGGTCGGAGACCCTCGCAACGAAGACTCCGACATCGGCTGCATCATCAACGAGAAGCAGTTCAACCAGGTGTCTGACTACATCGAGATGGGCAAGTCGATGGACGGCGTTGAGATCGCCTACGACGGAACTGACTCACTCGAAGTCGGCGAACCCGGTTTCTACCACGCACCCGTCATCTTCTCCAAGGCCAAGAACGAATGGCAGACCAGCCAGGAAGAGATCTTCGGCCCCGTCCTCTCGGTCATTCCATGGAAGGACGTCGACGAGGTCATCGACATGGCCAACGACAGCGAATTCGGCCTCGCCGCGTTCGTCTTCACGAAGAACGTCGATGCCGCACTGACCATGGCCAACCGGATCGAATCCGGCTGGGTCCAGGTCAACCAGGGCGGCGGCCAGCTGGCCGGACAGTCCTACGGTGGGATGAAGACCTCCGGCTTCGGTCGTGAGGCCTCGCTCGAGGGCATGCTCGAAGGCTTTACCCAGATCAAGCAGGTCAACATCCGCATCCGCTGATCAGATCAGATTTGACAGGTGGTCCGCTGAGGACCGCCAGTCGGCACAGCTGACCCACTCTGCGATGGGTGGCTCACCCATTGGGGGAGAGCCACCTTCAGCAGAGTGGGTCAACTGGTTTCCTGCCGGAGTCGGGGGTCGGAGTTGCCAGTTGGGCCACGGATCGGAGTTGCCAGTTGGGCCGCGGATCGGTGCCGTCGGCCGGAGCCACGATCGACAACACCGGCAGTGGCTTTGTGTCGTGTTGTTAGAAGCGAGGAGCCTTGTCGGAAGAGGCAAGACGGCGCGCCGGGAATTTCAGTCCTGTCCTCCGGGCGATAATATAGAGGCAACGATTCTTTTCGAAGGAGCACAACCCCTATGCCGCAGAACCCAGGCACCCCCGAACTGAGCGAGCTCGAGGTGTCCGTTTTGGAGTTCGAGCGGCGGTGGTGGAAATACGGTGGAGCCAAGGACCATGCGATTCGCGAACGGTTCGACATGTCTGCCACCAGCTACTTCCAGATCCTCAATTCCCTGCTCGACAACCCTGCCGCCCTTGCCAGTGACCCGATGCTGGTCAAACGCTTGCGTCGCATCCGCACCACGCGCCAGAGTGAGCGTGCACAAGCCCGCGTCTCGAGGTAGACATGACTGACGAATTCGACGAGATCGAAACAGGCCGGCGCAGCGGAGCCCATCGACTGGACTCCTCAGCGCAGTCGAATGTCGGTGCTATCGCACTGGTCATCATCCTCGCCCTTGTTGCCGTTCTGCTGGTCGTTGCGGCCATCAACATCATCACTTCGTCGATGAAGGACCCCGAGTCAAACGTCGGCGAATCCGGATCCGATAAGACCGCCTCGGCGAGTCCATCGCCAAGCGAGAGCGAAGTCAGCGTCGCCGATTCCTCATTGAAGGTCGATGTCCTCAACGGTTCCGGAGTCTCCGGAGTCGCGAAGAAGTTCTCCGAGGCAGTGGAGGAGAAGGGGTGGGGCATTGGCCAGGTCGGCAACTACTCGACCGGTTTGAACGTGTCCACGGTCTACTATTCGGACGAAGCGAACAAGGCTCAGGCGAAGATGGTCGCCGATGCGCTCGGCATCGAGGCCACGGAAGCGTCGACGGACTTCGATGCTGACATCACCGTCGTCATCTGCTCGGACATCGCTGAGCGCGGGCCCGAACCCAGCAAGAGCGGTTCGGGCGAAGGCGGCTCGGACGAGGACGGCGAAGAATCCGGCACAGCCGGTGTCACCGACAACAACTGATGCGGTCAGGCAACAGCTGAAGTGGTGGGGCCGGAATCAGCTCTCCTTGATAGCCGAGCGCTTTTCGCACGGCTTCGCGCCGGCCGTCGAAGCGCGGATTCGCGCGGAAGTGAACTCTTCCACGGCAGCTGTATAACGAATCGATAACAGTGTTGAGTGCTCGGGGGACCTGTCCGCCCCTGGGGTAGAGTTGCATCAGCTAGGCAAGCACTGCCCTTGTGTTCTATTCGTACTTCACCGAGATCATTCTCTAGAGGTCAATGAGAGAAATCGCGGGGTCGGTTGAGTTTTACTAGCTTCCGTTGTCCGCAGCGCGGCCAGACCGGTCGCAATGGGGTGACGGAATGTCAATGACACTGCACTGTATGGAGAAGTAATGGCACAAGGTACCGTCAAATGGTTCAACGCCGAAAAGGGCTATGGATTCATCACCCTGGAAGGTAACAACCAGGACGTGTTCGTTCACTGGAGCGCAATCCAGATGGACGGCTACCGCGCTCTCGAAGAGGGCCAGCAGGTTGAGTTCGAAGTTGGAGAAGGACAAAAGGGTCCTCAGGCGGAATCCGTCACCCTCCTCTGAGACTCACGTACGTAAAGTCTTTTGATCCGCTTCGGCGGGATCACGGCCAAGGCCCGAATCCCTCCGAGTGGGGAAAGCGTCAAGCAGGCAACTGCTTGGCGCTTTTCAGTTGTCTGGGGCCGATTGAGGCCCGTATGAGTCAGCGCCCGGGTTGATGCCGAGAGCTCGGGGCAACGGCGAGCATTGTCTCTACCGTCTGAGTCGGATTGAGTTGGTTTGCAACCAACTCAATCCGACTCAGAGTGTGCAATTGCCAGCGGACGAAGGCGCAAACAGAAGGCGCCTCTGCGGACGACCGCTCCTCTGCGGACGACCACTTCACGGACGCCCACCACACGCCCCGGCGGTTTCGCGCTGAGCCGAAACCGCGCCGGTACAGGGATCGGGGGCGGTGAGCCACCTCGGCGAGTCCCTCAATATTTGCACTCGCATGGGGAGAGTGCTAAATCTAGTAGTGGTGAAAACCATGGGTTTCTCATCAGTCGTCTCGAGAGCGTTGTCCATATGTGGAATGGAACATGCGGGCATACTCTCTGCCGTCGCGGGCGTTGACGACTGCGCTGGATTCCCACTCCACTCCATCAGGGAGGATCTAAGCCACTATGGCAAAGATGATTGCATTCGACGAAGAAGCTCGTCGGGGACTCGAAGCGGGTCTCAACCAGCTTGCTGACGCGGTCAAGGTAACCCTTGGACCACGCGGCCGCAATGTCGTGCTCGAAAAGCAGTGGGGCGCACCCACCATCACAAACGATGGTGTCTCCATTGCCAAGGAGATCGAACTCGAGGATCCCTACGAGAAGATCGGCGCTGAGCTCGTCAAGGAAGTCGCCAAGAAGACTGACGACGTTGCAGGCGACGGCACCACCACCGCTACCGTTCTGGCTCAGGCTCTCGTTCGCGAAGGCCTGCGCAACGTGGCAGCCGGTGCTGATCCGCTCAGCCTCAAGCGTGGCATCGAGAAGGCTGTTGAAGCCGTCACCGGTGTCCTGCTCGAGAACGCCATCGACATCGAGACCAAGGAACAGATCGCCGCTACCGCCGGTATCTCCGCTGGAGATCCTGCTATCGGTGAACTGATCGCCGAGGCCATCGACAAGGTCGGCAAGGAAGGCGTCGTCACCGTCGAGGAGTCCAACACATTCGGACTCGAGCTCGAACTGACCGAGGGTATGCGCTTCGACAAGGGCTACATCTCCGGTTACTTCGTGACCGACACTGATCGCCAGGAAGCTGTCCTTGAGGATCCTTACATCCTCATCGTCAACTCCAAGATCTCGAACGTGAAGGATCTGCTGCCCGTCCTCGAGAAGGTTCAGCAGTCCAACAAGCCGCTGTTCATCATCGCCGAAGACGTTGAGGGCGAAGCTCTCGCGGTTCTCGTGCTGAACAAGATCCGTGGCACCTTCAAGTCCGTGGCCGTCAAGGCTCCTGGCTTCGGAGACCGCCGCAAGGCTCAGCTGGCCGACATCGCCATCCTCACCGGAGGTCAGGTCGTGTCCGAGGAAGTCGGGCTCAAGCTCGACAACGTGACAACCGAACTGCTGGGCACCGCCCGCAAGGTCGTCATCACCAAGGACGAGACCACCATCGTCGAAGGTGCCGGAGACGCCGAGGAGATTGCAGGCCGGGTCGCACAGATCCGTGCCGAGATCGAGAACTCGGATTCGGACTACGACCGTGAGAAGCTGCAGGAACGTCTGGCCAAACTGGCCGGCGGTGTTGCAGTCATCAAGGCCGGTGCTGCGACCGAGGTCGAGCTCAAGGAAACCAAGCACCGCATCGAAGATGCAGTGCGCAACGCCAAGGCTGCTGTAGAAGAGGGAATCGTCGCCGGTGGCGGCGTCTCGCTCATCCAGGCGGGCAAGACCGCCTTCGCCAACCTCTCACTCGAGGGTGACGAAGCAACCGGTGCCAACATCGTCAAGGTTGCCATCGAAGCTCCGCTGAAGCAGATCGCCACCAACGCCGGCCTCGAAGCCGGTGTGGTTGCCGATAAGGTCGCCAACCTCGAAGCCGGATTCGGCCTCAACGCCGCAACCGGTGAGTACGAGGACCTGTTGGCCGCTGGCATCAACGACCCGGTCAAGGTGACCCGCTCTGCCCTGCAGAACGCCGCCTCGATCGCCGGTCTGTTCCTGACCACCGAGTCGGTTGTCGCCGACAAGCCTGAGAAGGCTGCACCAGGTGCTGACGCAGCTGCTGCCGGTATGGACGGAATGGGCGGCATGGGCTTCTGATCAGCCCTTTTCGCTCGAAGAGCCGTGCCGGTGCCCGAAAGGGTGCCGGCACGGTTCTTTTATGTCCAGCGTCCTTCCCGTAGCCTGAGTGCCATGACATTCACCGGCACAGAGTCCTGCGCGAACAGTCCCAAGAACATGTTCGTGGCCCGGTTCGAAGAGAACCTGTTCATAGGCGATGAGTCGGCCCTCGCCGAGGTGGTCGCCGAGGACTGCGTACTCCAGATCGTCGGCAGCGGGGGAGTCGAGACCAGCACCGGCCGTGACGAGGTCGTCGCAGCACTGCTGGGTCTCTGCGCCTCGAACCCAGTGGCCGGTCATCTGGAGGCGGCCATCACTCACGGCAAGGCTGGTGCTGCCTGGGGGCAGTGGGAGTATTCGAGTGATGGGGAGGACATCGGCTACTTCTCGGATACGTTCTGGTTCCGAAACAACAAGGCAGAGGAATTCGCTCAGATTCGGACCTTCCGGCTCTGACGGCTCTGACGGTTCGTTCCTCGCGAATGGTTACGACCGAAGCGATTCGGTTCTGTCAGTCCCAGGGGTTTCTGCGTCGACGTCGGCGTTCATCCCGACGCCTGCGCATTTCATCGCGCGTCGACTCATGCCCCGGTGAAAATGGGGGAGCCAATGGGTGCGGAGGCTGCAATCCGTTGCCGAATGTGTCTCCGAAGTCCTCATCCTCGTCCTCCAAGCCCGTCTTATGCGCCTCAAGTTCACGTTTGGCCTCAGCATCACCCAAGTGAGCTCGAGCCCGCTTGGTCAGCTCGCGCTTGCGTTTGCGGATGAGGCTCTGCTTGTTGGAGATCTGCGAGATCGCGCCGAAGAGCATCGGAAGAATGACGAAGATCGGCCAGAAGAAGATCAGCCTCCCCTGGGCGAATGAGGTGGCGGCCCAGATCGCCAGCGTCACGCCTGCAGGTCCCGCGAACATTCCAAGGAGCGCGGCCCGCACACGGTCCTTGTAATATTTCTGTGCGGCCGCATCGATCTGTTCGGGAGTGATCGGGACACGATCAGCGTTCAACCGGGCCAGAGCTTGGGCACGAGCGGAATCGTCGAGTTCCCCCGGGTCGAGCTCGCCAGCCTCGGCGATGATGAGATCCTGCACGAGATCGGGGACCTCTCCCAAGGTCTTCATGTGATTGGCAGCCTCGCTGCGCTCATCGAACTCCTCTGCATCGATCTGGCCCAAGGCATACGCCTCGGACAGCACATCGGTCACGACAGCGCGATCGGCATCGGAGGCGCGCACCTGCCCATGCGCACGCGGATCCGCGCTGAATCGTGACCACAGAGGGGAACTGTTCATGACTCTTACTGTAACCCCGCCCGGATGAGCGGTCTGAACTAGACTTGAGCAAATGGAACCCGTCGTCGTGCTCATCTTGTTCGCGGTGTTCGTGGGCGCAGTTTCGCAGCGGGTGACCGGAATGGGATTCGGCCTGGTCAGCGGCCCATTCCTCGTGCTTCTGCTCGACCCGTTCTCCGGTGTGGTGCTCGTCAACATCTGCGGCATCGTGGCCAGCGGTACCGTCTTCGCCCGCACCTGGCGAGAGGCCGATTGGGGAGCCTTCTGGAAGCTGACGCTGGGGACCGTCATCGGCACGATTCCCGGAGCTCTCCTGGCCGCGGCACTCCCGGCGCCACCACTGCAGATACTCATCGGCGCGCTCATTATCGCCTCCCTCATCAGCTCCATGGTCATCGGTCGGACAGGCAAGACGATGCCCGCGAACTTCGGCACTAAATTCACCACCGGTCTCCTCTCCGGCACGATGTCGGCGGCTGCGGGAACGGGCGGTCCTGCCGTCAGCGCCTATGCCGTCCTGACCAGGTGGGATCAGCGGACATTCGCCGCAACCCTGCAGCCGTTCCTCGTCGTCGGGACAACCTCGGCGGTCATCTTCAAAGCCGTATTCGACGAGAGTGCATGGCCGCAGCTGGCGGCACCCGTGTGGATCGGGATCGCTGCGGTCCTCATCGCCGGACTTGTCAGCGGAGACTGGCTGTCGAAGAAGGTCGAAGCCTCGACCGCTCGGATTGCCATGATCATCCTCGCTCTCGGCGGAGGAACCGCAACCCTCGTCAAGGGGCTGAGCCACCTGAGCTGAAAGCAGTCCTGACTCATCGTGAAGTGGTTGCCGGATCCTGCCGCGAATGAGCTGAACTCTTCATCGGAGAGTGGTGTCGGACCTTGAGAACTGAGCCGACACAAGGGTTCGGTTCAGTCGCTTGTCAGATTCGTCCGGCATACTAAATGGTGACTCATTCTGCTGGGAGGCATAGATCGTGGGACCAGTATTCCTGATAGTACTCGTGGTGCTCGGCACCATTTTCTTCGTCAGTTACCGCAAGGAAAAACAACGTAAGAAGGAACTCGCAGCCTCCGAGCTCCAGCAGGTGACGAAGACCGCCGGAGAAGACGTGACGTCCTTTGGCGAAGAAGTCGCCGAACTGGATGTCCTCACCGCTGGAGTCGAACTCGACACCGGTGGCTCGCAGGATTACAAACAGGCACTTGACTCCTATGACGTTGCGAAGGAGACGCTCGACAATGTCGCCGAACCCTCCGATATCCGCAGTGTCACCGAGGCTCTCGAAGACGGCCGCTATGCCGCCAAGTGCGTGCGCGCTCGTGTCGACGGCAAGCCGCTGCCCGTGCGCCGTCCTCCATGCTTCTTCAACCCGCAGCACGGACCCTCGTCCGAAGACATCGACTGGGCGCCAGCCGGTGGTCAGTTGCGACCCGTCCCTGTCTGCGCTGCCGACGCCGAGCGCGTCGCGGTGGGTGCGGATCCTGCGGTGCGCAAGGTCGTGACCGCTGACGGACACACTCGCCGCGCCTACTGGGAAGCAGGTCCTGCCTACGCCGAATACAACCGCGGATACTTCAACTCCTACGCAGGTTCCGGGCTTCTGCCCGGTGTGCTGATGGGGTCGATGATGTTCGGCGGTATGGGCGGCGGTGGCTGGGATGGCGACGGCGGCGGTGACATGGCTGGCGGTGACGCCGGAGGTGGCGATGCTGGTGGTGACGGCGGCGGATTCTTCGGCGGAGATGGCGGCGATGGCGGAGGTCTCTTCGGAGGCGACGGATTCGATCTGGGAGACATATTCTGATGGAGACAATTGAGATCCGCGGCGAGTCGATCAAACTTGGTCAGCTGCTCAAACTCCATGGCGTCGCCGAACATGGCGCGATGGCCAAGGACATGATCGCCGACGGCGAAGTCGTGGTCAATGGTGAGGTCGAAACTCGCCGAGGTGCCACAATTCGGCCCGGAGACACTGTCGAAGCTCTGGGTGAGGTCATCGAGGTCGCGACCGAATAGGACTCACGAACCAGCGTCGCATCGGTCGCTGAACCGCTGCAGGCAACACAGCTGAACTGATACGAACTGATACAGACAGACATTGCAGAAGGGACGTCCCCGCGGGGACGTCCCTTCTTCGTATCAGGTTTCTTGGGCGCTCAGCGCTCAGCGCTCAACGCTCAACGCTCAGTGTTCTTCGTTCGACTGGGGGGAGTCATTGAGCCCCGGTGCATCCCACAGCGCCGACCACCGTGAAGTGTCATCCTCGAACGGCAGTTCGTTGGCCAGCACACCGCGCACCTGAATCTCAAGAGGATTGTCTCGCTGCTTGGCACCCGACTGTGCGAACGGATAGAACGTGCCGCGTTTGTACTGGTAGACCAGTGCCAGGCGGCGCCCATCCGGGTTGGCAAAGTAGACGGTCGAGCACAGCAGCATGGTATCGAAGCCCTGGCTGACCAGGGCCGAATTCACAGCGTGCAGATTAGTCACGAGATTGACCACCTCGGCGTCGGTGTCGGAGACGACCTGCCAGGTGTATCCGAAGCCATCGTTGCGCTGTGACACGTTCGCGGCCGGGTCGGAGCTGATGAGGGCAATGCTCTCGGACTCAGCGGACTGGAACGCCGCGCCCTCGACTTGTCGGAACGCCACTGCTCCGACACCGGTGGGCTTGAAGCCTGTTGCAGCTTCGAGCGTCAGCGCGGCTGGAGGAAGTGCGAAGAGGTCGTCGAGGTTGGCCCGTTTCGGTTTGGAACGGCCCAACAGCGCGTCGAAGAAACCCATGAAACTCCTAGTGGATGTCGGTCGGTGCGATTGCGGTCAGCTCAGTGATCGTCACTGCTGCTGTGAAAGCTGCCCGGAGATCCTCGCCAGTTGTGCCAGCCGCTTGTCCAGCGAGGGGTGAGTGGAGAAGAGCTGTCCGAGGGCTGCCTTGCCGCTGACTGCGGGAATGAGAGCCAGGTGGTTGGCCGAGGCTGAAGAACGTAGGTCCTTCTCCGGGATCTTGCTCATGTCCCCGCTGAGCTTCGTCAGTGCCGAAGCCAGCGTCGAGGGCGCGCCGGTGAGGATGGCTGCTGCCCTGTCTGCGGCAAGCTCGCGGTAGCGCGAGAGGCTGCGGATGAGGAGGAACGAGAGACCGTAGACGACGGCCCCGACGAGGAGGAACACCAGCTGGATGGGAACACCGCCGTTGTTGTTGTTCGACCGTCCGAAGCTCATGTAGTAGCCGGCGCGCATCATCAGTGCGGCCAGGACTCCGGTGACCCCGGCGACGGTCATGACAGTGACATCACGGTGGGCGACGTGGGAGAGTTCGTGCGCCAGCACGACCTCGACCTCATCACGGTCGAGTTTTTCAAGCAGTCCGCGAGTCACACACACGACCGATCGTTCCGGCGAACGGCCGGTGGCGAAGGCGTTGGGTATTGCCGAGTTCGAGACCGCGACGCGAGGCTTGGTCGAATCGGCGAGCTGGCAGAGCCGGTCGACCATCGTGTGCAGTTCGGAGGCCTCTTCGGGGGAGACCTCCCGTGCTCCCATGGCCTTCATCGCGATCTTGTCGGAGAAGTACCATTGGAAGAAGAACGCGCCCGCGCTGATGAGCACAGCGAAGATGACCCCGGGGATACTCTGTCCGAAGATCCACCAGATGGCCAGAATGAGGACCACATAGATGAGTCCGTTGAGGAAGATCGTCCACCCCATGCGCATGGTGAGCCCGTTGTCCTTGACGAAGCGATTCTTCATCGTGGTTCCTCTCTGGGTCTGGCAGTTCCGGCCCACAGCCTTGGGTGAAGGCAATGGGCCGGAGCCTTCGATATCAAGATGTGTTGGTCAAGCAGTGCGGATCAGGCTGTGCGGATCACGCTGGATCCGGGATGAAGCCTTCACCGGTGAGGAGCTCCGTGATCTCCTGCAGGGTCGCATCGACGAACGGTATAACGGCCTCACTCGAACCCAGGTAGTCGTTGTCGACAGCCTTGCCGTTTGTGACGACATAGTCGTGGAGGGCGTGCAGAGCGTTCCTGGCGGCTTCTTCATTGCCGACGTTGACGGCGTCTTCGACCTGGTTGTCGTATTTCTGCATCAGGTTCTGGTCGACGTCGGCGACATCGTACTGGCCCTCGCCCATGATGCGGATAATCATTGCTGCTCCTCGCCTTCAAGCGACTGCTGCTGCTTGTTCGACGAGGCTGGCAGCGAATCACGCATCCGGTTGAGTTCCATCTCGACATCGTTTTCGCTGGAGAGCGCATCGAGCTGTGAACTGATGTCATCCTTCGAAGACCCGGTGACATCTTCGAGTGCGCCCGAAGCGATCAGTTCGTCGACGGCACCAGCCCGTGCCTGGAGCGAAGCCGTCTTGTCCTCGGCGCGCTGGACGGCGAGGCCGACGTCACCAAGCTCTTCGGAGATGCCTGAGAAGGCTTCGCCGATCTTCGACTGTGCCTCCGCCGCGTTGTATGTGGCCTTGATCGTTTCCTTCCGCGTGCGGAAGGCGTCGACCTTGGCCTGCAGCCGCTGTGATGCCAGTGTCAGCTTCTGCTCTTCGCCCTGGAGGCCCTCGTGCTGTCCCTGCAGATCGGTGATCTGCTGGTCAAGACCGGACTTCCGGGTCAGTGCCTCACGAGCGAGGTCCTCGCGGCCCATCTCCATGGCCTTCTGGGCCTGACCGCTGAGCTTGGACTGCTGCTGTTCGAGCTGAGTGATCTGCAGTTCGAGGCGCTTGCGGCTGGTGGCGACATCGGCAACACCGCGGCGTACCTTCTGCAGCAGCTCAAGCTGCTTCTGATATGAATAATCGAGGGTTTCATTGGGGTTCTCGGCTTTGTCCAGTGCCTTGTTAGCCTTGGCGCCAAAGATCGCCGCGATCCTTTGGAAGATGCTCATCCGTAGTCGACTCCTGCATTGGTCTTGACCCGACGCTACAGACCGATCGTCTCCGTACCTGGAGAAACCCTGTCAGCACCGCCGCGAACTATCGCTATCAGCCTACTAACAAAGGCTGACAATTTGCCAGACGTGGACACAGAACTCGAACAGATAATCGAGGCGAGAATCGGCGACGACAGCATGCCGTGGCATGCTGTCGGGGGCTTGGCGCTCAGGGGGCGAAGAGCCGGGAATTCGCGGCTTCGACCTCAGAGTACTGAGCGGCCGCTGTGTTGAGCGCCCCGTGGATCGAGGTCAGCGATTCGAACAGCTGTTTCTGTGCGCCCTCCCACTCATTGATGACTGTCTGGAAGTTCTGTGCAGCGCTTCCCTTCCAACACTCCTGCAAGGTGAGAAGATTCCTCAGCATCGTGTTGGACTCCGCAACAAGTGTGCGCGCGGTTCCTGCTGTGGAAGCGGCTGCAGATGAGACGCGTTCGGCGTCGACTTCGAAACTCATGACTTCTCCTGACGGTGGGCACCGGAACTCGGTACGAGGGACCGGGACTCTCATCAGCATCACCGCTCGCTCGCGCTGGAAGAAGCCCAGAGAAAGAGGGTGTGGATAGCGCTTGGCTGTCCACACCCTCAACGCACATGAGTCAGATCGCCATCCACAGCGATCTGCACTCAAGTGGTGCTACTTCAGTACCAGCGTTGTCTTCAACGTCTGTTCCTGTCCGCCGCGGATCACCGTGAAATCGACGGGAGAGTTCGTCGGCTGTGCGCGGACGAGCGCACGCAGCGCAATCGCGTTGTTGACTTTTGTCCCGGACACGGACACGATGTCGTCGCCGTCTTTGAAGCCTGCCTTCGCTGCTGGTGATCCGGACTGCACCGACTGCACCTTGGCGCTGCCGCGAGTGGTGCCGCCGCTGTTGATCTGTCCGTCCGTGAGCGTGATCCCGAGGAACGGGTGCAGCGCCTTGCCGTTGGCGATGAGCTGGTCGGCGATCATCACAGCCTGTGAAGAGGGGATGGCGAACCCGATGCCGATCGATCCCGACTGGCCGTCCTCACCTGCCTGGCTCAATGAGGCGGCAGCGGAGTTGACGCCGATGAAGTTGCCATCGCCGTCCACGAGCGGGCCGCCGGAGTTGCCGGGGTTGATCGCCGCATCCGTCTGGATGGCGTTCGTGATCGTCATCTCCTTCTCCTGCGAAGTCGCGTCCTCGCCGATGTTCTCCGTCGACACAGGACGGTCGAGGGCTGAGACGATGCCGGTGGTGACCGAGTCAGCGAGGCCGAGGGGGTTGCCCAATGCCATCACCGGGTCTCCGACCTTCATCTTCTTCGAGTCGCCGACGGGCAGAGGATCGACGTCCTTGGGAACCTGGTCGAGTTTGATGACCGCGATATCGGTCGACGGATCGCGCCCGACGATTTTGGCCTTCATCGTCTCACCGCTCTTCATCGTCACCGCGATCTCACCGGAGGGCGTGTCTGCCGGGGCCACCACGTGGTTGTTCGTGATGACGTGCCCCTGGTCGTCGTAGAGCGAGCCCGAACCCAGAGCCTGGACCTTGCCATCGGTGCCGACCTGAATCGACACGACACTCTGGGACGTCTGCTTCGCGACCTCGGTCCAGTCCGGGGTTTCAATCGTCTGACCGGCGACCTTGCGCGGTTCATCCCCTCCGAGGGCACTGACCGCGTAGCTCCCGCCGAAGGCAGCACCTCCGCCCAGCAGGGCGGCGATCAACGCGATGGCGATGGTCGCACCCCAGCCCGGTCCCCGCTTCTCTCGCCGAGGTGGTGCTTCGCTTCCGTACGGCCCGGGGCCTCCCGGTCCTCCTGGGCCTCCTGGCGCGCCGGGCCCACCCGGACCCCCTGGCCCGGACTGGAATCCCGCGGAACCGGAAGCGGGGTACCCGCCCTGGTTCGGCTGATTGCCGTAATGACCGTGGGCATTTGCGCCTGTGCCGGCAGCGGCGCCTGCACCCGCTCCCGCAGCGACTCCGACTCCTGCACCAAGTGCAGGCTGTCCGGCACCCTGAGAATACGGAGTGCCGTATGGGGCATTGGCATCAGTGGGGGAGTTGGGGCCGGCCTGCGCTGGTCCGTTGGGTGTGGTGGCTCTGGCATAGGGGTAGCCGTTGTGACTGCTGGTGCCATTGTCTGGGCTGCGGTCAAAGCGCTGGCTGCTGCCGTAGTTCTGGCTCGGTCCCTGGCCTGGCTGTCCGGGCTGGCCGGTCTGGCCTCTCGAACCATCAACAGGGGGCTGAGCGCGAGTCGGCTGTCCCTGCGGGGGATTCTGATCCTGGTTGTGATCGAACCTCTGGCCCTGCCTGGGGTCCTGTCCTTGCCATGGAGCCTGGCCTTGACCAGCATTGCCGCCTTGGCCCTGGTCCTGCTCCGGGCTGTCCGGACCGTTCTGCCTGTTCTGGCTGTTCGGGCCGGTCGGTCGGGCCGAGGGCGCGACGGGTGGGCTGACGCGGGCCGGGCCGTTCGAACCGTTGGCGCTGTTCGACCCGTTCGGGAAGGTGCGTGGGATCTCTGCCGAACGGCGGGACCCGTCTGTGGGTCTTTGAGGTCCTGCAGTCGAGTTGCGGGGGACGTCTGAGGAGTCGCGTGAGCCATCTGCATCTGTGGGGAACGTGCGGTGGTCCTGATCCCCGTGCCGTCCCCGGTTGTTGGAGTTGTAGCCCTGATTGTTAGGGTCGTTGCTGCTCATCGCTCGTCCTTTCGTGCGTCCGGAGCGCTGTCTTCAGTTTCTGAGATGGGCAGATCGATGCGGAACGTTGCACCGCCGCCCGGTGTCTGGTGCACTGTGATCGAGCCGTGGTGGTTCTCCACGATCGCTTTGACGATGGAGAGTCCGAGGCCGGACCCGCCGGTGTCGCGAGTCCTGGAGACGTCGAGGCGGTAGAACCGTTCGAAGATCCGAGGAACGACCTCGGGGTCGATCCCGTCGCCGTGGTCGCGCACCTCGATCCTGACTCGCCCGTTGGGGAAACCGCGCAGCGATTCGTCGACGGTGATGGACCCCGCTGCTGTCATGTCCGGCACGATGCCGGTCGGTGTCTGAGCGTCGCTCTGATCATTGCCGGTGGAGTCGCCTCGGCGGAAGATGCGTACACCGCCGGTGACGAATCCGCGCTCGCGGGACTTGTCCTTCGCCGCTGACTTGTTCGCGTTCGCCACCACCTTGTTCGAACCGGTCTTGGTGCCGGTACCTTGGCCATTTGCAGACTCTGCTGAGTCCGCAGCAGCCTCGGTGCTGCCTCCGACAACGCCGACGGCGAATTCGATGGCCGTGTGCTCTGGCGTGTGTCGGACAGCGTTGCCGGCGAGGTTGATGATGACCTGACGGATCTTCGACTCCGATCCGCGGATCATCGGCACAGGCTGCGCGTCCTCTCCATCGAGTCCGATGAAGCTGATGTCGCGGTCGGGAGCCTGGGCAGCCGCGTCGGCGGCGGCGTCGCGGGCGATTCGATGGAGGTCGATGGGCCCGATCTCGGCAGGTCGCTGTTCATCGAGACGGGCGAGGACGACGAGGTCGTCGACGAGTACGCCCATCCGCTTGGCTTCGGACTCCATGCGTTCCATGGCGTTGCCGATGTCATCTGACTTCGTAATCGCACCCTGCCGATAGAGCTCGGCATAGCCGCGAATGGTGACCAACGGTGTGCGCAGCTCGTGCGAGGCGTCGGAGACGAACTGGCGGATGCGCTTCTCCGATCGCGTCTGTCCGTCGAAGGAATCCTCGATGCGGCCCAACATCGTGTTCAGCGCACCCGAGAGGCGGCCGAGCTCGGTGTTGCGAGGGAACGTCGGCACCCTCTGACTCAGGTCACCGGCTGCGATCCGTGAAGCAGTCTTCTCAATGTCACGCAGCGGCCGGAACGTGTTGTTGATCGCCCAGTATCCGACGCCTGCGACCAAGGCCAGAGCCAACAGTCCGATGCCGATCATCGTGTTGCGGGCACGTTCGTTGATGTTGTCGATTTCGCGATCGAAGGGCACCGCGATCGAGACGAGCACATCGGTGTTCTGGACCTTCATCGCTCGCGCTCGCCACTTCGAGTTGGTCCCCGTGACGGTGAATGGTTCACCGCCGCGTGAGTAGACCTGGGACTCGTTGATCCTCGGCAGGATCGGGCGGTTGCCCGACTCCGGAGCCACAGGGTCGCTGATCGGTTTGCCGCTCGTGTCATAGAACTGAACGTAGAATCCCTCGGGCATCAGGCTCTTGAGCTCATCCCACGAGCTCGAATCGATCGTGGTGGGAGTCTCGGTCGAAGAATCCGACCCGTGGCTGTCCTTACCCGAATCCGGTGTCTGATGCTTACTCGACTGTGTCGCTTGCAGCTGGGCAGGCTGGAACACATCCTGATAGGCCTGCTTCGCAAGGGTCTCCGAGGCATTGATGAGTCTCTCATCGGTGCGCTCGACGAGGCTGTCGCGGAGATTTTCGAGCACCCAAGCACTCGTTCCGGAGAGAACGAGCAGCATGAGCAACATCATGATGGCCAGCAGCTTGGTGGTCAGCGACCATTCTTCCCAGAAGCCGGGGCGGGTGGGACGGGATTCTTTTGCCACGTGATTAATCTAGCGCCTGAGCTTGTCCGACTACTTGGATTCCGGTGTGCGCAGCATGTAGCCCACACCGCGCTTGGTCTGAATCATCGGTGTCCACTCCATCTCCACAGGGTGTCCTGCGGCGTCTGTCTCGGGCGTAACATCGATCTTGCGTCGCAGGTAGGAGATGTAGGACTCGACGATTCCGGTGTCGCCGCCGAAGTCGTATTCCCAGACATGGTCGAGGATCTGAGACTTCGAGAGCACCCGATTGGTGTTGAGCATGAGGTAGCGCAGCAGCTTGAACTCGGTGGGGGAGAGATCGATGAGGATTCCCGAGCGACGCACCTCATGAGTGTCGTCATCGAGTTCGAGATCGCCGGCCATGATGACGGCGTTCTCTTCGTCTTCGAGGCTGCGGGTCCGACGCAGCACGGCGCGGATGCGGGCGACGACCTCTTCGAGGCTGAAGGGCTTCGTGACATAGTCGTCGCCGCCGACGGTGAGGCCGGTGATCTTGTCCGAAGTGTCATCACGGGCGGTGAGGAACACGACAGGAGCATTCATGCCGATCTGGCGCAGGCGACGGGTGACTGTGAAGCCGTCCATGTCCGGCAGCATCACGTCGAGGACGAGGAGATCAGGGTTGGTCTGCTCGGCCAGACGAAGAGCTTCAGCACCATTGGCGGCCGAGACGACGTCGAAGCCGGCGAAGCGCAGACTGGTCGAGAGGAGTTCGCGGATATTGGGCTCATCGTCGACAACGAGGAGTGTGGCTTCGATGTCGGTATCGTTTGCTGTAGTCATGCATCCAGTCTGAATATCAATTCTGAGAGTCGCTTGACAGTTACCTGAATGCGATTGTGAGCCAGGTCACTGAAAAACTCTCGGGAAAGTCCTGTGGGCCCCGAAGCGCCGCATGCGCTCTCAGGAATGGTGTGACGAATTGAGCAATATTTGCGCTCGCGCACAGCCTGCACACAGAGAAGGCAGGCTCGACCTCACGAGCCTGCCTGGCGGGCCCGGAAGGCGGCCACGTGCGTGCGGTTGGCGCAGTTGCCGGTGTCGCAGAAGCGCTTCGAGCGGTTGCGGCTGAAGTCGGCCAGATAGGCTCCGCAGTCTTCCGCCGCACAGCGTCCCAGTCGGTCTAGGTCCCCGCTGCGGATGAGGTCGATGAGTACAAGGGCGACGTCGGCCGCCACGCGATCGGCAAGACTCGCCGCCTGCCCCACTGCGTGCAGGTGCCAATCCCAGCTTCCATGCTTGACCAGCTGTGGCAGCGCGCCGGTCTCGCGGAGCGTGATATTCACCTCATTGACGACGCCTTCTTCGCCCGCTTCGACCTCAGCATCGGTCTGGGCATCGATGCTCGAGTCGAGCACGACGGCAAATCGTTCACGCAGCTCACGAGTCTCCTCGACGTCGGGCTTCGTGGCCTGGAAGGGGCCGGAGAAGTCGTGTCGGGCAGCGAATCCGTGGAGTCCGGCAGTCGTCGTCAGCTCATCTCCCGCCTCGGCGATGGTGCCGGAGGTGTTGAGGAGATCGACGAGCATGGTGAGATTCGAGCGAATGTCGTAGGCGAAAGTCATTGTGAATGACATTCTGCCACACCATGTAAGGGTCAAAGTGTATTTGACTCATTTCATGGTGGTGGGAAATACTGGTCAAGGCGGACAACGCTGTCGCATCATCACGCGCCGCATCGCACATATCGGCCGCGAGCAGCATCGTGACTGCACTGCACCACATGTACGTCCGCAGTTCACATCCACTCATCACAACCACCTCGGCGAGGGAAAGAGTCCTACGTCGAGTCCGCGCGCATCTCAGGAGGTCAAGAATGAATCGCACCGTCGTCATGGGGTTTCTGCTGACTCTGGCCTCCGCGTTCTTCTTCGCGGTCTCAGGCCCGATCGCGAAGACGATGTATGCGATCGGGTGGACTCCTGGCTCCGTCGTCCTCATTCGCCTCGCGGGCTCGGCCATTCTGCTGCTCATCCCCAGCCTCATCGCTCTGCGTGGACGTTGGGATGAGGTGCGCCGGCACTGGAAGACCGTGCTCACTTACGGGCTGGTGTCGATGGCAGGTGTGCAGGGCTTCTACTTCGTCGCCGTCGAGCACCTCACCGTCGCTGTTGCGCTGTTGCTGGAGATGACGGCACCGATGCTCATCGTGTTCTGGATCTGGGCACGTACCCGGGCCCGTCCCGCGACCGTGACCTTCATCGGGGTGGTGATCTCGATGTTCGGGCTGGTGCTTGTCCTCAACCTCCGCGACTCCGACATCAGCATCTTCGGCGTCATCATGGCACTTGCCGCGGCAGTCTGCCTGGCCAGTTACTTCCTGGTCTCGGCGAAGGACTCCATCAATGTTCCACCGGTCGCGCTGACCGGCTTGGGCATGGGCGTGGGCGCATTGGCCATGTCCATCATCGTGTTCTCGGGAGTTATGCCTGCCGGCATCGTCACCGCCGACGTCGACTTCGGCGGATACGCGGTTTCCTGGATCCTGCCCATGGCGATGATCGTCGTCTTCACAGTGGGCGCCTACATCACGGGCATCCTGGGACTGCGCTACATCGGGGCCACGGTCGGCTCCTTCGTCAACCTCATCGAGGTTCCATTCTCCGTCATCGTGGCTTGGCTGATCCTGTTTGAGATGCCAGCGCCCATCCAACTCTTCGGCGGTGTGTTCATCGTCGGCGGCGTCGGCTTCATCAAATGGGGCGAGGCGCGCCTGGCCCGCCGAGTGGCCTCCCGCGAGGTCATCGTCCGGGCCGAGGAGCTCGCTGCGGTCTGAGGCTGACCTCCATTACGAGTGGGCGTAGGCGAGGAGGCGCACTTGTGGGCGCACTCGATGACGCACGCTCAAGTATGCGCATGAGGGTGAGCGGCCCGGGGTTGCTTTAGGCGACTTCGCTTTCGGGCTTCAGTATTCCAGCGCGACAAGTCACGATGATCCCGGCCAGTAGAATCAGCAGACTCCCGCCCGCTTGCCACCATCCGTTCCACCACCCGCTGATGCTGTCTCCGCGAATGGGGGATTCGTCTGCCTATCGGCCACCGTCCGGGCGCCGAGCAACGTTTAGTGGGATTGACCAGCGCCCGGAAGATGGTTGAGCGGTGTGGCAGCCTTCGCTAAACCTCCCTGACGTCACTAATTGCGCCCGGCGCCGGGGCGGTTTAGTGACGTCGGAGTGGTTTAGCGGCGTGGTCCCCTCAGCGGACCTCGATGTCGTAGCTGTAGCCCTGCTCGGTGAGAAAGCGGCGACGCTGGGCCGCGAAGTGCTCGTCGACTGTGTCGGCGGCGACGACGGTATAGAACGTCGCGGAGCCCGAATCTTCCTTCGGTCGCAGGATCCGACCCAGTCGCTGAGCTTCCTCCTGCCGGGAGCCGAAGGCACCGGAGACCTGGATTGCCACCGAGGCGGCCGGCAGGTCGACGGAGAAGTTCGCGACCTTCGACACCACGAGCACAGGGATCTGTCCCGAACGGAATTCGCGGAAGAGTTCCTGGCGCTGCGATTCCGGAGTCTGCCCGGTCAGCACGGGGGCGTCGAGGCCGGCCCCGATCTCCTCGAGCTGATCGAGGTACTGCCCGATGACGAGGATCTGTGCATTGGGATGGTCGGCGACGAGCTCGCGCACGATCGGCAGCTTCGCATCCGAGGTGGCCGCGAGCCGGTACCGATCCTCACCGTCGGCACGTGCATAGGCCGTGCGTGTCCCGCCGTCGAGACGGACCCGAATCTCATGACAGGACGCGGTGGCGATGTAGCCCATGCGTTCGAGTTCCTTCCACGGAACCTCGTACTGCTTGGGGCCGATGAGGGAGAACACCTCATCCTCACGTCCGTCCTCGCGCACCAGTGTGGCGGTGAGACCGAGGCGTCGCCGGGCCTGCAGGCTCGCGGTGAGACGGAAGATCGGTGCGGGCAGGAGGTGGACCTCGTCATAGATGACCAGCCCCCAGTCCTTGGCGTCGAGGAGCTCCAGGTGCAGGTAGGAGCCTTTGCGGCGGGTCGTCAGCACCTGATAGGTGGCGATGGTGATCGGTCGGATCTCCTTCGTCGACCCCGAGTACTCACCGACCTCATCCTCGGTCAGCGAGGTGCGGGCGAGGATCTCGTCCTTCCACTGCCGGGCGGCCACCGAGTTCGTCACAAGGATCAGCGTCGTCGTCTGCACCCGCGACATCGTGGCCACGCCGACGATGGTCTTGCCGGCACCGCAGGGCAGAACCACGACACCGGACTCACCGCTGAGGGAATGGTCGATCGCTTCCTTCTGATAGTCACGCAGATGCCACTGACCACCATGGGCGTCATCGGACAAGGCGATCTCGTGGGCCTCGCCGTCGACATAACCGGCATGGTCGGAGACAGGATGGCCCAGTTGCAGCAGCGCATGCTTGAGCTCACCGCGTTCCGAAGGATGGACGAGGACGGATTCGGCGTCGAGGGATTTGCCGAACTTGCCCACCAGGTCCGGCTGCTCGATGAGAGAGGCGAGCAGCTCGGTGTCCGTTGAGGTCAGGGTCAGTCCATGGATCGGATTCTCGATGAGGGTGAGGACTCCGAACCGGTCCATGATGTCGACGATGTCGACGAGCAGCTCATGGGGCACCGGGTATTTCGCGAACTCGAGGAGGACGTCGACGACGGACTCCGCATCATGTCCGCTGGCGCGGGCGTTCCACAGCCCCAAGGGGGTGATCGTGTACGTGTGAATGTACTCCGGCGTCCGCGAGAGCTGAGCGAACGGCGCGATCGCCACGGCCGCCTCGACGGCCAGGGTGTGCCCCGATTCCAGCAGCACAGTCCGGTCGGACTGCACGATCAACGGACCGTTCATGTAAGTTCCTGCTTCTTTCCACGCCGAGGTGACTTCCGAGGGCCTAACGTCTGTGGCCTCAGGATTGTTCCTCCACCCCGTCGGACCTACCGGACCCGTCAGACCGGTCGCTGGACTCGTCGCCGACCACATCGACGCTGACGATGCGTGCGATCGACAGAGACGCCTCGGCGCCGGTGGTCTTCACCTTGCCGCGCACACGTCCACCGTTGACGGTGGCCGGGAGCATTTCGATGACGCGTTCCTTCCCATGCGAGTCGGCGAGCGTGATCGTGACCTGCTGACTGGCCGCGGCGGCCTCCCGGAGGCGATCCATGTGTCCCAGCGGCTCATCCGTGCTCGTGGCCGGTGCCGCGCGAGCTCCGGGGGAGCGGAGGATGCGGATGTAATCATCAAGGTGGGCATCGTCGACCCGTGCACGTTTGCGCAGGTGCACCTCGGGATCGGCCTGGGTGATGACCTTGCGTTTGCGCACCGGCCCGGACGGCGAGTGCAGCATGGCATGGTGCTCGGCGGACTCGAGCAGATGCATGGTGCGTTCTGGGCCCAGCTGCCCGACCGCCACTGTCGGTGCCAGACGTTCCAGACCGGCCGGCAGCATGGCCTGGTCGGAGAGGATGACGTCGAGGTCGACGGGATCGTCGACGACGAGGACGGCACGGGCTCCGGCAACCTGGACGCGGCGCAGTTTCGACGCCGTGTTCTCGACGAGGAAGTTCAGTGTCGAGGGCAGGGGCTCGGCGCTGATCTCGGCGAGCTGGGCCAAGGCATCCTCGGCATTGATGCCGGTCTGCATGCTCGCTTCGATCGTGTCGGCATCGATGCGGTACACGGTTCCCTGCCCGCGCGCTTCGACGACGGCGAACTTACGCAGAATGTGGTGGACACGGGGTTCGATGGGCCCGGTCGCCACGGCCGTGAGATCTGACTGGATGAGCACGGTCTCGACCTCATCGACGAGCCCGAGGCGGACCGCGTCGACGACGTCGCTGGGCACGTCGAGGCCCTCGAGGCTGAAGTTCACCGGTGCGATCGAGGGATCCTGGGCGGCCTGGTTACTCATCGCAGACCGAAGGCCCGCTGCGAGGAGAACACCGAACCTGCTGGGCCCGAAATGCTCGGAATTCTGCAGCGGGGTCGTCGCCAGGCCGAAGGCACCAGCGGTGTGCAGGATCGCCTCTGTCATCGCGAATTCGTGGGCTGGGATGAGTGGACGCCTGTCCAGCACTTGCGCGTGGATCCACTCGGCCGATCGTGAGGACCCCTGACCGATGTCGGCGAGGATCTCCAGGATGGTGAAGCGCAGCAGCGGCATCGTCGGCTGCGACTGGCTGAAGCCCTTGAACAGGGACTTCTTCGGCGAGGCGAGGACGGTGAGGCGTTCGTTGGCGCTGGCCCCAGCCGCCAACTGGGTGACGTCGAGGGTTTCGCGCAGCCACGAGGTCATGAGTGCAGCCCACAGTTCTGCCCTGTCGCCTTCGAGGACATCGGCCGCGTCGTCGCTGGCCGTCCACTGCGGATCCAGTGGGTCATCGAGCACGCCGATGAGGTTCAGTGACTTCGCTGCCAGGAGCAGTGTGATCGTCTGCTCGAGGCTCAGATCGATGGTCTTCCCGATCCGGGTGACGTCTCGTTTGGAGATGCCGCCGCTGGTCAGGCGCGAGATCGGCGAGCTCGCCAGCTCATCGACGAGACCGCGCAGGGAGGAGATGACCTCCGCCACGGCGGCTCGTTCGCTGTTGTGGATGAGTGCCGTCGGGATCGTCTCGGTGCTCGAGTCGATCCCGGACGTGTCCGCCTGCCACGGATGTGCCCGGGCGGATTCGGCCGCCGAGGTGGGCAGAAGTGTGATGGCCTCCGACTGGATCCGCCAGGTGGACTCAGACGGCGATGCCGCCTCGGTGGGGGAGGACGAGGGCCAGGCCAGGCCCAGGTCGCGCAGTCGGGGGAGGACCACCTCGGCGAGGGCAGCGTCGATATGACGATTCTCACCCACGTTGATGTCGGCCGTGGTGCGTGCGGCCTTGGCCAAGTCGATGAAGACGTCGAGCTGTGCCGAAGTCAGCGCTTCGATGCCCCGGGAGACGCCGATGCGCGAGGAAGCGGCCGCGGCCAGCGAAGGAATCGTCGGGGACTCGGGTTGGAGGAGATCGCGACGAGTCCGGACGAAGGACTCGAAGTCGGTATCGGAACTGTGGGACAGCCACTGGCTGAAGGTCATTGACATCGCTGTTCAGTTTAGCCCGAGGGTTACAATAGATGGGCAGAAGAGCTTCTCGGATCTCGGAAAGGACGAGCATTGTCAGCCAAACGTGTCGACACCACCATCGTCGTCGTAGCCGTTGCCGCCGCCCTTGTCGGTGCGCTGGCGCTGATCGGTGTGCTGGGTCAGGCCTGGATGGGCTACGCGCCCTCGCACCTGCTGACATACCTGCCGATGATCCTCCTCCCGATCGCATTCGCCTTGGTCGCGGTGACCCTGGTCAGAGCAGCACTGAGACGCAGACAGACAGAGGTGGGCCAGAGCTGAAACTCGGCCGCTGGTGCTGTCAGCGACACAGTCACTTGGGCTGAGTTGATCGCCTCTCCGCGGGACGATCGCGCAGACAGCGTCGGGCACCCACCTCCACAGACGGCCTTGAGCCGAGGTTGGCCGCAGTCCACGCCCGCATCCGGGCGATCCGGGCAGCCGAGAGTGACAGCGCAGCGCTTCAGCAGATATTCGATCGCTGAGTTCGACTGATGAGAAGATGCGCGAGCACACTGCCGGATCGGATTCGGGAACAGCGCAGAGCCAGGGCCGCGCTGTCGCAGTCAGACGAAACTGCTGGTGACCGAAGCGATCGTGGCCGATCCTGAGGCCAGGCACCGCCGAGCACTTCCACCACTGAGCTTCACCACGTACGAGCACCACCCATTACGAGCTACACCAACTACGAGCATCACCAGGAAAGGACATCATGCCAACCGGACGCGTGAAATGGTTCGACGTCGATAAGGGCTTCGGCTTCGTCACCGCCGAGGACGGCTCTCAGGCCTTCCTCCACTCCTCAGTTCTGCCCGAGGGCGCCGAGGTCACCAAGGGCACCCGCCTCGACTACGATGTGGTCGATTCCCGTCGCGGAGCCCAGGTCCTCAAGGCCCGCCTGCTCTCCGGCCCCGCCAAGGTTGCGAAGGTCCGCAGGCGTCCGGCCGAAGACATGGCAGTTATGGTTGAAGATGTCATCAAAGTACTCGATGACCTCAACAACGGACTGCAGCACGGCCGCTACCCCGACTCTTCCCACGGGAACAAGGTAGCCTCACTGTTGCGGGCAATTGCCGACGATTTGGAGTCCTGATGTCATCACTCTTCAGTGATTGGATGGCCGGCCGGAGTGCCGAGCCGACGAACGACCCTGCGCCCGCTCAGGCGGCGTCGGCTGCGAAGACCCCAAACAATGCGGAGACCGCAGCGGTTGCTGAGACCGCTGCTCCGGCCCAGACTGAGGCGGCAGGGATCGCTGCACCGGCACAGGCTGAGGCTGCTGCGCCGGCGAAGCCGGCCAAGGCCCCGCGGGCGAGTTCGGAGAAGATCGTTCTGGACACACAACTGGCCGCAGCCATCGACACGGCACGTTCCGCCATCGCCGAGGTGGCCGGTAGTTCCGTGATCGGTGACCACCTGGGCACTCTGGCTGAGGGTACCCGCCTGGTCACCCACTATTTCGCGTGCACCGATCCGATCTATCGCGGTTGGCGCTGGGTCGCCGTCCTCGCCCGTGCTCCTCGGGCCAAGAAGGTCACGGTCTGCGAGACGGCCCTTCTGCCTGGCCCCGATTCCCTCGTCGCACCCGAATGGGTCCCCTGGGACCAGCGGGTCGAGCCCGGCGATCTGACCCCTCGCGACACTCTGCCGAAGGTGGAGGACGATCCGAACCTGCAGCAGGGCTTCGAACAGCTCGAAGAGACCTCGGACGGTAATCTGGACGAGATCCCGAATTTTGAGTTCGGACTCGGCCGCCGCCGGGTCCTCTCACCTGAAGGGATCTCAGCTGCCGCGACCAGGTGGGCCGAGTCGGAGACCGGCGGGGAATCCGATTTCGCTGCAAAAGCCTCGGCGCACTGTTCCAGCTGCGGGTACTTCCTGCCGATCGCGGGATCACTGAGACAGAAGTTCGGGGTCTGTGCGAACGGGTGGTCACCGGCCGACGGTAAGGTCGTCGCGCTCGACTTCGGTTGCGGAGCCCACTCTGAGACCGACGTCAGTCGGCAGAGCAACGAGCCTGCCGAAGCCGTCGTCGATGACTACTCCGCCGGCGAACTCGAGTTCCAGGAGGGCTGAGACACTCGATGGCGCACACGTTCCGGTCACTGGCAGAGCCGAACTACCGACATTGGTTCGCTGGTGCCCTGATCTCGAACACCGGAACGTGGATGCAGAGGACGGCCCAGGACTGGATCGTCCTCACCTACCTGACACACAACAACGCCTCGGCCCTGGGCATCACAATGGCGCTGCAGATGGGCCCGCAGCTCATCATGTTCCCCTTTGCCGGAGCGATTGCCGACAGGTTCTCCAAACGCAGGTTGCTCATGGTCACCCAGACCCTGCTGGGCACTGTGGGGCTGCTGCTGTTCGTCCTCGTCATCACCGACACCATTCAGCTCTGGCACGTCTACATGACGGCCTTGGCTCTGGGCATCCTGGCCACCCTCGACAATCCCTCCCGACAGGCCTTCGTCTCTGAGCTCGTCGGTGAGAAACTGCTTCCCAATGCCGTGAGTCTCAACTCCGCATCATTCAACGGTGCACGCATGATCGGTCCCGCCGTCGCCGGAGTCCTCACAGCAGTCATTGGTGCCGGACCGGTGTTCCTCATCAGCGGGCTCGGGTTCGCTGCGACCCTGACTGTGCTCATCCGTTTGGATCAGACCCGGCTGCATCCCACGAGGCGCCGTGGCACCGGCGGGATTCTGGGCGGGTTCAGGTACCTGAGACAACGCCCCGATGTGACGATCGTGCTGATCGTCCTCTTCATCGTCGCGACCTTCGGATTCAACTTCAACATCTATACGGCCACCATGGCCAAGATCGAATTCGACAAGGACGCCTCCGGCTTCGGCCTGCTCAACTCCGTCATGGCGATCGGATCCGTCACTGGGGCACTTGCCTCGGCGAAACGAGAGAAGCCGAGGCTGCGGTTCATCTTCGGAGCTGCAGGAGGCTTCGGCCTCGCGGTGGGAACCGCCTCCCTGATACCCAACTACTATGTCTTCGCGGCGTCGCTGATATTCGTCGGCTTCGCATCGCTGACGATGATGACCTCAGCCAACGCCTATGTGCAGACGACGACTCCGCCGCACTATCGCGGTCGGGTGATGGCCATCTACGCCGCCGTCGTCATGGGTGGCACGCCTATCGGTGCCCCGCTGGCCGGCTGGGTCGCTGACCTGTACGGGCCTCGGATGGCGATGGGTGTCGGAGCCGCCTCGGGCATCATCGCCTTCGCCGTCGGGCTGGTGTGGATGATCGTGGCGAAGAACCTGCGACTGCATTATGACCCCAAGTCTCGGATCCGTCTCCACGTCAGCTACCTCGGTCGCCCCTGAGATCCGGGGTGGCGGTATTGGTCTCTGAACTCTCCCTGAGCCACTCGCGGATCTGCATCGCCTAAGATCGGGGACGCTCGTATGTAACTGAGCGGCTAGGGAACTAGGCAACAAACAACTGAGCAGCACAGCAACAGATCGGACAGACAGTGAACGCGGACATTCTCACCTCGGTGCTGGTCGGGTTGGCTATCCTGGTCGGCTGCCTCGGCATCATCCTTCCCGTCCTGCCGGGATCCATCCTCATCGCCATCGGCGTGCTGGTGTGGGCGATCGTCATCGGGGGACCGATGGCCTGGATCATCTTCGCCGTCGTCGCAGTGTTCGTCGCCGGCGGGATGAGCGCTTCCCTGGTGCTCACGGGCAGAAAACTCAAGGAGATGGCCGTCCCCAACCGGTCCGTGCTGTTGGCCGGTGTCCTCGGCATCATCGGATTCTTCGTGATTCCCGTCGTGGGACTGCCGATCGGCTTCATCGCCGGGCTCTACCTCGCCGAACACACCCGGCTTCACGATGCCAAGGAAGCGTGGGCCTCCAGCTGGGGATCACTCAAGGCGATCGGCATCGGCACCGCCATCGAGTTCGTGCTCGCCTTGCTGGCCGCCATCACCTTCGGAATCGGAAACCTCATCCACTTCCTCGGCTGAGGACACTCAGACGCGTGCCGCACCGCGCCACGCACCGGTGCTCGCAAGTCCTCCAGTTAGCTGCTTTGCCGACAGGCAGTTGAGCACCCCGCACCGTCCGTGCCGAAGACAACCCGGGCAACAGGTCGTTTCGGTGCTGACGGTGCGGGGTGCTCGATGTACTGGCTCAGAACGTCGTTAGCCGACAATGTCGTTAGCCCAGAAGGTCGCTGGCCCAGAGCCTCGCCGGCCGAGAAGACTCCTCGGCCGGCGTCAGTGACGCGACTTCAGGCCAGGGCGTCGATGACGAAGTCGATGCTGGCCAGCAGCGCCTTGACGTCCTCGGGATCGACAGAGACGAACGTAGCGATGCGCAGCTGGTTGCGGCCCAGCTTGCGGTAGGGCTCGACGTCGACGATGCCGTTGTTGCGCAGCACCGAGGCGACGAGGGCCGCGTCGACCGAATCGTCGAAGTCGATGGTGGTCACGACCGACGAGCGATCCTCAGGGTTCTCAACGTAGGGATGAGCCACCTCGGCGGCATGGGCCCAGTCGTAGACGTAACCGGAGGTCTCACGGGTCCGGGCAGTAGCCCACTCGAGACCACCATTGCCGTTGATCCATTCGATCTGCTCGGCCAGGAGCACCAAGGTCGCCACCGCAGGAGTGTTGTAGGTCTGGTCCTTACGCGAATTCTCGATCGCGGTCACGAGATCCAACGACGCGGGAATCCAGCGGCCGGAGTCCTTGATCTCCTGCGCGCGGGCGATGGCCTTGGGCGACATGATCGCCACCCATAGGCCGCCGTCGGAGCCCATGTTCTTCTGCGGTGCGAAGTAGTAGACGTCGGTCGCGGTGATCTCGACGGGCAGGCCGCCGGCACCGGATGTGGCGTCGATGACGACGAGCGCGTCATTGTCGATGCCTTCGGGGCGGGCGATCGTGGTGGCGACGCCGGTTGAGGTTTCGTTGTGCGGCCAGGCATAGACATCGGCCGCGACATCCGAATTTCCGGTCGCCTCGGCGAGGGACGCGGGGGAGGGGACGGCCGATGTGCCCGGTTCGGCCTTGACGATGAGGGAATCCTGCAGGTGAGGGGCCTCATCGGTGGCCTTCGCGAACTTCTGGCCGAACTCGCCGAAGGTGGCGTGTGCGGCCCGCTCGCGCACGAGTCCGAAGGTGGCGACGTCCCAGAAAGCGGTGGATCCGCCGTTGCCCAGGACAACCTCGTAGCCGGAGGGCAGGTTGAAGAGTTCGGCCAGGCCGGTGCGGATGCGACCGACCAGCTTCTTCACGGGTGCTTGGCGGTGGCTGGTGCCCAGCACATCGGTGGCGGAGGAGTTAAGCGCCTCGATCTGGGCTTTGCGGATGCGGGCCGGACCGGCTCCGAATCGTCCGTCGGCGGGCAGGAGTTCGTCTGGGATCGTTATATTCGTGGCAGTCACGCTCGACATTCTACGGCGCACCCATGTGTGATCGACGACCGGCATCGTCATGTTGAGACTTGTCACGCTCGGATCGAGTCGTGTTGGGCGGTCACGCGGGTGTGACTTGTGGGTTCATGGCCTGACGAGTGGCACCGGCTCGCCGTAGAGTGAAGGTATGAGTGAGCCAGTCGACCGATTGCCGCAGACCCGGAAGTCCTACGAGTCCCCGACCTTCGACCATCCGGAGGTCTCGCCGCTCGCGCTGTTTCGACAGTGGTACGACGAGGCCGCGGAGCATGTCCGCGAACCGAACGCGATGACGGTCTCCACCCTCGACGAATGGGGTCCGTCCTCGCGGATCGTCCTGCTCAAAGGCATCGACGAGTCCGGGTTCATGTTCTTCACCGACTACGACTCCGCCAAGGGGCGTCAGCTGCGTGCCGATCCCCGAGTGGCCGTGAACTTCCCCTGGCAGGACATGGAACGTCAGGTCAGGATCCGGGGCCTCGCCGAGGTGGCCGCCACCGAGGACTCGGACGCGTACTTCGCTGTCCGTCCCCATGGATCCCAGATCGCGGCCAGTGTCTCGAAGCAGTCCCAGATCGTCGGCAGCCGCGAACAGATGCAGGCAGAATACGATGCTGCCGTTGCAGAGTACGCGGACAAGGATGTGCCCCGGCCTGAGCATTGGGGCGGGTTCCGAGTTCGTGTCTTCGAGATCGAGTTCTGGCAGGGACAGAAGAACCGCTTCCACGACCGCTGGGCATTCCGACGTGCCGATGGCAGCCACGAACCTGCCGATCTGTCGCAGGCGACCGAGTGGAACCCTGTTCGTCTTTACCCATGATCTGAACGGCCCCTGGGCTGGTACACCTTGGAGAAATATTCGGTTCACTGCCAGTGTTGAGCGGGACAGGCAAAGGTATGATCGATGGGCCGACCGGGGAGTTCGCCGAGCATGAGCCGACGGGCAACAGACGTCGACGTCGCTTGAAGGCACGAGATCGGCTGTACGCGAGATAGGATTGATGCTGAGAACGCCTGAAATGGTCGAATGGGCCTGAAGACGAAGAGTGGAGTGGCTGGTCTTAAGTGAACGACCTCATTGATACAACTGAGATGTACCTCAAGTCGATCATCGAGCTTGAGGAGCAGTCGATCGTGCCGCTGCGCGCCCGGATCGCCGAACGTTTGGATCACTCCGGTCCCACCGTTTCACAGACCGTGGCGAGAATGGAGCGCGACGGACTTCTGCATGTGAGCAACGACCGTCACCTGGAGCTGACAGCCGAGGGTCGTCGGATCGCCACCGAAGTGATGCGCAAACACCGTCTGGCCGAACGGCTCCTCGCCGATGTCGTCGGACTCGAATGGGAACTCGTCCACGACGAAGCATGCCGCTGGGAGCATGTGATGAGCGAGCAGGTCGAACGCAAACTCATCGCTCTGCTTCCAGAGACGGCCTCAGGCCCGTACGGCAACCCGATCCCCGGTCTCGACGTGATCGGCGGAAAGCTGGCGCCAGGCACCGAGGTTGTCGATCTGGCGACCGCTGTGGCTCGCGACGGGGCGAAGGAGCTGCGGATCGCTTGGCTGGCAGAACCCCTGCAAGTCGACATCCACCTCCTGCAGCAGTTCCAGGTCGCTGGTGTCCTGCCCGACAGTGATGTCGAGATCTCACGCAACGGCGAGTACATCACGGTTCAGGTCCCCGGGGCACAGGACGTGCTCGATCTGCCATTGGACACAGCCTCACACGTGTTCGCCTATAAGAAGTAAAAGAAGTAAAAGAAGTAAGCCTTCAAGGAATAGTCCTGCTCTGACGGGCGGGGCGTCTTTGAGGAGCGAGTCGCATCTGCATGATCTCTGCGAAGACAGTCCCGTCACCACCGAAGACAGTCCGGTCACGACCGAAGGTCTCGAACAGGATCGATTTGTTATAAACCGTTTGGTGGGCACGGCCCAGGGAGTGGAATTTCACCCCCTGGGCCGTGTCGTATTACGAGCAAATGTTACGAATATTTCCATCCCTATAGGGGGTCTGACCTGGAGTGTTATGGAAAACCTCAGGGATGACCTCCGTGGTTCGTGACAGAAACGTGACAATCGGTGACCGATTGGTTACAGTTGTGGAGGTCGTTCACGAAAGTGACGACTTTGCATCGAGAGCCGAACGCCACGCTCGATGCAAAATCTCTGAGGACCGAGAGTGGCGGTTGGGATTCTTCCAATAGGTGACGAGAGGGAAACGTGGCAATTAAGCAGCATGGCCGCCGCGCCGCTGAAGCCAAGGTCAAGACCCCATTGACCGAACTGACCGAAATCCTGAATGCCAACTCCGCCGTCTTCGGACGCCGTGCAGCCGTTGTTGCTGCCAGCGGTGGCCTGCTCACCGCAGCAGTCCTTCCAGCAGCAGGACAGGGAGCCGACGACAACGTCGCAGTCTCCGCCGAGTCAGAAGCTCACACGCAGGTTGAATACCAGAACCAGACGGCCACCGTCAATGCTGCTGACGAGTCCAAGGACAAGGACAAGAAGCAGGATTCCTCCTTCAACGCCGACGTCCAGACCGTCACCGCCAAGGCTGCTCCGAAACCAGCGCCTAAGCCAAAACCCGTTGAGGCCGCCGAAGACACTTCAGGCGACTCATCCGATTCCGCAACAGCCGGTTCCTCAGATTCCGGTGACAAGAGCAAAGACTCCGGCTCCGATGATGCCGGCTCGATCGACGGCTCCAAGGCCGAGCAGGTCATGGGCTGGGCAGCCAAAGGCGTCGGAACCCCATACGTCTACGGTGGAACCTCGCAGAGCGGCTGGGACTGCTCCGGTTACACCGCCTGGGTCTACAGCAAGGTCGGTGTGAACCTGCCTCGCAGCTCAGGTGCACAGAAGGCTGCCGGCAAGGTCGTCTCGCAGTCTGAAGCCAAGCCCGGTGACCTCATCTGGCACCCCGGCCACGTCGGCATCTACGCCGGTGGCGGACAGATGTACGATGCCGGTTCCCCAGGTTCAGGCACCTCGAAGCGCAGCTACAGCTGGATGGGCAACGTCACCTTCATCCGCGTTCTCTGATTTAGTTCACACCAAAACTCCCCGCCTGACTCGACGGTCCTCGAATCAGGCGGGGAGTTTTTGCGTCTCTTGCTTGTCTGAAGTTCCCATCTCCTGTTTTGCGGTGCTCCCCTTCGCAGATTGGGTGGACGTTCCTTCCCGGAGGGCAGGAAGCGGTGTCCACCGCCCGCTCAGGTGAACGGCGAGGAAAGAATCCGTGACGCGAGCGATATGAATTCGGTCACAGGGGAGGGTTGGCGTTAGTCTTATAAAGATTGAGTTGGCGTAAGTGATGGGAAATCAGATGGGCCACAGTCGCATAGGACGAATATCCGCTCCAGTTACTGGCGCGGAGTACATATCTGTGTCTGTCCCTTCTTTCAAGGCGTTGTGCTGCGGCACGGCGCCTTTTGCGTTTCCCGGGTCCGTGTCGATCGACCGGGTCCGCACTCACATGAAGATGAGGGGCGGGATATGAAGACTCTCGTGCTGAATGCCGGATATGAACCACTGTCGATCGTTCCGTTCACCAGGGCAGTGGTCCTAGTGCTCACGGGGAAGGCGACGGTCCTGGCCGCTGAGGATGTTCCGGTGAGATCTGAGCACCTGAACCTCGACCAGCCATCGGTCATTCTGCTCACCCGCTATGTCAGGCCGCCCCACAACCGCCGGGTCTCGCTCTCTCGGCGGGGCGTGCTGCGCCGGGATAACCACCGTTGCGCGTACTGCGCGAAGCCTGCGACGACGGTCGATCATGTCGTTCCGCGTTCACGCGGTGGGGTCAACAGTTGGGAGAACCTCGTTGCCTGCTGCCGTGAGTGCAACAACCGCAAGGGAAACAGGACGCTGGCCGAGATCGGGTGGAAGCTCAGCTTCCAGCCCAGGGAGCCGCGGACCGGGCAGTTCTGGATGCGCGGGGTTGAGAAACCGGTCGAACAATGGCGCCCATTTCTGGAACTCTCCCAGGCTGCCTGAAGCGACACCCTTCCAGGCCACCGGAGCAATGTCCGCACTATGGCCCATTTCCGATAACGATGTGACATAGGCGGAGGCCTTGCCCTGATTCTGATTTAGGGTGGACACGAGAGTAGTTCGCTTCAAGATGAGGAGCTTGCGATGAACGAGCAAGACCGAACCCCGAACGCCGATGCAGCACCTGCGGGGGAGCCTGACGCTGTTGTCGTCGGCATCGACGGTTCGCCACCCAGCCGCAATGCTCTGGCGTGGGCAATCCAGGAAGCGAGGTCGCTGAGCAAGCCGATCCGTCTGGTCGGGGCCTACACGATCCCCAGCGTGGCTGCAGCCGCGATCGACGTCTCCTACGTTCCGATCGATGACACGTCGATCCGGGCGGCAGTGACGAATACCCTCAAAGAAGCCGCCGCCGAGGTGAAGGCGGCCGGCGTGCCGGTCGAAGCCGTGATCGAAATCGGCGACGCCGCCGGTGTCCTCATCGACGAATCGAAGTCGGGAAGCCTGGCCGTTGTCGGTTCCCGCGGTCGAGGCGGATTCGCTGGGCGTCTGCTCGGCACTGTGTCCAGCGCCCTCCCGGCTCACTCCGCGTGCCCAACTGTCGTCGTGCCCGCCTCGTGGCAGTCTGATGTGGAGAAGACCGCGCACCCCACATCCTCACGACCGATCCGACAGGACGGCATCGTCGTCGAAGAGCCTGACCCCAATGTTGAAGCCATCGAAGGGCTGCGCTTCGACGGCAAGGTCGTCGTCGGTGTCGATTCCCTCGGCGCAGAGTCTCCGGCATTGTGGAAGGCAGCTCGACTGGCCGTGCGCCGAGGGTCGCCGTTGCACATCGTTGCCGTCATCACGACGACCGTGATCGGCCCCGAATGGCTGCCAAGCACCGCCGACCTCGAGCGGCTTGTCAACGAAGGCGCCGATAAGCTCGTCGTGGCCAAACAGCACCTGCAGGCCGAGTTCCCGAACCTCGATGTCACCTGGACTCTGTTCGACGGCCAGCCCGCCGAGGTGCTCGTCCGTGCCTCTGACACCGCCGAGGTGCTTGTCATCGGTTCTCGTGGCCGTGGAGGCTTCGCAGGGTTGCTTCTCGGTTCGACCTCGCAGTCTGTGCTCCCGTACTCACAGTGCCCGACCATGGTCGTTCGTGTCACTCGCGACCACAACAAGCGTCGACACGACGGGGATACTCCCGAACCAGGGCTGTGACGTGGGTGGCGGCGTCGGATCAGCGATACTTGCTCAAGTCGGTCTGTGGATGTCGCGTAGGTCGGTTCGGGACCGTCCGTTGAGCTGCTAGTCGGCGACGGCCTCGATGACGACATTGTCAGCTGAACGACCGGAGGCGCGCTGCAGACAGGTGAGGATGACGAGGCGGCCAGGTTCATCGGCCCACACGCGATCATCTCCGGAGATGTCCGTCTTGGACACAGTGTAGGAGTCGGTCACCGTGTAGTCGCGGTCTTGGAGAGTGACCGACTCGCCCGTTTCGACAGCCGCCGTGCCTGCATCGACATCGATGAGTGTGTTCCCTGGCAGCTCGGCACCTTGCACGGAGTGAATGGCAACGTAGGTGGTGCCGCGTTCGGGGTGGTCAGGGGTGCCGTGATTGCGCACCACATAGCCGTTGTGAAGCCCCGGGGGATTGATCGCGCCATTGACTTCGGTCATGGATTCCAGCCCGGTATCCAGACCCACCGACGGGACCTGGAAGTCTCCGTCGAGGGCTTCGATCTGCATATCCTCTACCTCGGCCTCGTCTGGGGGCTCTTCCAGCTGGATCCGAGCGTCGTCCTCGACGGTGCTCTGTTCATCAGAGAGTCCCTGGACGAGCATCCATGCCCCTGCGCAGATAAGTGCGATGATGACGACAGTGACCGGGAAGGACCACCAGCTGCGCAGTATGCGTGGCGTCATGCTTTCCTTTCATATGCCGGTGGCGGCCACTGCAGCAGTGACCGCCACCGAGTCATGACCTAATCCTCGAGTCTTGACTGATTCCTCGAATCATGACTGAAACTTCAGCCCCTCGTCGTGCGACGGCGCAGTGCACCAATGATGAGCGCACCCGCAGCGGTCAACAGTCCGATGCCGCCGACAAGGTTCCAATTGGGACCACCGTCGGCCGAATCAACGTAGGCCCCCGTCTTCACGACTGGATGATCGTCTGGCTTCTCAGCCTCGGGGATGGTGATTGCCACGGTCTCCGAGGGCACACCGTACTCATGTGAGAAGGCCTCGTTTGAACCGGAGGCAGGAGCCGAGGCCACGAATGTCACCGACTTCTCCTTGCCGGGTTCCACGAAGTCAGCATCGAGTGCGAGCTTCTCGGTCTCGAAGTCGGCGGTGCCGTCTTCACCGCAAGTGACGTCGGGAGTGAAGGTCTCGAGCAGTTCAGCGTCCTCGGGGACGGACTTGGACTGAGCGATGGTGCCGTCTTCGGCATACACATCGACCTTGGCATCGTCGATGGTTTCGCCCGGTGCACAGTGGTCCAGGCGAACCTTGTCAGTGACCGTGGCTGGAAGGTCGGTGATTTCGTTGACCGAGACCTGCGAAGACACCTCCGGCGTGTAGAGGCCCTGGTAGGAATCGGATGCCTCGGCCGTAGTCTCCTGACCCTCAATGACACCCTGCAGGCTTGTGCGATCATAATCATCGGCGTCGAAGTCTTTGGGATCCCACTGGGTCACTGAACCGGTGGGCAGGCCCGAGAACGTCACGGACACAGATGCGTCGGGGACGTCGTCGGCGAAGTCGAGGGGCACCTCGACCGGTTCTTCCCCGGAGGTGATGTCCGTGGTTTCAGCCTCGGCACCGTCGACAGAGAGCTCACCCTCAAATCCGGGAACCTCGACACCTTCGGAGTTGACCAGCGAGACGGTTGCCGTCGACGAGTCCGCATCGATGCTGACTTCGGCTTCGTAGGTGCCGTTGCCCGCATACTTTGCGGCTTCGTCACCCATGAGTGCCGAGAGGTCGTAGGCATCGGGAAGCACATCATCGGAGAACTTCTCAGCGCCGATGTCCTTGAGATTCTGAGAGTCCTCGTTCCACCCGATTCCATCGGTGACTTCTTCGAGACTGCGGTCGTCGAGAATATCACGGTGGTCGATTTCCTCAGAGCTGTGCACATGCTCGCTGATGGCCATGTCATGGGCCATCTGACTGGCCTGGTCGCTGCGGGGTTCGTCCCATTTGGCGAGGATATAGGCCAGCTCTGGAGCCTCGACGGAGGATTTGCCACCCTCGTCGTAGCCGTTGCCCATGGGTTGGGTCAGGCCTCGATCGATGCACCAGACCCGATTGCCGGAGAGAACGCCGGACGAGGGGATATAGGCCCCGTACATGGTGGCGTTGTCGATGCCGCCCTGGTTGTCCGTCTCAGGGTTGGTGGTGACTCCGGTGAAATCCGGTTCTCCCTCGTACGCGCTGAGCTGGGGACCGAGTTCAGGTGCAGCCGTTGCTGGTGAGGCAAGGAGAGTGCTCCCGGCGATCAATGCAATCGTTGTGCCGACTACGGGCAGTCGTCTGCGGAGGTGCCGCATATTGTGGTTCCTTCCTGGGTGCGTTCCGTGGTGTCGGCCGTCGACTCCACGAACGTAGATACAGAGGAGATGCCCTCTCTCGCTCCCACCAGGTCAGTATAGGGAAAACAAGGATAGTTGTCTCATTTTGCGGCAAGGGAGTATGCTTCAGGGTTCAGCTGTGGGCGTCTTACCAGTGAAAATACCGTCGGGCGCGGCTCGTTGTCCTGGGAAGAGGCTCGATGAGAGTGAGGTCAATCGTGCGAACAGACCTCAAAGGTGAGGGGGCGGGGGAGTCGAAAAGGAACTGGCGAGCGGGGGTTGCAAGCCGGTATTCACCATTGCGCTGGGTGATTCCGTTGCGCCTGAATGGGCTCTGGTCAATGTCTGCTGTGGCGCCCCCGGGCAGATTCGAACTGCCGGCACCCGCTTTAGGAGAGCGGTGCTCTATCCCCTGAGCTACGGGGGCGGTGTGGTCTTCTTCAGCCACGACCACCCAGTGTAGCGTAGAAGAAACCTAGATGTTTCACGGTGTGCCAGCACCTATTATGTGAAGTTTCTCGTTAGGGTCGAATTGTGCCAGATTCCGTTGTTGACGATCAGTTCCCAGAACTCGACGATGTCTACGTCGAGTGGAAACAGCAGGCTGCCCACCTGGGTGGTCGCGACACCATGCTCCATTTCCGGGATTCGCGTGATGGCAGCATTGATCTTTCCGGAGCTCACCCGTCTGGTCTAGCCCAGCTTCTGGCCGGTCGGGCCACCCGGCTCTCCAGCCTGGTCCGCGACCATGAGGTCCTCGCCGACGCACGCCGTCGTGCGAAATCGATCCGGTCGAAGGCAGAGCAGCTCGACAATGAACGCGGAATTCAGGCTGCGCACTTGGCGATCGGCTTCGCCTCGTGGACGGAAAAAGACTCCAAGTACAAGTTCAACGCCCCCGTCGTGATGCGCCATGTCACGCTTGTTCCCCGCGGCTCCCGCGTCGAGGACTTCGAGATCGTGCTGGGCGACGGGATCATGATCAACCCTGCCCTGGTCCAGCACCTGTCCGAGGTCTATGACCTCGATGTTCCCGTCGACGAATGGGTCGACGCGACAGGCGGACCGCACGGCTTCGATCCGGGGCCAGCTCTCGACCGTCTCCGCGACCTCGCACAGTCGGTGCCCGGATTGCGCATCAACCATCGCTTCGTCGTATCAACGTTCGCGAACATTGCGAGCCCATTCACCACTGACTACCTGCCCACACAGCACCCGATCCTCAGAGCTCTCGCCGGAGACGAAGACGTCCGGCGTGTGCTCGGCGGCCCTTCCTACTCTCCGGCTCCGCGGCAGCCCGCGCGCCAGGAAGACGCATCTGGTGCCGATGGGCAGGTTTCTGATAAGCAGGCTGCCGACGAACTGAACAGCTCTGAGCTGAACGCCGATGTTGACGGCGACGAGTTCTCTCAGCCGACGGTGCCGATCACCGACGGCTCACTGCCCGGGGACTCCAAGCCCCTGCCCGACGACTCCGCAGAAGAGACCTCAGTAGGCGGTGCTGCCAGCGATAGCAGCGCGCAGTCGGATCAGAACACCGACGACGCTGCCACCATCGGCAAAGAGAAGACCACGTCGGGTGCCGCTGACGGCAAGGAATCAGACTCCGTAACGTCAGACACCACATCGTCAGCGGCAGAGGCTGACGCTCCTGCCTCCAAGGCCCCAGAATTTCAGAGTTCAGAGTCCGCAGCGGACACGGACAGCTCCGCAGACCCGGAAGCTGTCGACTCCGACGAAGACGATGTCGTTCCTGCCGCGCTCAAGGAACCCGTCACCCCTCTCCCTGATCGCAAACCTCAGGAAGAGTTCCTCGTCATCGATGTTGACGGTGACCAGCAGGCCGTCGTCGACGCGACCGTGTCAGGGCAATCCGTCGTCGTCGACACCCCTCCCGGCACTGGTGCCACCCAGGTCGCCGTCGCTGTGGCCACAACCCTGGCCCACACAGGCAAGAGCGTGCTTTTCCTGGCACAGACCGCTGACGCGCTCGACGACTTCTCCTCCCGCCTCGGCGAGGTTGGACTCTCGGAATTCGCAGTCGACACTCGCCAGGGCACCGGCGGGATTCGGGACCAGCTCGTCGGTCTCATCGGTTCGGCTGAAAAGGCTGAACGGCCCGACCTGACCGGGCTGCTCAACGAACTCAACGAACAGCGCGAGATTCTGAACGAACATGTCTCCTCACTGCACCGTCGGCGTGAACCCTGGGACGTTTCCGTCTACGAGACGATGCAGCACCTGGCGGAGCTGACCTCCGGCGACGATTCTCCGCAGACACCTGTGCGATTCGGTGAAGATCTCCTCGAATCCAGCGACGACCGTCGCGAGGCACTGCGTGGAAAGCTCAGCGAGCTGGCCTCGTTGGGAGCCTTCACCCTCGACGTAGAGGACACCGTCTGGTTCGGAGCGGACCTCAAATCCGTCGAAGAGGCCGAGGCCGCACGAACCGTCGCCGAACGTCTTGGTCGAACCATCCCTGATCTGGTCAAGGCCGTCGAACCGGTCCTGTCCAAAGCCAAGCTGAACCCCCGCCGCAACCTCAACGACTGGTCGCGTGCGATCAAGGTGCTGCTACGGGTGCGCACGACCCTCGACAACTTCGCCCCTGACATCTACGACCACCGACTCGACGATCTCATTGCCGCGACGGGAACCGCAGAATACCGTTCCGAGGTCGGCGTTGAGATGGGCATGCTTCAGCGCAAGCGCCAGAAGAAGTCTGCAAACGAGTTCCTGCGTCCCGGCGCCAATGTCACGGACCTGCACTCGTCGCTGATCGATGTCCGGTCCCAGCGCATCGTGCTCCAGGACCTCGCCGGTCATGACGGTCGTCCGCAGATCCCACGCGGTGTCCTCGAAGCTGATGAGATCTTGCAAGAGGTTGAGGCCGACATTGCCAAGATCGCACCTATTCTCGAGACCACCCCCGATGGCGGCGAACTGGGCTCAATGCTCATCGAAGAGCTGCAGGCACGGACCGAAGCCATGGGACGTGACTCGGAGAACCTCGCCGAACTACCCGAGCGCTCTCGTATTCAGCGCGAGCTGACTGACGAGGGCCTGTCTGATCTGCTCACCGATCTGCGTCGTCGCAAGGTCGACACCACGCTCGTAGGACCGGAGTTCGACCTGGCCTACTGGGCATCGGTCCTGCAGCGGATGGCCAGCGAGGATCCACAGGTGGGCCGTCACGATGGTGCCGCACTGCACCAAGTGGCCGAAGGCTTCGCCGAAAACGACCGTGCCTTCGTCGCTGCCGGCGCAGGTCGACTGCGATACAACCATGCGCAGGCTTGGAAGCGTGGCATCGACAACGACCCGATCTCCGCCGGAGTCATCAAGCAGGAACTGCTCTCCCCGCACACCTCTGTGCAGACCATGTCCACGCGTGCTCCCGAGCTGCTGACGACCCTTGCCCCGGTCTGGATGGCCAGTCCGTACACGGTGCCGGAACTGTTCTCGGCTCTGCCGCTCTTCGACGCTGTCGTCATCGCCGATGCGGGCCGTCTTTCGGTCCCTGACGTGGTTCCAGCCATCACCCGTGCCAGGCAGGTCGTCTCGCTTGGAGATTCCCGACTGCTCGGTCCACGACCTTTCTCGATCGCCGTCGATCGTTGGGGAATGGATGATGGGAATCATCCGAGCTCAGTCCAGGAGCACCTCGGCGAGTTCCTGCCTCGAATGGAACTGTCGAACTCCTACCGCCAGTCACCGGTCGGGCTCATCGATCTGGCGAATCGGCACTTCTACGATTCGACGATCACGACGATGCCGACCGCACACACCGGCGAAGGCACCGGACTCGAGTTCTCCTACGTGGCAGACGGCAGAGGCCCGACGGACATCGGCACGGGTCGTGTCGAGAGTCCTGACGCTGAGGTCAAACGGGTCGTCGAACTCGTACTCAGGCACGCACGAAACCGTTCGCGGGAGTCCTTGGCCGTCGTTGCACTCACCGCGCATCACGCTCAGCGCGTCGCCACTGCGATCGGACGGGCGATGAAGGATCTGCCCTATGTTGCAGCATTCTTCAACGATTCGAGCAAGGAACCCTTCGTGGTCACCGATGCCGAACGTGTGCAGGGGATGTCCCGCGATGCCGTGATCTTCACCTTCGGTTTCGGCCGGACCGTCCACGGTCGAGTCATCCACGACTTCGGCGCGCTGTCCGGTCCCGACGGGGAGCGGATCCTCGCGGCCACAATGACACGGGCGCGCAAACGACTCACCGTGGTCTCGAGCATCGAATCCGATGACTTCGACACGAACAAGCTCTCCGGGGGAGCGGTCCTGCTCCCACGCCTGCTCGACGAAGTGGCCACCGGTGGTGTCCGACAGCCGGGCCCACACGGTGAGATCTACGATCCGCTCTTCAACGACATCGCCGATCGTCTGCTGCAGCTCGGCGTCGTCGCTCACGAACATTACAACGGCATCGATCTGGCCGTGGCGAACTCGACCGAGGACGAGCATGGAATGATCATCGCCGTCGCCGGAGACGGACCCGAATACGCTTCGGTGCGCAGCCTGCGCCAGCGTGACCGCGTCGTGCCCGAACAGTTGGCTCGTCGCGGGTGGAAGTTCATGCGCATGTGGTCCACCGATGCCTTCGTCGATCCTCAGTCAGAGACCGAGAAGATCTTCGATGCGTGGAAGTCCACGGTCGAGAAGATGAGCCCGCAGGCCGTCCTCAACGCGGCTCGTGCCGCCTCGGTCGTCGTCGGCCGCACCGGCAGCCGGCCCAAGCTGGTGCCGGGGCTGCCCATGCACAAATACTCGGACTCGGGTCTTGACGCAATGATCGACTGGGTTCAGTCCGATGCTGTCGTGCGCGGGGATGGCGAGATCAAGGATCTGCTCCGCACGGCACTGGCCCAGAAGGGCAGCTCCGGTCGCGGAGACTCCCAGCTGCAGGCGGCCGTGGACCGTTATCGTCAACGGCATGCACAGGCCAAACGCGTCACCGGCGCCGAGGTTCTGGTTCCCGAAGCAGATCAGCACAGCCCCATGGAGGACGAGGTCGTACCCACGTTCGACACGGGAAAGATCAGGGCTGACGAGCTGCGTCAGGCGGGTCTGATCGAGACCGCGAGCAATGACCAGGTGCCCAGCTCGGATGAACCGGAGACACCTGACGCGGCACGGGCGGACCAGGCCGGAACGTCCGAGCCCACCAGGGTTGTGCAGGATACGGTTTCCGCTGAGCAGGAAACGGCCTCAGGTGAGCAGGAGACAGTCGCCAGCGAGCAGGAGGCCGCGACGAAACGCCCGAGCGCGGCCGATGTCGAGCCCCGCACGGATCCACTGCACAGCGATGAGTGAAGACAGCCTCGGCGAACAACCGCCCGAGGGCGAGCACGCACATGACCCAGAACCCGCTGAAGGTGCAGCCGGTCAGGTGCCTGCTGAAGAGCATGAGACGGACCAGCAGAAGAAGGCGCGTCTGGACACGGCACTGCGGAAGTACCGGGCCACGCTGCGCAATGAGGCAGAGACCGGCAAAGGAGGCTTCAGCGCGGACTACTACAGATCGCAGAAGCCCCCGCACTGGTGACCGGTACTCAATGACTCGTCAGTTGTAGAGGTAGTGAGCGACTGAACCGAACGCTCACCAACAGAGCTGAACGCTTACCGACTAGGCCGAACGCCCACCGACTGAACCCGAGCGATACCGGTTGAGCTTGAGAACGACGAAGGCCCGCTTCCCCAAAGTGGAAACGGGCCTTTGCCGCACTCGCGCTAATCAGTGGCGTGGGGGCTCCGTCGGTTCGGTGTCGTCGAATGGACCGGCCGTGCTGGCTGGACCTTCGGCAGGACCACCAGCGGTGGTGGCCGCCTGTGTCCGGAGGATTTCGCGGATATCGCCGAGCAGATCCTCGGTGGTCGGAGGAACTTCTTCCTCCGGGGCTCCGCGCTTGCGCAGCTCGTTGAGCTTGTTCATCGGGACGATGATGATGAAGTAGACGACGGCGGCGACGATCAGGAAGTTGATCGCGGCCGTGAGCACAGCGCCCAGATCAATTGTCGTCTCTTCGACGCCCGCCTTAACCCTGAAGGCCAGTGCCGGCCCTTCTGCGCCACCGACGGCGGCGATCAGCGGGTTGATGACCTTATCGGAGAAAGCCGTAACGATCCCTGTGAAGGCGCCGCCGATGATGACTGCGGTTGCGAGTTCGACGACATTCCCCTGGAGAATGAAGTCTCTGAAACCTTTAAGCATTAGAGGCACCCTTTCGGCGTATATGAAAACAATAATGCGGAGTGAACCACTTCTATTACGATGACATGATACACACGGGTAACTCGTCTACACGCGGTAGACATGCGATCTTTCTGCCACGAAGAAATCCCGGTTCGCCGGGTCTGAGTCGCGTGGTGAAGACCGCCGCTGAGTCAGCATGCAGCCCACGTGAGGGCCGCGCGGCGTGGTTGGTGATCCAGCGCTGATTCAGCGGGGCAGGATTGCGAAGCTGATCGGCATCCCTGCGAATTCTGCGATCCGTTCAGCATCGCTCGATGACAATATCACCGAGACAAGCTGCCCTGATTCAGCAGAAATGCCGTCACTCTGGTCGACCAATCGGGCTATTGTCACTTCCTTCACCACTACGTCAGAACCCCCATCGGGGAGTGAGCTGAACAGGCGGATTCGCTGCCCCGGCTCCAGGAGCGCTGCCGAAGAGTCATCGGCCAAGCGCACGGGCATGAGGAGATCGGTACTGTCCTCTGGCAACGCCTGCTGGTCGAGGACCGCCGACTGAGTCACGGGTGACCCCTTGGACAAGCCTGCAGAGGTGCGCTTGTGATCGGCGTCCGAGATCGAAGTGAAGGCCTTGTCAGGGACGAGCCGCGTCGGAAATTCGACAACGGTCAGGTCCTGCGAGCGCAGCTCAGACCCCGGAGGCAGATTCCTGTTGGCGACGACGACGGCGGTTCCGCCCTGATCCGGGGTGAGGATCCAGACGACGAGCGCACATGCACACGCGAAGCAGACGGCGGCGACGACCCGCTGTGGTTTGATCCGTGAGGACCTCGACCACGTCGAGACTCGGTCTTTGATGCGGCGCATGATTCCCATGCCTATGAGCGTGCTGGTGCTCAGAGGCTGGGATCAAGGGAACAGACAAGGCCTGTGGACAGCTGATCTGTGTCCACAGGCGAAACGCACATGAGTGGGCGGTCAATCCACACGACCTCCGGCGAGACCGGAGGCGACCTGGACGGTGGAATCAGTTGGCGGAAGCGCTGCTGGCCGCCGGGGCACTCTTGGCCGGTGAGCTGGACGTCGACGAGGACGAATCCGATGAGCTCGACGATTCCTTTGCCGAACTGGATGAGCCTGATGAGTCCGAAGAGCTGGACGAACTCGACGAATCGGAATTCGAGGAAGAGGAGACTGTGCTCGAATTGCTCGCGCGGGAGTCAGTGGCGTAGAAGCCGGAACCCTTGAAGCTGATCCCCACCGTGCCGAAGACCTTCTTCAGGCGTCCCTGGCACTCGGGGCAGATCGTGAGCGAGTCATCGCTGAAGTCTTGGTGAATATCAAAAGCATGACCACAGCTCTTGCAGGCGTAGGCGTAAACGGGCATTCGAGACCTTTCTTCGACGAGAAGATTATAGTCCACCGCGCTCACCCGCGAGTAACGCATGGGGTGAGGAGCCCAAGCGACCGGAATCTTGTCCACAGGCTCGTACACGCAAGTGGGCATCTGCGGCCCACACTCCAGCGTCTGCGGACCCCCACACCTGCGTCTCGGTTCAGTCGAAGGAGTGGACGCCATGATCGGTCACGGCACTGGTGATCTGCAGGTCCCAGGCTTCAACGGCAAGTCCGGGCAGACCGAGCTCGGTCGAGAAGCAGACCCCGAAGACCCAGCCCATGCGGTCTTCCCTCTCCATAGGCACCTCGCCCTGCGGGCCGAACGTGCGGTCATAGAAACCGCCGCCATTTCCCAAACGTGCGCCCTCGGGGCCGAACCCGAGGGCGGGGACGAACATAATGTCGGGGGCCACCTCGGCGAGGAGGTCAACGGCGGACAACGCGGGTGAGGGTTCACGAATTCCCCATTTCCCACGAGGCTCGAGGGTTGCCATGGATTCGGTGACAGCACCGAACATGAGTGGCTGACCGACGGTGGTGACAACGGGAAGGTAGACGGTTCCGCCATGGGCGAGGAACCGGTCGACAACCGGATCCATATCGGGTTCGCCGGCCAATGCGGCATAGGCGAGCATCGAACGTCCGTTGAGATCCAGATCTGGCCACAGGCTCTCGACCAGTGCCCAGGCGGACTCGGCCACCGAGGGCTCAGCCTCAACGCCTCGCGACTCGGGGGCCGTCGCGGCCCGAGCGGCGCGTTCGTAACGTATGCGTGCACGCAATTGCGCCTTTGAAGTTTCTGCATCCACGCCCATAAGCCTAATCGGAATCACTTCCAGTGGTTAAGATGAACGACATGAGTGATGAAACGCAGCGCACAGTGCGCAAGGCCGTGATCCCCGTGGCCGGTCTGGGCACCCGCTTCCTCCCCGCCACCAAGGCAACTCCCAAGGAGATGCTGCCCGTCGTTGACAAACCGGCCATCCAATACGTCGTCGAAGAAGCCGCCGATGCCGGGCTCCAGGACCTCCTCATGATCACCGGGCGCAACAAGCGACCCCTGGAGGACCACTTCGACCGTGTCGACGGGCTTGAAGCCGCACTGGCGAAGAAAGGCGATGACAAGAAGCTCGCCGCGGTTCGTCACGCCTCCGAGCTTGCCGACATCCACTATGTGCGCCAAGGTGATCCGAAGGGCCTGGGCCACGCGGTGCTCAAGGGCCGCCAGCATGTGGGCCAGGAGCCGTTCGCGGTTCTGCTCGGTGATGACCTCATCGACGAACGCAGCCCGATTCTGCCGAAGATGATCGAGGTTGCGGAGAAGACCGGCGGCAGCGTCGTCGCGCTCATGGAAGTCCCGCCCGAGGCGATCCACCTCTACGGCTGCGCAGCCGTCGAGCCCACCTCCGATGACGAGGTCGTCAAAGTCACCGGTCTGGTCGAGAAGCCAGAACAGGGTGAAGCCCCATCGAATCTGGCCATCATCGGCCGTTATGTCCTCGCGCCGGAGATCTTCGACGTCCTGGAGACCACCGAACCGGGCCGGGGCAACGAAATCCAGCTCACCGACGCCCTCCAGGTCCTCGCTGAACAGGATGGCGGCAATGGGGTCTACGGAGTCGTGTTCAAGGGCGCCCGCTATGACACGGGTGACAAGCTCGATTACCTCAAAGCTGTCGTGCAGATCGCCAGCGCCCGCGAGGATCTGGGCGCTGACCTCAACAGCTGGCTCAAGGAATACGTGGCAACGCTTCCCTGATCGCCCGTGGCAATGCCCCAGCCGTTGGCATCACCGCACCAGATGACATTCCTGATTGAGCACTCGAGAGCGGAGGCCGCCCTTTGTGGCCAGTCATACTGACTGATCAGCAGTCCGACATCGTGCTGCGTCCGCTGCACCGGCACGACGAGAGCCAGTGGCGAGAGGTGCGTCGGTACAACCAGGATTGGCTCCGCCCCTGGGACGCGACGCTGCCGATTCCCGGCCAGCAGCTCCCGGGCTTTCGGGCCATGGTCCGCATGTATGACAAGCAGGCAAAGCGGGGGCAGTCGGTGCCGCTGGCGATCGAGGTCGGCGGTGAATTCCGAGGTCAGCTCACCGTTTCGAGCATCAGCTGGGGGTCCATCCTCAGCGGACAGATCGGCTATTGGATCGATTCGCGAGTCGCCGGCCGCGGCATCACTCCCATCGCTGTCGCCATGGCCGCCGACCACTGCCTCTTCGCGCTGGGGCTGCACCGCATCGAGATCAACATCCGGCCCGAGAACACTGCCAGCCTGCGCGTGGTCGAGAAGCTGGGTCTGCGGGATGAGGGGCTGCGCGAGAAGTACATGCACATCGACGGCAGATGGTGTGACCATCGCACTTTCGCCCTGGTCGCCGAGGAGGTTCCGCAGGGAATCCTCGCCGCCTACCGTCACAGCCTGAGAAAGATGTGAACTTAGCACCTGTTTGACCGACACACCACAGCCCTTCACGTCGTTGCTGATCCGGGCGCTCTAGGGTTGCAGTTGTGGACACCAGCATCATCGTCGTTATCGCCATCATCGTGGTCTTCGTCGTTGTTGTGCCCACAATGATCCGCAAATCAGCGACGGAGCTCTCCCGCGTCGAGATCGACACAGTCCCGGCAGAGGCACAGGTCATCGCCGCTGACCCTCAGATACCGGGCCACGATCACTCCGAACGGGCGAGAGTCTTCCACTCCTCAGCCACCATCGAACCGACCGTCCCGCGCCCCGACGTCGCCCCGATGGCCAGCGCCCCGACGCTCAGCCTCTCAGCGCGGACACCGGAGTTCGCCGTCATCGACGGGCATGCCGACACGAGTTCGACCGCGGACACGAATTCCACCATCGCCGAGGCGGATGAGCAGCACCAGCGCAGCTCCCTTCCCGTGGCCGTTGGTGAATCCCGCTCCACTTATCTCGACAGCCTCAGTCACAGTGCACATGAGGCAGCCACCTCGGCGAGGACCGACAACATTCGGCTGGTGCACCCGGCAGTCCAGGCCGTGTTCAACCAGTCGCAGTCAGGCTCGAACGGCCACGGTTCGAACGGCCAGGGCTCGTCGAACGGCCGAGGTTCGGCAAGCACCAGCCACCTCGGCGAGCATTCCGGGACGATTCCGATCCGGCCGGGACAGGCTCATCCGCGATCGCGGCACAGCCGATCCGGTGAAGCCATCACCGCAGACACAGCAGAGACAAACAGGCGAGGTACACAGATTCCCAATCCGACTTTCGGAGCCGATGAGGACCATTCGATGACTGAGAAAGCAACGACACTGCGCGAGTCGATGAAATCACTGGGTGCGATGACGCGAGGATTCGCACTGGTATTCCTCGCCTCTGCCTTGGGCGTATTTGTAACAGGCGTGCTCGCGATGTTCTCGGTCGTCCATATCGCTCTGACCGGAGTGTTCCTCGGACTCGCGATCGTCTCCCTGGCCATCGTGCGCACACTCAACCTGCGCAAACGCGAGATCAAGGCTCGTCTCCGTGATCTCGACGCTCGGGCTGCGAAGGGTGCGAACACTGCATCGAAGACCACGACTGCAAAGACCACGAGCACCGCACCGACACCCGCCGCTTCGACGGCCACGGGTGCGAAGACTGCGGCTGCGAAGACAAGCGAGACACGTTCGGCAGGATCGACGAAGGCAGCCCGGGCGCGTGCCGTCATGCAGCGCAACGTGAGCGCAAAGCACATCAAGGAAGAAGCCGACACCGGCGAGATTCCGCTCGTGCGCATCCGCAACGAAGCTGCAGAGGGACACACCACTCGCCAGGTGCTGCTCACCGGACCGATCCCCATCGTTGAAGAAGCGGCGTCCGAGGACTCGCAATCACACGCTGCAGCCACGGACTCGGCTGAGACAGATCGCGTGGAGAATGACACCGCGGCCGAATCGACTCCGGGTGTGGACTCGGCCGCAGAAGTCGAGACGGCACCACAGGCCGAGGCTGAGACCGAGAATGTCGCTGCACCGGAAGAAGACGTCGTGGCGACCGCCTCGACTGTCGACACCGTCAAGGTCAATGATCCGTTCATGCAGCGACTGCAGGCACGTGGTGCCTGGTCACCGACACCACTGCCGGTGCCCAGCTATGTAGATGCCCCACAGGTCGAGCACCCGGTCTCTGAGTCGAAGGCGGCCGATGCCTCGTCTTATGAAACTCAGGCTCGCAGCCGTGAGGACATCGCGGCTCAGTTCGCCGCTGAACTCGGCTACCGCCCCGAACTCAGCGACTCCGCCCGTGACGACAGCCCCCTGGAACACGGTCGTAATGCGATTCGAACCAACAAAGCACCCGAGATGGGCGCCATCGACGACGTTCTGGCCCGCCGCCGCGCCTGACGTTTCAAGCTTGCAAGCTTGCAAGCTTTCAAGCTTCAAACCTCAAGGCGTCAAGCCTTCAGGACTGCGTCGCCGGCGATTCGGTTCAGTCGGTGCCGAAGACGAACCAGCAGATAGAGTCGCGTCGTCGCTGATCTAACAGGACCAGCTGGCGGACCTGGTTGGGCAGCTGGGATCTCTGCCAGTCGCGCTCAGTGCGTGCGGCCGCAGCGACCTCGGGGTGTGCACTGCGGGCGGCTTTGATGGCGTAGGCCGCTGCACCAAGATCGTGTTCGGCCACGTGAGCGACGCAGGCAGCCTGCCCGGCCGCATAGGCCGCGAACCTAGCTGCGCCCCGTAACGGACGGGCCGCACCCATGGCATGGCCCCCGGCGGCACGCGCCTGCATCATCGGCATGGTCCCTTCCGCCCAGGCACGTGCGGCAGTCACAGCATCACGTACTCGCATGTCCTCGGGAACCTGGACTTCGAAGAGGTGCAGGACGTGCTCGGCACAGTCTGCCGCCCATAGCGCCAGCAGTCGGTGATCGTCATCGCGCAGCGTTCCACCGTGCCTAATCGTCACCATCGACGGGTCGCGAACCTCAGGCAGAATCATGGCTGCTCGGTTGCCGCAGTCGGCTGCACGCGAAGCCGTGCATTTGGCTGGCAATCTATGCTCATGGTGCCCGATTGTAGCTGCGAAGCTCTCAACGCCGGTCCCAGCAGACTTCCACACGCAGAAGATGCGTATGCCATGCACTCATGCACGGCATACGCATCTTCTGTTGGTCTGTGGCGACGAGCCTGATGAGCAGGTTCAGGGCGAAATCAGGCGCGGGGCAGAGCCACGTACTTGACCTCGAGGAACTCTTCGATGCCCACGCTTCCGCCTTCGCGACCGAGTCCGGACTTCTTCACGCCACCGAAGGGTGCTGCGGGGTTGGAGACCAGGCCGGTGTTGAGGCCGACCATTCCGACCTGCATCTTGTCGGCCAGGTTCAGTGCACGCTCGACGTTCTCGCTGAACAGGTAGCCGGCCAGACCGAATTCGGTCTCATTGGCCAAGGCGATGCCCTCGTCGTCTGTGTCGAAGGTGACGATGGGGGCGACAGGTCCGAAGATCTCGGTGGTCCGGATCTCGGAGTCAAGAGGCACATCGGTAATGACGGTCGGATTGTAGAAGAAGCCCTTGCCTTCGATCGTTGACCCGCCGGTGAGGACCTTCGCACCCTTGGACACGGCGTCATCGACGAGGGCAGCGACCTTGTCCAGGGAGTCCTGATCGACCAGCGGCCCCACCTCTGTGCCCTCATCTAGACCGTTGCCGACCTTCATCGAGCCGATGCGCTCGGTCAGCTTCGCCGAGAACTCCTCAGCAACGGAGGAGTGGACGAACAGACGGTTCGCCGAGGTGCAGGCCTCACCGCCGTTGCGCATCTTCGCCTGGACCGCGCCGGTGACGGCCTTGTCGATGTCGGCGTCCTCGCAGACGACGAATGGAGCATTGCCGCCGAGCTCCATCGACGTCTTCATGACATTGTCGGCGGCCTGCTTGAGCAGGCCCACGCCAACCTCGGTGGATCCGGTGAAGGTCACCTTGCGGGCAATCCCGGACTCCATCCACGGGGTGACCACGCGGCGAGCGGATTCGGAGGTGACGACGTTGAGGACGCCATCGGGCAGACCGGCCTCGATGAGCACGTCGACGAGCATCAGAGAGGTCAGCGGGGTCAGCTTCGCTGGCTTGAAGACCATTGTGCAGCCGGCGGCGATGGCCGGGCCGATCTTGCGGGTGCCCATGGCCAGTGGGAAGTTCCACGGGGTGATGAGGATGCAGGGCCCGACCGGCTCACGGGAGACCATGACGCGGGTCTTGCCATCGGTGGACTGCGTGTATTCGCCGCCGACGCGCACGGCTTCCTCGGAGAACCAGCGGAAGAATTCGGCCCCATAGGTGACCTCGCCCTTGGACTCGGCGAAGGGCTTGCCCATCTCGGCGGTCATGACTGCTGCAATGTCATCGGAGCGTTCGATGAGAAGTTCGAAGGCACGGCGGAGGATCTCGGCGCGTTCGCGTGGCGGGGTAGCGGCCCATGATTCTTGGGTGTCACCGGCGACCTTGATGGCTTCCTCGGCATCGGCTGCAGACCCGTCGGCGACCGTGGTGATGAAGTCACCAGTTGCGGGGTTCATGACGTCAACCGTCTTTCCACCCTCGGCATCGCGCCACTGGCCATTGATGAATAGTCCGGTGTTGAGCTTGTCGATGATCGGCGTGATGTCCACGACTGATCCTTCCTTGGTTGTCGATAAGGCATAACTGCAGGTGGCCGATAGGCACGAAAGCGAGCAGTAGTGAACAGTGTAGTGGCGATATTCGATGCATGTAATACGAATTTCGTTGTCTGAAGCTAGCTGGACTGCGAGCTTCGAGGCATTGCCGATAGGCAAGCATGGACGAGAGCACTCGTCGCGACGAGTAGTCGGTTGTGCAAGGTGATGCCCCGAACCACCTCGATACAGATCTGGTCCCTGCTCAGGTCATCAGTGATCGGGGTGGTGTTCCTGCTGGCGGCCTCGGTCAGAGCCTGGATGTGGCGCATGATTGTGTCTCGTCCGACGGGATAGCCTGAGGTGCTCAACTCCTCGAGCACGCCTGCCATCGATGCCACTGCGGTCGGTGAGATGTCCGGCCAGCCCAGTTCCTGCAGAACGTCACGGATATCGTTCTCGATAGTTTTCGGTGCCGGTGCCGGTGCCGGTGCCGGTTCCGCTGCTGCCGTTGCCGTTGCAGGTTCAGGCTCGGAATGCGAGGATGAGCCGGCTGCGGACTTCGGGACATTGCTCGCCTCCAGTGCAAGTCTCTGGCAGATGCCCATCAGCTCGATGTTCTCCAGGGACTCGTCATCGATGGCCCGAGTCAGTGTGGCGATGGAGTCAATCGGCGAGCCGAGTTCTCGTCGCAGCCAGGTGATGAGCCCGAGGCGGTCGAGGTGAGCCTGGGAGTAATCCGCCGTGGTCGCATTGCGTTTGTGGCCAGGGCGCAGGATTCCGACGTGGATGTAGTACTTGATGCTGGCGGTCGAGACTCCGGATTCCTGGGCCAAGGCGCTGAGCTTCATTCGGGTCTCCAATCGGCTGAGATGGCAGTGCGGATGGCAACGTGAATAGCAGCTGACTTGGATAGCATTTCCTGTTCTGCTATCTTCGTTGCCGCAATTGGTTAGTGGAACTATCTTAGGTCTATGACAACGATGTTCATAGCAATCCACGCTCTGGCTGCCTCTGGTGTAGTGCTCCTGGCCCCGGTTCAGATCATCCGGCGGACCAAGGACCGCAGGCACAGGTGGATCGGGCGGTCATGGGTCATCCTCATGTATCTCGTGTGCGTGAGCGGCATGTTCATCTACACCCTCAGCGGTAGCTTCACGGTCTTCCATGCACTCGCGATCTTCACCTTCGGCACCACAACCGTCGGAGTCATTGCAATCCGGCGTGGAAACATCCGCAGGCACATCGCGATGATGGTCGGATCATGGCTCGGCGCGCTGACGGCGGGCACCTTCGCCGCGATCATTCCGGGCAGGGAGATACCGCAGCTGGCGATTGTCGATCCGACTCTGCTGTGGGGCGCCGTCGCGGCAATCGTCATCGCCGCCACGGTCTGGGTCGGCTACGTTCTCAAATTCGTGCCGACTCAGGCACGCAGCTCGTCGAACTCCGGATTCTTGCGGAAGAATTCCATGACATAAGAACACGTGGTGCGGAACTTCAGGTCCGCCTCGGCGCTGGTCTCGAGGGCGAAACGCACCAGGTGAGCGGCAAGGCCGCGACCACCAAAGGCGGGGGACACCTCGGTGTGGGTGAACGTGCGCACGGTGGACTCTGAGGTGTCGTCCGGGCTGGCCTCGCGGTCGACGTAGTCGACGTGACCGATGCGCTTGCCGTCATGGCTCACTGTGAAGCGAGAAGCCGCTGAGTCCTGGGCGAAGGTGTAGGTCTCGTCCGAGATCTCGAGGTCCATGAACGCTCCTTAGAGGCGAAGGTGTCGGTCGGTTCCAGGCCGACACGTAGCTGAGTCAATTCTGCTACATGAAACTATAGTTGTGTTCGCCGCCTAGCGACTAACCTGTTGAGCAACCCGTTCTTTCGGCCGTTCCTGTCGACGGTCAGACATCCTCAAGGAGCCGACCCATGCCCTCATACGCACCCGCCACCATGGTCGATGCTCACATGCTGATCCTGCACGAATCAGGTTTCGAGGTCAGCGAACTCGGCCTCGACGACATCGACGACTATGTTGAGCTCGTCGCTTCCGCCTACCGGGGTGAGCCCTCGAAGCGGGGGTGGACGACGGAGGCGGATCTGCTCAGCGGTCAGCGACTCGATGCCGACATGGCCCGCGAGATGCTCGCAGAGACCGATTCGTCGATGATATTGGTCCGGTCCGCCGAAGGGCATGCTGTCGGCAGCGTCTACCTGCGCGAACCCGTCGACGGGATCGCCTACCTCGGTGTGCTGGCGGTCTCTCCGCTCGGACAGGGCCAGGGTGTGGGCTCGGCACTGATGAACCTCGCCGAGGCGTGGGCGGTCGAACGCTGGAACGCTCACTCGCTGAAAATGAGCGTCATCAACAAGCGCGCCGAACTCATCGCCTACTATGAGCGCCGCGGCTACGAGCGCACGGGAGAGATCGAGCCCTTCCCCTACGGCGACGATCGATTCGGTGTGCCCCTGGTCGATGACCTCGAGTTCGTCGTACTGGTCAAACCGCTGGATTGAGTTCCGGCAGCGGGTCGAACCGAATGAAGTGACACAGACGCACATGGTGCCCAGCGATTTTCGCTGGGCACCATGTGCGTCTTGGAGGCGGGCGTCCCAATGGGTCCGGACGCCAGATGCCTCAGAAGAACATGGCAGGGATGACGAGACCGCCGACGAGCACGATGGGCCCGATGATGACCATCGACATGCCGAACTTCACGAGAATGCGCGTCAGTCGCGCCTTATGATCCTGTGGAGCCGTGGCCACGACCGTGGCACCCAGCGTCGAGAACGGCGAGACGTCGACGACGGCCGAGCACACGCCCAGCGCCGCAATCAGTGCCCAGCCGGGTACTCCGCCAGCGGCGATGAGGGGCAGCGCGAGAGGCACGAGCGCGGCGAGGATGCCGGTCGTGGACGCGAACGCGGACACCAGTCCGCCGACCACGCAGAGAACGAAGGCAGCGATGAGCGGCGATCCGATCGCCTCGGCGCCCTCACCCAGGAGATCGACGGCGCCCATGTTCTGCAGCACTCCGACGAAAGTAATGATGCCGCCCACGAGCAGGACGGTCGACCAGTCGATCTTGGGCAGCGCGGCCTTGCCGGTCTTAGGATCGGCGAGCGAAAGAATCGCACCGAACAGAAAGCACAGCAGGCCGATGTCGGGCTCCTTGCCGAATGCTGCCAGAGCGACGACCGAGCCGATGAGTCCGACCATGAGGACCACGGTGAGCATCTGCACGAATGTGAAGGGGCCCGACTCGGCGCTCGCCGAGGTGCTTGAAGAGTCGAAGAGCGCTTCGTCCTCTTCATCCTCACCGAAGGCCACCTTGGTCGCCGAGGCCGATCCACGGGAGATCGTGGAACCGGCACCTTCGCCGGTGGTTCCGAACCCGTTCGTCTCGCTGACGTAGGAACCGGAGTGCGCGGTACCAGCCGCGGCCATGGCGGACTTGCGTCCGAAGAGTGTGCGACCGTACATGAAGTAGGCGACGACGAGCATGACGAGATAGACGACGACGGCGATGCCGAAGAGCAGGAACGGCGACAGGTCGATTCCCGCATCATGGGCGGTGCTGTACGTGACGATGCCGTAGAGGCTGGTCGGAGCGAACCCGCCGGCACCGATGGCGAAGCAGATCGCCAAGCCCATCAGCGCATAGTCGACCCCGTACTTGCGGGCCACCTGCATGCCCACCGGCATCATCACGAGACCGGCAAGAGGCGCCCCCATGGAGGCAATGCCGGCTGTGATGATGAAGAAGACGATGGGGAGGAGGACGGCAGAGGACCCGACCTTCTCCAGCGCCCAGTCGATGATCTTGTCGACGGTCCCGTTCTCCTGCGCAATGGCGAAGAAGTAGGTGACCCCGGCCAGCAGGATCATGATCGAGAGCGGGAACTCCGCGATGATGTCATCGACATTCATATCCGCCAGGAACAGACCGGTGCCGGCTGCGCCGACGAGCATGAGTATGCCGATCTGCACACCGCGGATCGCGCCGATTGCGAACAGGGCGATGAAGATCAACAATGCAATGATTTGAAGGAGCATGATTTCCCCATTTAGGCTGGAATTTCGCTGAACGAAACTGGATGGCTCGCTGAGCGACATTACCAGTTCGGCAAGGACAGTAGCGGTAATCGCAGCCCGAATGGTCGGTAATTCCCAAATAACGGCACGTGAGTGTGCCCAGCTGAGATCAGCCCATGACGTTTCCGCTTGTCCCTGCCGGAGACCGCAGCCGCGAGAAGGTACCCAGGTTCAGCTCCCCGCCCGTGTATCCGAGTGAGATCTGGAGGGGATCACGGTCGTGGTCATGACCGTGCTCGACGGCGTCGATGAGTTCCGCCATGAGCTCGCCGACCATCGGCGCATTCTTGAATTGGTTGCCGCTGGTGCCGACCGCCTGATAGAAGCCATTTGCCTCGGAGCGGTCGTAGATCGGAGTCCAGTCGGTAGAGGCATCGTAGACGCCGACGACTCCTCGGGCCCGGTTCGGGATCGTGATGTCGTTGAAGCGTTTGGCCGCTCGCAGCGCCTGCGACTCGAACTGTTCGGGACGAACGCTCATCGATACGGTGTCAGGGTCCTCGACCCATTCCAGCTCATCGCATTCGGGTTCTGTGCCTCCGATGAGCAGCTGGCCGCCCACCTCGGCGCGCATATAGGTGCCGATACCGGCATCGAGCACGGCCGGGATGCGGGAGCCATCGGCGCGGATGACGGTCGATTCCGCCGGCAGAGTGTGGACCTCCTGGCGTAGGGGAGTCAGCGAGATTCCGTGGTCGGATCCGACCCCGGCGAGCTCGTTGAGTCGGGCTGACCAGGGTCCGGCCGCGTTGACCACGACGTCGGCATCGAGGACTCGGCCATCGGCGAGGTTGATCGACCAGGTGGAATCGGCGTGGTGGAGGCCGATGACCTCGGTGTTGTAGAGGAACCGGGCGCCATGTCGTTTGGCGGCGCGGGCGAAGTTCTCCGTGGCCAGGACCGGGTCAGAGATATACCCGCCGTCGGGTGTGTACAGTGCTGTGGCGGGCTCGACACTGTCGTCGAGGAAGGCTGGATCTTCCGGGCGCGTCGGTGGAAAGTGGTTCGAGGGGTCGACACCGGGTAGCTCCCGGGCAAGATCGGCTGCGTCCCACTCGGCATAGCGGATCTTGAGGGCCTCAAAGTCTGTGCGGACTGTGGCCGGGATCAGCCCGGGTATTTCGAAGACGGCCATGCCGGTGCGCATGAAGTCCGCGACCGGTTCCGATTCCGGTGCCTGAACATGGTCCCGCAGGTTCTCCCACAGGTGCTTGGACTCCCAGGCCAGGGCGATGGAGTCCCGCAGGGAATAGGTGAAGCGAACGATCGCACTGGTCGCCCCGGTCGAACCCTGTGCCGGTCCCGCCTTCTTGTCGACGACGGTGACGAAGTATCCACGTCTGGCCAAGGAGAACGCGATGGACGCTCCCATCACGCCGCTGCCGACGACTATCGCGTTCGCACTCATTGCCGCATCCTTCTCGACTGGATCATGGTTCGACTTCGCCATCATCGTAGCCAGGACGGGCAGCCTGCAGAAGGTGCTTCCAGCATGTGTGCGCTCAGGAGCTCAGATCAGGACCAAGGTGAGAGCCTCAGACCAGTACCGCGCTCATTACCTCAGGTCAGGAGGACGGCGCCGCCGAGGCTGATCACCGCGACGATGAGAGTCGTCACCGCGGCTAGGCCGATCGGACCTGCGCCGAGGTTGCGCAGTGAACGCCACTGGACTCCGCGCCCCAGGGCGAACATCGCCATGGCCAGGCACACGGTCTGGATCCAGCCCAGGCCGGAGACCGCAACGTCAGGCAGCAGGCCGAAGGTGCGCAGGCCCGCCATGAGGAGGAATCCGAGAACGAAGAGGGGAATGATGGGCGGGCGCTTCGCCGCAGGTGCAGCGGGCAGGCCACCCGAAGGCGACTGGGCATCCGAGGATGACTCAGCGTCCGACGAGGACTGCGAGGCCACCTCGGCGGGGGAAGTCACCAGAGCCCGCTCCCGGCTCTCGTTGCGGCGCATCACCAAGCTGAACACGGCGACGGTCGGGGCGAGCATGATGACGCGGGAGAGCTTGACGAGGACGGCGACTTGCAGAGCCGCGGGGCCGATGATGCCGCCGATTGCGACGACCTGCGCGACCTCGTGGGTGGACGCCCCGCCCCACATGCCGGCGGTGTCCTGGGCCAGACCGAAGGCGGCGCTCAGCGAGGGGATCACAGCGATCATCAGGGTGCCGAAGAGGACCACGAGACCGATCGCCGCGGCCACGTCCTCCTTCTTCGCCTTCAGCGTCGACTCGACCCCGGCGACCGCGGCGGCCCCGCAGATGCCGAACCCGCAGCCGATGAGCAGCGCAAGACTCGAATCGACGCGGAACGGACGTGCCAGCAGCAGTCCGGAGATGATGCCGACGGCGACGACGACCGCGGCGAGCACGAGGACCAGCCAGCCGAGGTCAAGGATGTCGCCGAGGACGACCTGTGCGCCGAGGGCGACGATGCCCAGACGCAGGAGGGGCTTGGCCGCGAAGGCGAGGCCGGGTTGGAAGGTCTGCGGCAGTTCGGGGAGGACGTTGCCGACGATGATCCCCAGGACGATGGCGACGAGGAGCGGGGAGAGAATGGGGGCCACCATTGAGATGGGCCACGCGATCGCGGTGGCGACTGCGGCGACTCCCAAGCCTGGGAGGAGGCTGACAATGCGTTTCATAAGTTCAGTCTGTCAAGCACTCAGAGGTTTCGGTAGCCGGCATTGTTCGACCGACCCATATGGCGCTGATATGGCAGTATTGGGGCATGCAGGATCTCAGCAGAATGCAGGACTGGCCCGAGCTCCCGGCGCTGGGGCTGCTGGTGACTCTGAGCGCGAGCGCCCAGTCCATTGGACAGGCCGCCGAGGCGATGGGCCTTGCGCAGCCGAATGCCTCACGCAGCCTGCGCCACCTGGAAAGAGATCTCAAGGTGCCGCTGCTCGTGCGCTCGCCGCAGGGCACCCAGCTCACCGCCGAAGGTCATGCCGTGGCCCAATGGGCCTCGAAGGTCATCGATGCCTATGCCGATCTCAACGCCGGCACCCGCGCCATCCAGGATGCGCGGGCTGGCACTGTTCGGGTCTCCGCCTCGCTGACCGTGGCCGAATACCTTCTGCCCCGCTATCTGACGACGTTCACTTCCTCCCATCCCGATATCGACGTGGGACTGGCGGTCGAGAACTCGGCCGCGGTCATCGCTGCCGTCCGTGAGCAGCGTTGCGACCTCGGCCTCATCGAGTCTGTGTCCCTGCCCAAGGATTTCCCCGCCGAGGTGGTCGGCCATGACCGTCTTATGATCGCCGCCGCACCCGCCTTCGCCGATGCGTGGACGGCCCCGATCGCCGCTGAGGCGTTGGCCGAGGTTCCGCTGCTGGTCAGAGAGGTCGGTTCGGGAACACGGGAGGTCCTTGACTCCGCATTGGCTCGCTTCGGTGGGGCACGTGTGGCGGGCGAGTACGGGTCGAACTCGGCGCTGAAGATCGCAGCTGCCACCGGTGTCGCACCCGTTGTGCTCTCCGAGCTGGCTCTGCGCGATGACTTCCGGGCCCGACGCCTGGTGCCGCTGCCGGTGCAGTCCGGGGTCGCCCTCGACCGTGAACTGCACGCGGTGTGGTCGCCTAGGCGCCGACTCTCAACAGGAGCCAGGGCACTGCTGGAGCACATGGTGCGTGTACGCGGCTGAGGCACCAGCGGTGTGACTGAGGCCTCCGAATGACCGCTGAGGCGTCAGTCACACCACTGAGACGTCAGTGCGGAGTGGTCGGCACGCGACATATATTGGGACGATGACCTCTCCAGATTCGTCCCACGCACCAGAGACCGTCCTCGTCGAGGCGGGTCGTCCTCAACGCTCGACCGGGTCGTCGGTGAACCCTCCCATCGAACTGTCCTCGACCTTCGTCGGCAGCCGTGAGATCGATCAGTCCGCCTATGTCTACGGTCGGTTCTCGACCCCGGCGTGGACTCCGTTCGAGGAGGCATTAGCTGAACTCGAACATGCTGCGTTGCCCGGACTGGTCTTCGGCTCGGGGCTGGCTGCGATCGCCGCTGCCCTCAGCCTGGTCCCGCGCGAGGGCACTCTGATCATGACCCGGCACTGCTACCAGGGGTCGCTGGAGTCCGCGGGCGAAGTCGCCGAGCGCAGCGGATTCACGCTCGCCACCGTCGACATCGCCGACACCGCGGCCGTCGTGACGGCACTCGACGAGGTTGCTGCCGCCTCGGCGGTGCTGTGGATCGAATCTCCGACCAACCCGATGCTCGAAGTCGCAGACACACCCGCACTCATCTCCGCTGCGCGCGAGCGCGGCATCCTGACCATCGTGGACAACACCTTTTCGACCCCGCTGCTGCAGACGCCGCTCGATCTGGGTGCGGACGTCGTCGTCCACTCGGTCACCAAATACCTCGCCGGACACTCGGATGTCGTCCTCGGTGCAGCGCTGACCAGCAACGAAGAGCTGCACCAGCGACTTCATCGCGAACGCTCACTGCGCGGGGCAATCGCCGGGCCCTTCGAGGTCTGGTTGGCGCTGCGTGGTCTGCGCACCTTGTCGGTGCGCATGGAGCGCGCCCAGGCCAATGCCGCGGTGATCGCGAAGCGTCTGAGCTCGCACCCCAGCGTCGTCGAAACCCGCTACCCGGGTCTGCCCGAGGACCCCGGGCATGAGCGTGCGGCGGCACAGATGTCGGGATTCGGTGCGATCGTTGCCTTCTGCACCCAGACGCCGGAACAGGCCACAGCCGTCGCCGAGGCGGTCCGGGTGTGGACTCCTGCCACGTCCCTGGGCGGAGTGGAGTCCCTCATCGAACGTCGTCGGCGCAATGCCTCGGAGCCGGAATCGGTTCCCGATGGGCTGCTGCGTCTGAGCGTGGGCATCGAGCACGTCGATGATCTGTGGAGCGACCTCGACGCGGCCCTGCGCACGGCTCACAGCGCTTGATGGCTGCTCCCTTCGTTCTCGACCGTCCAGGACTTCAGGACCTGGATGAGGTCTTCGAAATCCACAGCGACCCCCGTGTCTGGACGCATTTTCCCAGCGGTCGGATGGTCAGGCGGGCGGAAGCCGAGGCGTATCTGTTAGCTTGCATCGCTGATTGGGAGATCGACGGGCTCGGTGCGTGGATTGTGCGCGAATCGGAGGATGGCCCGGTGCTGGGGACCTGCGGCTGCGGCGTGAGGCGCAGACCCATGGCCGATGAGTGGGATCCCGATCGGATCGAAGCCTATTGGAACCTCGGCTACCGCTTCCGCCCCGAGGTTCAGGGCCGCGGCTACGCCAGCGAGGTCTCACGCCTGGCCGTTGCTCGGGCCCAGGAGCTCAAGCCGGAACTGCCGGTCATCGCCTACCTGCTCGAACATAATGCGGCTTCACGGAGAGTCGCGGAGAAGGTGGGTCTGACCTTGCGGCATCGAGCACCTGATGCCGGTAACCCCGATCCGCGGGCGATGCGACTGGTCTTCGCCGACCGGGTTCTGACGGGGAGTCAGCTGGCGGCCGCGCTGATCTGAGCACGCCACTGGGCTGACTGGACTGCCTGGACGGGCCGTGCACCTGAACGGGCCGCTGGGTCCGGGCAAGCGCCTCGGCGAGGGTGGAGATCTCCGGGTGACGAAGCGGCACAACCAGCGTACGGTGGGCCTCGAGCCAATTTTCTACGGTACGTAGAATTTGATCGAGGAGAGGGCGCGCATGCATGAGCACCAGATGAGCGGGACGATGTGGCATCCGACGCTCCCGCCGACGCTGTCACGGGTCATCGAATGGCACCCGCAGCCGATCCCCATCATCGTCATCCTCGCGACGCTCGGCCTCCTGGCGTATCTCATCTGTGTTTGGCTGCTCCATCGGCGAGGAGTGCCCTGGCCGATCTCGCGAACCATCTGGTGGACCTTGGGTATCGCCACCGTGATCCTCGTCGATGGCACAGCATTGAATGGCTATGGCATGGCGCTGTTCAGCATGCACATGATTCAGCACATGATTCTGTCGATGCTCAGCCCCATCCTGTTGGTCCTGGGTGCGCCGATCACACTGATGCTGCGTGTCCTGCCGGCCGGGTCGGGTCGATGGAATGCGCGTCGAGTGATCCTCGCAATCGTCCACAGTCCTCCTCTGCGCGTGCTGACCAACCCGGTCGTGACAACCGTGTTGTTCCTGATGAGCTTGTACGGTCTGTATTTCACCCCCGTCTTCGACTGGTTGATGTCGACGATGTGGGGACACAACCTGATGTTCATCCACTTCGTGGCCATCGGGATGCTCTACTTCTGGAACATCTTCGGTATCGATCCCTCACCGCGAACGAGCAGTAAGCGCCAGGTTCGCATCGATCCCACCGTCGTGCAGGTCTTCGAGATTGTGGCCACCATCCCGTTCCACGCATTCTTCGGGATTGTCGTGATGATGTCGACGACATTGCTCACGAGCTTCTACAGAATGCCGATGTGGGGCATCGATCCGTTGAAGGACCAGTTCCTCGGAGGCGGCATCGCGTGGGCGTTCACGGAGATTCCGACGTTGATCATGCTCGGCGTGCTGGTGTTCAAGTGGCAGAGATCTGATGCGCGACTCAGTCGTCGTCTCGACCGCCAAGCTGCCAGGGACGGTGACGCCCAGCTGCGGAATTACAACGCCTATTTGGCTTCGCTGTCTGAGGCAGACCAGCACAGCCGGCACCGCAGAGTGTGACCACCATGAACTGGCAGGACCACAGTGGCCCGGGGTGCAACGTGGCCCGTGGCACGGCGGCAAGTGCGCTGCTTGACGGGAAAACGCGCCCGCTCGCTTCCAAGAGTACTTCCGAGCGGTGTGACCCAGATCAACTTAACGTACGTTAAAGTTGGATGAAAGATCAGACATCCAACGCCAACATAGAGGAGTCGCTTTGACCTCGAGTGTTCTCACCGACCTGAACGATGGGGTCGTCACTGTCACGATCAATCGCCCCGAAAGTCTCAACGCGCTGACCGAGGAGGCTATGGAGGGCATCGGGGACGCCGTCGCTGCGGCAGCCACCACAGCCCGTGTGCTCATCATCACCGGCAATGACCGGTCCTTCAGTTCAGGTGCCGATCTGCAGGGGTCTGTGCAGGGCGGAGGGCTCGGCCTCGACCGGGCCAACTCCATCATCCGATCGATCATCGATCTGCCGATACCGACCATCGCCGCGGTCTCCGGTCCCGCAGCCGGCATCGGCTGTTCCCTGGCTCTGGCCTGCGACTACACCGTGATGAGCGAAGAGTCGTACCTGATGTTGGCCTTCACTAAGATCGGGCTCATGCCCGATGGAGGGGCGACGGCACTCGTCGCAGCCTCGGCGGGTCGGCATCGAGCCATGAAGATGGCGCTGACGGCACAGAAGGTCTGGGCCAAGGAAGCACTCGATTGGGGCCTGTCCAGCGAGGTCACGCTCGCGGGCGAGCACCTGAGCCGGGCACAGGAGATCGCAGCACAATGGGCTCAGGGCGCACCCCTCGCTTTCGCCGCTTCGAAGGGAGCCATCAACGCGGCGACGCTGACTGAACTCGACGATGCATTCGACCAGGAGCTCACGGGTCAGACAGCGTTGCGAGCCAGTAATGACTTTGCCGAAGGGGTCGCGGCCTTCATCGAGAAGCGCGGACCGAACTTCACCGGCGAATAGCCGGACTGTCGCATCGGACGGGCCCGACTCGGCGAACAGGGCGGGCCCGCACCTCGGCGTCCGTTAGTTTCTAATTGGTAACGTTGCGGTGCAAATTGTGAACCGCATCACCTGCCGGGATATTCTGACGATGAAAACGACCCAGGCGTCAACGTGTTCCGACTGCACACCATGACGCGAACCGTGCAGCCTCGACAACTGCGCAAGCTCTGGGTCCCACCACGATCGCGACACCCCAGTACGACCACCATGATCAAAGGAGTCTCATGCTTACAGGCATTCCATCCACACTCGGAGACAGCTACCAGCTCAACACCACCACCCTGATCCGGCATGCCGCGACCTTCTTCGGCGAATCAGAGGTCGTCTACCGTCGGTCTGACGGGTCCTGGGGTCGCTCGAACTACGCCGACGAATACAAGCGGATGGCTCAGCTCGCCCATGGTCTGGGCGAGCTTGGAGTGGGCGCAGGCTCCATGGTCGGCGTCATCGACTGGAACTCTCGCCGCCACCTCGAGCTGTACTTCTCGGTCCCCGGCGTGGCCGCAACCATGCTCCAGCTCAACCTGCGTCTGGCTCCCGAGGACCTCGCCTACGTGGTCAGCCACTCGAAGTCCGACTGGATCTTCGTCGACGAGTCACTCCTCCACGTCGCCGAGTCGCTCGCACCGAAGCTCGACGTCAAGGGGTGGGTCATCATGACCGACAAGCCCGCCTCGGAGATCGAGACTTCCTTAGAGAACGTCGTCTTCTACGAAGATCTCATCGCCGACAAGCCGGAGACCTATGAGTGGCCTGTTGTCGACGAGAAGACAGCGGCCTATGCCGGCTACACGACCGGAACTACAGGTCGACCCAAGGGTGTCTACTATTCCCACCGCTCGATCTACCTGCACACGATGGGCGGACTGGCCGCACTCAATGCGACCTTCGACGATTGCGTCATGCCTATCACCCCGATGTTCCACGTGCTCTCCTGGGGCTTCCCGCAGAACGCGGTGGCTGCCGGCGCAAAGCTCGTCCTGCCAGGTAAATTCGCCGTCGAAGAGTTCGGCGCCATCGGCCAGGCCTTCATTGAAGAGAAGGTGACGCTGGCCAACGGCGCTCCCGCGATCTTCACGCCGATGCTGGCGATGATGAAGAATATGCCGACCCCGCCCGACCTCAGCGGCGTCCGCCTGGTCTCGGGATCCTCCGAGCCGCCGCTGTCGATGATGCGCGGTTTCAAGGAGATCACCGGCGCCGAGGTGATCCACGGATACGGTGCCACCGAAACCACTCCGCTGGCGACCACGAACTGGCGCATCAAGTCCGGCATGAATCTCAGTGATGAGGAGAAATGGGACCTCAAACGCTACCAGGGCCTGCCGATCATCGGCGTCGATCTCAAGATCGTCGACCCGACCGGCCAGGAGATGCCTCGCGATGGGAAGTCCGTAGGCGAGATCGTCATGCGCGGTCCGTGGATCACGGAGTCCTACTTCCAGCTGCCCGACAACGCGGACCGGTTCATCGACGGCTGGTGGCGTTCGGGTGACGTCGGTGTCATCGATGCCTACGGCTACCTCAAGATCACCGACCGCCTCAAGGACGTCATCAAGTCCGGCGGCGAGTGGATCTCCTCGATCGATATGGAGAACGCGATCCTCGACAGCCCCAACGTCAAGGAAGCAGCCGTCATCGGAGTCCCTGATGAGAAGTGGGATGAGCGGCCGATTGCCTATGTCGTTGCCAATGACGGCGCCGAGGTGACCCGCGAGTCCATCATCGAAACTCTCAGTGAGCGCTTCGCCAAGTGGCAGATGCCAGATGAGGTCAACGTCGTCGAGGAGATGCCGCGCACCTCGGTGGGGAAGCTCGACAAGAAGCTGCTCCGCAAGAACTGGGAAGAGAAGTAGGCCCAGCAGCCTAGTCTGGTCTGCGCAGGTCTGCGCACAGTGGGCCTGGGCAGGCCGCGGCCGGCTGAGCCGCCTGGCCCGGGCCGGCTCGCGGAGGTCGTGGCCGGCTCTCCCCTGTAGCTCAGGTGCTGTGCTGCTCCCCTTCCTCGAAACGCGGGTGCTCAACTGAAACTCGGTTGAGCACCCTCTGTGATGCTCCTATAGATGTCAAGCGGCTTGAAGAAGGAAGTCCCGGTACTGCGCTGCGAACTCG